>JAUNSH010000054.1 GCA_030539285.1 Eubacteriales bacterium
AGATCGGCGCTGTCTCCCTCCAGAGGGAATACCCATTCATCTTCGTTCTCTTCGTCTGCCAGCTCCGTCACCAGCACCACGTTGATGGGGAAGCTCACTTCCCGGTCAAAGGGACTGGCGCAGCGGTCGCAAAGTCCGTGGATGGTGGTGGAAAGCTCCCCCTCCATCATGAGAACCCCTGCGGTATTGCGCACCATGCCCTGAGCCACGACCGGCTCCGTCACGGGGTAGCTGACGCCGTAACAAAGATCACTCAGATCAACGCTGACGGAAAAAGGAAGAGACGCACCGGGGCAGTCAATGATTTTCGAAAGCCCTAACAGCATACTTTTCCCCCTTCTCATAGTCATGCCTAGATATTATATAGGCTCTTTGCCCATTTGTCAAATGTTATTTTTACAAAATTTGCGGCGAGTCGCCGCAGACAATGCGTGCACAGGCTGGTTATTCATCGGCAGGCCATTGGGTACCGCTCGGTATCGTGACCTTTTTGCTGTCCTGCGGAAATAATGGCCTGCACCCCGCATACTCCACTCTGGTTCTAAAACCCATTCCCTGGACATACCCTGTGGTAAACCCATGGCAGGAGCCTTCCTCCTGCCGAAGAAGGAGGCTGGCTATGGATCAGATTTACGCGGACATTGCCGCCCGGACCGGCGGCAATATCTATATTGGGGTGGTGGGGCCGGTTCGCACGGGCAAGTCCACCTTGGTCAAGCGGATCATGGAGGAGCTGGTGATCCCCGGCATCTCCGACCCCTACCGCCGGGAGCGGGCACGGGATGAGCTGCCTCAGAGCGGCTCGGGAAAGACCATCATGACCACGGAGCCGAAATTTGTCCCCGAGGAAGCAGTGGAGATCTGCCCCGACGGCTCCACCCGGCTGCGGGTGCGGCTCATCGATTCCGTGGGCTACATGGTGCCGGGGGCTGTTGGGGCCGAGGAGGAGGGCGCACCGCGGATGGTGACGACACCCTGGTATGACGAGGAAATTCCCATGACTCAGGCGGCGGAGCTGGGTACGAAAAAGGTCATGGAGGACCATAGCTCCATCGGCCTTGTGGTGACAACGGACGGCACCATCACCGATATCCCACGGGAGGACTACGTGGATGCCGAGCGCCGGGCCATCACCGATATGCGACGCACGGGAAAGCCCTACCTGGTGGTCATCAACTCCCGGAACCCGGAGGGGGAGGCGGCCCAGAATACGGCCCGGTACATCCGGGAGCAGTTCGGGGTGGAGCCGATGGTGCTGGACGCCCAGTTATTGAGCGCCGAGGGCATCGGCAGGATGTTCATGGCTCTGCTGTACACCTTCCCCATGACGGAGCTGCGGGTGTACCTGCCCCGGTGGCTGGACGCGCTGGAAAAGAACCATCCGGTGAAGGAGACCCTGTATCAGGCCCTTTTACAGCAGGCGGGGCAGATCCAGAATCTGGGGCAGGCCCAGTCTGCTCTCGCCCCGCTGGGGGAGCTTCCCGAGGTGCAGAGCTATACCCTGCGTTCCATTGATCTGGCCCAGGGCGTCGTCAGTGTTGTCATCGTTCTGCCGGAGACATTATACTATGAGATCCTCAGCAGCAAGGCCGGGGTGCCCATCGAAAGCGAGGCCCAGTTATTGTCCCTTCTCATGGAGCTGGCAAAGGTGAAACAGGAGTACGACAAAATTTCCGATGCCCTGGCCTCCGTCAAAGCCACGGGCTACGGCGTAGTCATGCCTGCTGCCGGGGAGATGAAGCTGGAAAAGCCGGAGGTCATCCGCAAGGGCGGGGCCTTTGGGGTGAAGCTGAAGGCCGGGGCGCCCTCCATCCACATGGTGCGGGTGGACATCGATACGGAGATCAGCCCCATGGTGGGCGACGAAAAGCAGTCCCGGGACCTCATCGAGCGGCTGACGGGAGAGGACCCGGAGAAACTCTGGCAGAGCAACATTTTCGGCAAATCCGTCTACGACATGATCCAGGAGGGACTGACGGCGAAGCTGGTGCAGCTGCCGGAGGAGGTGCGGGTCAAATTCCGGGGCACCCTGACGAGGATCGTCAACGAGGGCGCCACGGGGCTGATTTGTCTGATTCTTTAAAGCAGATCCGTAGGGGCGATGCCCACATCGCCCCTTTTTCAGGTGTTTCGCATTTGCCGAAGATTTGAAGTAATCGTGCACTTTACTGCGGGCTGGGCATCGGCCCCTACGGTACGGATAAGACAATACTGTACGAAAACTGCTTGACTTTCCCGGCACTCTACAATAAAATAGAAGGAAAACCGGGGAGGGGATCACCATGTCCATCAATATCAAGTGTCTGTGGAAGGATCGGAAGCGTCATCTGGGCCTGCCCCTGAGCTTCACCCGCTATCAGCTGTCCGAGGACCGGCTGTTCGTTTCCGAGGGCTTTCTGAACATAAAAGATGACGAAGTGCTTCTGTACCGCGTCCGGGACATTGACACCCGTCGCAGCCTGTGGCAGCGTATCTTCGGCGTCGGCACGGTGACGGTCATTTCCTCCGACAAGACCATGCCTACGCTGGTTCTGAAAAACATCAAGGACCCGGTGTTCGTCAAGGAACTGATCCACAAGCAGGTGGAGGAAATGAAGATCCAGCGCCGGGTGCGCTTCGGCGAGATCATGACCACCGACGTCGGCGATGACGACGATCTGGATGACATGGACAACTGAAGATATGCGGCCTCCACCATTTCGGTGGGGGCTTTTTCGTAGGGCTTATGTTATGACCCGGCCCTACTCTCGTAAGAACGGGAAGGTTACGAAAAATTCACATCCTTCCGCTTTACCCTGGCGGGAAAACGTGGTAAACTAAGTGGTAAACACTGACACCTTTGGAGGAACCTCATGAGACTTAGGAAACGCGCGCAATGGAATTTTGCGGCCTTGGGCTTTGCCATCCCCTGTTTGGGGATGCTGTTCGTCATGCTCATCAGCCACTACGCGCCCTTCGGCAAGTATTCCATGCTGTATTCCGATATGTACCACCAGTATTACCCCTTCTTCGTGGCCTTCCGCAACGCCATCCGCGAAGGCCGCGGGCTGCTCTACACCTGGAGTGTCGGCATGGGGATGGACTATCTGGGGCTGATCGCCTACTATCTGGCCTCGCCCCTGAACCTTGTCAGCGTGCTGCTGCCGGAAAGCTGGCTTTTAGGCTATTTTTCTCTGCTGGTGCCCATCAAGCTGGGGCTGGCGGGATTGTTCTTCTCTCTGTTTCTGAAAGAGCTGTTCCATAAAAATGACCTGTCCATCGCCGTGTTCGGCGCGCTGTACGGCCTGTGCGCCTGGGCACTGGGGTATCAGTGGAACGTCATGTGGCTGGATACCTTTGCGCTGCTGCCGATGGTGGTGCTGGGAGAAGTGAAGCTGCTGCAGGATAACAAAGTGCTCCTGTACACGGTGAGCCTGTTTTTCTCCGTATTTGCCAACTACTATATTGGCCTGTTTACCTGCTTTTTCGTATTTTTCCTGTTCTTTATTTACGAGATCTGCCGCTGGAGCGGGTGGAAAAAATTCTTCTGCGACCTTCTTCGCATCGGCCTGTTTTCCATGATCGCTCTGGGCATGACGGCGATCCTCACGGTGCCCGCTCTGTTCGCTCTGGGCACCACTCAGTCCAGCGTCAACAAATTCCCCACCTCCTTCCAGCTGAATATCGCAGGGAAGAACACGCTCATGGGGCTGCTGGATGCCATGCGGCAGGTGGCGGGCAATATGGGCGGCAGTCTGGAGCCAAGCTTCAAGGAGGGCCTGCCCAACCTGTACTGCGGCATCATCAGCGTGTTTCTGATGTTTCTTTACCTGTTTGCGAAACAGGTGAAGCTCCGGGACAAGGTCTGCGCGGCAACACTGCTGGTATTTTTCAACCTCAGCTTCATCATCCGGCAGCTGGACTATATTTGGCACGGCTTCCACTTTACCAATATGATCCCCTACCGGTTCAGCTTCCTGTACAGCTTCGTGGTGCTGTACATGGCCTACCGGGCCTGGCTGCTGCGAAAATCCTTTTCCACGAAACGGATCCTGGCGGCGGCGGTGCTTGCGGCGGGGGTGCTGGCCTGCTCCAATGAGCTGACGGAGACGGTGGAACTGACAATTTTCGGCGGGACCATCGATTTTCCCCTGTATTTTGTCTATAATCTGGTATTTCTGGTGCTTTATCTGCTGGCAATGCTGGCGGGGAATGTGGTCGAGTCTGTTCCGGAGGAAGCAGAACCGTCAGAAGCGGCCCGGATCCGCAGGGAAAACAGCCGTCAGCGCAGGCGCTCCCGGGCCTTGGTGCTGACGGTGGCCTGTGTGGAGCTGGCCGCGAACCTTATCTGCTTCGGCCTGTACTTCCCCGGCACCGGGGTCTCCGACTACCCCAAGGGAACGGAGAAGACGGCTTCCGTCATCCGATATATGAAGGAGCGGGAGAAAAATACCCTGTTCTACCGGGCAGAGACTACCCATTCCCAGACGTTAAACGACGGCGCGCTGAATAGCTACAACGGCGTGTCCGCCTTCACCAGCTCCGCCAACGTGAAGACCACCCTGTTTATGCAGGCCCTGGGCTACGGCGCGAAGAATACCTACAACCGCTATCTGTTTGAGGAAAGCTCCCCGGTGGCGAACCTGTTCCTGAATCTCAAATACATGATCGAACGGGACGGAAAGGACAGGACCAGCACCTATTTTACCGAGGTGAACCGGTTCGGAAATACCGCGCTGCTGGAAAATAAGGCCTACCTGCCCCTGGGCTTCCTGGCGGAATCGGCGCTGGGGGAACTGGAATTTACCACCTCCGGAAACGCCTTTTCCTTCCAGAATGACCTTTTCTCCGCCGCCACAGGGGAGGATGGGGATGTGTGGCACAAGCTGACCGGGGATAATCTGTCGCTCCTCCCCAATGGTGCCCAGATTTCCGAACAGAATGACACCGGCTACTGCCGCTATGTGACTACGGATAAGGCTGAGGTGATCTACAGCTTCACTGCCGACCGGGATGGCTTTGCCTGCGTCCATCTGGACCTGCCCAAGCGGAATGATTTCTACGTCAGCGTCAACGCAGTGGAGCTGTACAAGGAGAAGATCAGCCTGCCCCAGATGCTGGCGGTCAGCGACGTGAAGACCGGCGATACAATCGACGTGCGCATCGTCTGCGGCGCGGACGAGAGCAGCACCATGACCGTCAGCGCAGCTATCCTGAACCCGGAGCGGTTCCAGGCCGGCTACGAAGTGCTGAACGCCTCCCTCCTGGATCTGACTTCCTTTAAATCCACCCGGGTGGAGGGCACCATTGACTGCGACCGGGATGGGCTGCTGTATACCTCCATCCCCCAGAACGGCAACTGGCAGGCTACGGTGGACGGCACCCCGGTGGAGACGGTACTGGTGGGAGACTGTATGCTGGCATTGCCGCTGACAGCGGGCAGCCACAGCGTGAAAATCGTGTACCGCAATTCCGCTTTTATCCTCGGCCTTCGGATCTCTCTTGCCTGTGCAGCCGTCTTCGTGGTGCTGATGCTGACCTGTTACCGCTCTGAAATCCGGCGAAAAACGGGAAAATTCGCCAGAGGGAAGGACAGGCGGGAGAAATAGTGGTTGTAAAATCCATTTAAATATAGTATAATGCTGTGAGCTGTGCTGAGGGGTCTCTGACTAAATTGCCTGCGGCTTTCACGGCGGATCCTTTGCCGCCGGCGTCTGCCAGTATCATCAGGGCTTCCTTTATTACCAAGCGGGGGATCGGTCTACTATGTTTCAAAATAAAAAAATCGCCAAATATCTCAAACCCGGCTGTCATGTGCATCTGGTAGGCATCGGCGGCGTTTCCATGCGTCCGTTGGGCCTGGTGCTCAAGGGCATGGGCATGGAGGTAACAGGCTCAGATATGAGCGCGTCCGACGGGACCAGAGAGCTGGAGGACAAGGGGATCCCTGTGGCCATCGGACACCACGAGGAGAATATCGAGGGGGCGGACTGCATTATCCGCACCGCCGCCGCCCACAATGACAACCCGGAGATCGCCGCCGCCCGGGCTTCCGGCATCCCCGTTTTCGAGCGGGCGCAGGCCTGGGGCGAGATCATGAAGTCTTACAAGAACGCGGTCTGCGTTTCCGGCACCCATGGCAAGACTACCACCACCTCCATGCTGACCCACATCCTCATGGAGGCCAACCTGGACCCCACGGTGATGATCGGCGGCTACCTGCCGCTGCTCCACGCCAGCCACCGGGTGGGCCATGGCGACACCATTCTGCTGGAGAGCTGCGAATACTGCGACTCCTTCCTGAATTTCTTCCCCACGCTGGCACTGGTGCTGAACGTGGAGGAGGATCACCTGGACTACTTCAAGGATCTGGCGGATATCCAGAAATCCTTCCACAAGTTTGCGGAAATGGCTACCTTCGGCGTGGTGGCCAACGGCGACGACCCCCATACCGTGAAGGCCATGGAGGGCATCGACTATGTTTCCTTCGGCCTGGGGGAGGGCAACCGCATCCACGCCGCCAATATGTGTCCCGACTGGCGGCACTTTGACGTGCTGTGCGATGGGGAATTCTACTGCCATCTGGACATGGGCGTGCTGGGCCGGCACAACGCCATGAACGCCCTGGCCGCTGCCGCTGCCGCCTGGATGATGGGCATTCCCGGCGAGGCCGTATCCCATGGCCTTGAATCCTTCCATGGCGCGGGCCGGCGGATGGAGTTCAAGGGAAACTTTAACGGCGCGGACGTGTACGACGACTACGCCCACCATCCCGACGAGGTGGCGGCTACCATCGCCGCCGTTCGCAATGCCATGCCGGACAAACGCCTGGTGCTGGCCTTCCAGCCCCACACCTATACCCGCACCAGCGCCCTGTTTGATGATTTCGTCCGGGAGCTGGGGAAAGCGGACGTGCTGGTGCTGGCGGAGATCTATGCGGCCCGGGAGCGGAACACCATCGGCATTTCCTCCGCCAACGTGGCGGAGAAGATCCCCGGTGCCATTTTCTGCGAGACCCTGCCGGAGGTCACGGAATACTTACGCGGCAATGTCCGGGAGGGCGACGTGGTGATCACCATGGGCGCGGGAGACATCTTCCGGGCGGGAGAAGCGCTGCTGGGAAATAGTTGAAAGTTGAAAATTGAAAATTGAAAGTGATGGTGTCCCTTCGGGATGACTAAAATCATTTTTCAACGCAAATAAAAATGTGCCGGTTTCCCGGCACATTCCGCTATTCCTCCAACACCAGATGGTCCACGCCGGAGGCTTCGAATTCTGACATATATCTGTCCATGCGTTCCACGATCTCGTCATAGTTTTCGCCGTTGATCTCGGGGTAGTCCATGTCCCGCCGGGAAAGCTCTTCGGCCAGGATCTCGTAAAACACATTGTCCTCGTAATAGGCGATGGCTTCGTGGATGCCGCCCTCGGTGTAGGCACGGGAGGGGATGACGGTTCCGTTCCACGGCTCGGACAGGGCGGGGGACAGGGCGAAGATCTTGCTTTCCAGGTCATCGTAATCCTGAAAGCGGTCATCGCCCCGGGTGGAATTCAGCACCCAGTTCCCGATATACACCAGATCCAGCAGACGGCGGAACTCTTTGGCTGTCAATTCGATGTTCATGGCGGCCCTCCTTCATGTTGATTGGCTCAATTATAGCACTGATTTTCCGAAATTCCAGTGGAAAATTGTAAAATATCGGTTTATCCCGAAAATGAGGTGAAGCAATGGGTAAATTAAACGTTTGCATTCTGTTCGGCGGCATCAGCCCGGAGCACGAGGTCTCTCTGCGCTCTGCCGAATCCGTCCTGAACAATATCGATAAGGAAAAATACCACGTCCTGCCCGTGGGCATTACCAAGGCGGGCCAGTGGATCTGGTTTGCCGGCACGGACTATTCCATGCTGCCCGCGCAGACCTGGAGCACCTGCCCCGGCAGCTGCCCGGCGGCCATTTCTCCTGTACGGGGGCAGGGGCTGCTGCGCTTCGAGGGCGACAGGGTAAGTGTGATCCCCATTGACGTGGTGTTCCCGGTGCTTCACGGCGAGAATGGCGAGGACGGCACCATGCAGGGCCTGCTTCAAATGGCGGGGATCCCCTATGTCGGCCCCCACGTTTCCGCTTCCGCTGTGGCTATGGATAAGACCCTGACTAAGCTGGTCATCGACAAGGAGGGCATTCCCCAGGCGGCCTGGGAGCTGGTGCGCTCCGGAGAGCTTGCGGAAAAGATGGACGCGATCATTGCGTCGCTGGAAGCCAGATTCACCTATCCCATGTTCGTCAAGCCCGCCGGCACCGGTTCTTCCGTGGGCGTTTCCAAGGCAGGCGACCGGGAAAAGCTGAAAGCTGCCTTGACCGCCGCCGGAAAATTCGACAGCAAGATTCTGGTGGAAGAGTTCATCAAGGGCAAGGAGATCGAGGTGGCGGTGCTGGGCAACCAGAAAGCTGTGGCTTCCGTCTGCGGAGAGATCGACTCCGGCGCGGAATTCTATGACTACGATGCCAAGTATATCACTGATACCTCCACAGCCTACATCCCCGCCCGCATTTCCGGGGACTTGCAGGCGCGCATCCGGGAGGCGGCGGTGCGGGTGTTCAAGGCCGTGGGCTGTCAGGGCCTGAGCCGGGTGGACTTCTTCGCCACCGAGGATGGCAGACTGGTATTCAACGAGATCAACACCATTCCCGGCTTTACCTCCATCTCCATGTACCCCAAGCTGTTTGCCGCCAGCGGGATCCCCTATTCAAAGCTCATTGACGAGCTGCTGAAGCTGGCTTTGGAGGCTTCCAAATGAAGCAGCCGGTGATCCTGTCCCTGCACTCCAGCCAGCGCTACGAGGAGCAGGAAGCGGAAGAATTGGAACTGGTGACGGAAGGCACCATGGAGTTCCGGGACGGCGGCTGGGATATCAGCTACGTGGAGACGGAACTGACGGGGCTGGAAGGGGTCACTACCACCTTCCGGGTGGAGAAGGACCAGCTGACCCTGCGCAGGACGGGACAGTTACAGTCGGAAATGGTATTTCGTCTGGGCTATTCCCACGATTCCCTGTATCAGATGCCCTTCGGCGCTCTGCTCATGACGGTGGAGACTACCTCTCTATTCTATGACATTGTGCCTGACGGAGGTTCCATCGATCTGTGCTACCGGGTGACCATTGAGAACACCCAGGCGGGGATGATCGAATACCACATGGATATCCGCGCGAAATAAACAAGGGGCCGGCAGATCTGCCGGCCCCTATATTTGGCTCCCCTCACAGGGGAGCCTTTTTAATCGTTTCTCCGTCTGCCGCCGAAGAGGGCCAGCAGCCGCAGCAGCTGGGCCAGGGCCACGGCGGTGGCGGCGACGTAGGTCAGCGCGGCGGCACGAAGGGTCTTCCGGGCGCCCTTCAGCTCCTCGTCATCCAGAAGCTGCCCTTCCTCGATGGCGGTCAGGGCACGGCTGCTGGCATTGAACTCCACCGGCAATGTCACCAGCTGGAACACCAGGGACAGGCCAAAGCAGGCAATGCCGAGATAAATGAGAAAATCCGACATGGAGCCGAAGGCAGACAGCACCAGCCCCAGCAGGATCAGAGGCATGGCCAGCTTGGAACCAAAGTTTGTCACGGGAATGATGGCAGCCCGGAGCTTGATGGGGGCGTAGCTTTCCGCGTACTGTACCGCGTGACCCGCCTCATGGCAGGCAACGCCGATGGCAGCGGTGGAGGTGCTGCCGTAGACCTCATCGGAAAGCCGGATGACGTTGGAGCGGGGGTCATAGTGGTCAGTGAGATTGCCGCTGACCCGCTCAATGCGCACACCCCGGACGCCGCTGGCGTACAGAACCCGCTGGGCGGCCTCCGCCCCGGTCAGGTGCCGCCGGTTGAACTGCCGGGAATATTTCTTAAAGGTGGAATTGACATTGGCGCTGGCCCACAGGGACAGCAGAACGCAGGGCAGCACCAGAACCACATAGGTCCAGTCGAAGCCGTAATAATACATGGGATACATAGGAAGACCTCCGATACTGCAAATGCCTTCCCCTTTGGGGAAGGTGCCGAAGTAGTATACACTGGGGCGGATGAGGGTTTTACGGTTTGCGGATTCGCCGGACGTATGCTCTCAATTCAGGTACTGCTGCGCCTCATCCGTCACGGCTTCGCCGCGCCACCTTCTCCGAAGGGGAAGGCTTTTGCTGTCTCTATTATATCCCGCCGACAGAAAAATGGCAAGGTCACACCCGTTGCCCAAATGTAAACTTTTTCCCCACAGGCAATTGGAAATGTTCACAGTTTGTTCATACTGCGCCATAGGGGAACTGGTATACTGTAAAAAAGAGAAGGGGTGAGACTTTTGAAGGATCCGGACAAGAGACGATATCTGTATCTGATGCTGTCCATGTTTGGGGCGATCAGCCTGAGCATCGTGGTGTTTTTTGTGGTGTACCGGTTCCAGGGCATCGGTGACATCGTGCACCGGCTGGGGGATATTCTGGCACCCTTTATTTACGGCGGCATCGTGGCCTATCTGCTGCGGCCCATGTGCAATTTCTTTGAGCAGACGCTGGAAAGCACACTGCCGGGAAAAACCAAAAAGCTGGCGGCTCCGATATCGGTGGCATTGAGCCTGCTGACTGGCATTTTTCTGGTGTACATGCTGATCATCATGATCGCGCCCCAGCTCTATGAGAGCATCCGTACCCTGTGGATCTCCATTCCGGGCAAGATCAACCGATTCGTCGGGTGGGCTACCGAGAGGTTTGGTGACGAGGAAATGGTTGCCTGGGTGTTGAACCTGTTCAATACCAACAGCGAGGAGATCTACAATCAGCTGGAAACCTGGGGCAGGAACCTGCTCAGCCCCTATCTCAGCGGCCTGACCAGCATCGTCAGCGGTGTGGGTAACAGTCTCGTGAAGATTTTCAAGTTCCTTTACAATATGCTCATTGGCCTGATCGTGGCCTGTTACCTGCTGGCCAGCCGGAAGCGGTTTGCCCGGCAGAGTGTCATGGTGGTCAGAAGTCTTCTGAAGCCCCGGTGGGCCGACCTGTTTCTGGGTGAGGTGGCCTTTGTGGATCGGATGTTTGGCGGTTTCATCGATGGAAAGCTGCTGGATTCCGCCATTATCGGCGTGCTGTGCTACGTGGGCTGCATTCTGTTCCGGTTCCCCAACGCGCTGCTGGTGTCCACCTTTGTGGGCATCACCAATGTGATCCCCTTTTTCGGCCCCTTCATCGGCGCGGTGCCCGCTACGCTGCTGATCATGATCGAGAATCCCATCAAGGGCCTGTGGTTCATCGTTTTTGTTCTGGCATTGCAGCAGCTGGACGGCAACGTCATCGGCCCGAAAATTCTGGGCGACCGCACAGGCCTGTCGAGCTTTTGGGTGCTGTTTGCCATCGTCCTGTGCGGCGGATTGTGGGGCGTGGCCGGTATGGTGATCTGCGTGCCCATGTTCGCGGTGATCTACGACGTTGTTAAGAAGCTGGTGCGCCGGGGCCTGACCCATAAGGGCCAGATGCAGCTGTGGGAGCAGTACCATGAGGATTATCCCGAGGATACGGGAAAATAGAGGAAAATGATTATCAGCTTAACGCAGCAAGCCGACAAAGCGGAATGTGGCGAGGTAAATGATTATGGATGTATGCAGTTTTATTAAGGCTGTGTTGGCTCAAGATGAGAACACAATCAGAAACTTCTTTCACAAAGATGCGTATGTGAATTGGCATTGTTCCAACGAGCACTTTACGGTCGAGGAGTTCATTATCGCAAACTGTGAATATCCAGGTGATTGGGATGGAACAGTTGAACGAGTTGAGGTGATAGGCGATTTATTCATCACGGCAACAAAAGTTTATCCCCAAGATAGAAGTGTATATTTCCATGTGGTGTCATTCATAAGAACAGCAAATGATAAAATTGTGTCAATAGATGAATACTGGGCTGATGATGGAAATCCTCCACAATGGAGAATAGATAGGCACAACAATTATATAAATTCCAATTTCCCGCACCGCTGAGTTAACCAGAAAACATAAAAGAAAAAGCTGTCATTCCGGGTCAGAGCGAACCCTCGGAATGACAGCTTTTTTGTACCCAAATTACACGTTAAACAGGAAGTTGACGATATCTCCGTCCTTCATAACGTACTCCTTGCCCTCGCTGCGGACCAGGCCCTTTGCCTTGGCGGCGGCCATGGTCCCGCAGGCTTTCATGTCCTCGAAGGCAATGACCTCCGCCCGGATGAAGCCCCGCTCAAAGTCGGTGTGGATCTTACCGGCGGCCTGGGGAGCTTTGGTGCCCTTCTTGATGGTCCAGGCACGGCACTCGTCGGAACCAGCGGTGAGGAAAGAGATGAGGCCCAGCAGCGCGTAGCTGGACTTGATCAGCCGGTCAAGTCCGCTTTCCGCAACGCCCAGCTCCTCCATGAACATGGCCTTCTCGTCGGGATCGTCCAGCTCGGCGATGTCCGCCTCCAGCTTGGCGCAGATGGGCAGGCACTGGCTGCCCTCGGCGTCGGCCAGGGCCTTGACGGCCAAATAATGCTTGTTATTATCCGGCTCATTGACCTCATTTTCCGACATATTCGCCACATAAATGGTCTTTTTCAGGGTCAGCAGGTCGGAGGTGGCGATGAGTGCCAGATCGTCTGCGTCATCGGTGTAGGTCCGGGCCAGCTTGCCCTCGTTCAGATGCTCCAGCAGGCCGGAGAAGACCTCCACCTCCCGGGCAAACTTCTTGTCGCCGCCCTTCATGGCCTTCTGGGCCTTGTCGATGCGGCGCTCCACCATCTCGATGTCTGCCATGACCAGCTCCAGATTGATGATGTCGATGTCCCGCAGGGGATCGGTGGAGCCTTCCACATGGGTCACGTTGCTGTCCTCAAAGCAGCGGACCACATGGACAATGGCGTCGGTGGTGCGGATGTTGCTCAGGAACTTGTTGCCCAGGCCCTCGCCCTTGGACGCGCCCTTCACAAGGCCTGCGATGTCCACGAACTCGATGACGGCGGGGGTCACCTTCTTGGGGTTATGCAGCTGCGCCAGCCAGTCCAGCCGCTCGTCCGGCACGGACACCACGCCCACGTTGGGATCGATGGTGCAGAAGGCGTAGTTGTCCGCGGGAACGCCCGCGTTGGTGATGGCGTTAAAGAGGGTGGACTTGCCCACATTGGGAAGTCCCACAATGCCGAGTTTCATATGCTTTATTTCTTCCTTTCGGTTTATTTTTTCAAATTAGGGAAGCTCTGATTAATTCGGCGAGAGCTGACAGCAAGAGATTTTGATTTCCCAGAAAGTTTGGGAAATTTAGGAATACTGTATGTATTTCCAATTTTTCAAACTGCACTGGGGGATCAAAAGGTCTGCTGTTCAGCCGAAGGCGATTTATTCAGAGTTTCCTTAGATTGGCGGCGCTGGTAGAGCTTGGCGAGGCCGCCTTCGCTGGTCTCCCGGAAGCGGTGGTCCAGATGAATGCCGGTTTCCTTCATGGCCCGGCACACCATGTCGTAGCTGATGTTCCGGGAGCCGGTGAGGAAGTAGCTTAAGTTGCAGGCGTTCATGGCCCGGACGGCGGCTACGGCGTTGCGCTCGATGCAGGGGATCTGCACCAGTCCGCAGATGGGGTCGCAGGTCAGACCCAGATGGTGCTCCATGGCCACCTCCGCCGCGTATTCCACCTGATCGAGGTTCTGTCCGTACAGCTCCGCCAGAGCCGCGGCGGCCATGGAGCAGGCGGTGCCGATCTCGGCCTGACAGCCGCATTCCGCGCCGGAAATGGAGGCGTTGGTCTTGGTCAGGTTGCCGATTACGCCGGCAGTGGCAAGGGCACGGCAGATCTCTTCATCGGTAAAGCCCTTGGTGTCCTGGGCGTATTTGAGAACGGCAGGGAGGACACCGCAGGCCCCGCAGGTGGGGGCGGTGACCACGGTGCCGTTGTCGGCGTTCTGCTCCGCTACGGCGTAGGCATAGGCGGCGATGCGCTGAAATTCCTTCAGGGCGGGAATTTTGTCGTCGGGGATCTGGGTAAACAGGTATTTGGCCTTTCGCTGGACGTTCAGTCCCCCGGGAAGAATTCCGTCCCGGCTCAGACCCTCCGCGATGGCCTGCTTCATGGTCTGCCAGACGGTGCCGAGGAAGTCCCAAACTTCCTCGCCCTCGTTCAATTCCACGTATTCGGACAAGGTGTCAATGTAGCGCCACTTGCAGAAATCGGCAATCTCCGCGAAGGAATGCTCGATGTAGACCTCTTCTTGTTCCGCCGGCTCCGGTTCACTGGGAATACGGATATCTCCGCCGCCGATGGATTCCACCCGCAGCCGTCCGATCTCCTGACCACCCTGAAAAGCGGAAAAATCCATGGTGTTCGGGTGCATTCCGGGGAGAATTTCCTGAGAAAAAATGACCTCGGTCCGAATTTCCCCCAGGGTATTGCGCAGCACCCGGTCAGTGCCGTGGCCCACGCCGGTCTTGCTCAGAGAGCCGTAGAGGGTGACCTGAAAGCGGTCAGCGTCCGGGTAACGCTTCAGAAACAGCAGGGCGGCCCGCTCCGGCCCCATGGTGTGTGAGGAGGACGGCCCCTTGCCGATTTTGTAGATGTCACGGATGGACTTCATGGCGGATACCTCCTGAAATGATTCATCCGGAACAAATTATAGCAAATAGTTTGGGGAATTACAATGGGGAAATTTCAGTTGACAGTTGACAGTTATTGTATCCCCTTCGGGGATGATTGAAAAAATCAATCTGTCCCGCAGGGACACCTTCACTTTCAAGTGTCAACTATCCACTGTCAACTCAACAAAACCCCGTTTTCCTCATTGCATTTTCTGCCCGCTTGTGGTAAAATACACTGTACGACTATATTTGAAACCTGAGAGGATGAAAATAAATGGCGAAAGAGAAAAAGGTCGAGCAGATCACGGACATGGAGGTCGACTTTGCCCAGTGGTTTACCGACGTGTGCAAAAAGGCCCAGCTGATCGATTATTCTTCTATCAAGGGTATCTTTGTATACCGGCCCTATGGCTATGCCATCTGGGAGAACATCCAGCACATTCTGGATAAGGAATTCAAGAAGGTGGGCGTGGAGAACGTCTATATGCCCATGCTGATCCCCGAAAGCCTGCTGCAGAAGGAGAAGGATCACGTGGAGGGCTTCGCCCCCGAGTGCGCCTGGGTCACAATGGGCGGCGGCGAAAAGCTGGAAGAGCGCTACGCCATCCGGCCCACCTCTGAGACGCTGTTCTGTGAGCATTTCGCGAATGTTTTGCAGTCCCACCGGGATCTTCCCATGAAGTATAACCAGTGGTGCAGCGTGCTGCGCTGGGAGAAGACCTCCCGTCCCTTCCTGCGTCACCGGGAGTTCCTGTGGCAGGAGGGCCACACCATCCACGCCACCGCCGAAGAGGCCGAGGAATTCACCAAGACCATGCTGAACATCTACGCCGACTTCTGCGAGAACGTCCTGGCTATGCCCGTGACCCGGGGTCAGAAGACCGAGAAGGAGAAGTTCAACGGCGCTGAGGCCACCTACACCATCGAGTGTATGATGCACGACCGCAAGGCTCTGCAGGCCGGTACCTCCCACTATTTCGGCGACGGCTTCGCCAAGGCTTTCGGCATCGAGTTCACCGACAAGAACAACCAGCGCACCGCTCCCCATGAAACTTCCTGGGGCGTGTCCACCCGGCTCATCGGCGGTATCATCATGACCCACGGTGACAACAACGGTCTGGTACTGCCCCCCAAGGTTGCCCCCATTCAGGTGGTGGTTTTGCCCATCGCCCAGCATAAGGCAGGTGTTCTGGAAGGCGCTTCCGCCATCCGTGACCGTCTGATGGCTGCCGGCTACCGGGTGAAGATGGATGATTCCGATAACTCCATGGGCTGGAAGTGCGCCGAGTACGAGATGAAGGGCGTACCCCTGCGCGTTGAGTGCGGCCCCCGGGATCTGGAGAACGGACAGTGCGTGCTGGTGCGCCGGAACGACGGCGAAAAGACCGTGGTCAAGCTGGAGGAGCTGGAAGCTGCCGTTGCCGAGCAGCTGGAAAAGGTCCACCAGGGTATGTACGAGAAGGCCAAGAAGAATCTGGACGAGCACATCTTTGAGGCCCACTCTCTGGAGGAGGCCAAGGAGCTGCAGGACAAGAATGGCGGCTTTATCAAGACCATGTGGTGCGGCTCTCTGGAGTGCGAGATGGCCATGAAGGAAAAGGCCGGAATGTCGTCGCGCTGCATCCCCTTTGCTCAGGAGAAGCTGGACACCGTCTGCGCCTGCTGCGGCAAGCCCGCCGACAAGATGATCTACTGGGGCATCGCTTATTAAGCATTCTCACCGTAGGGTGCGATGCCCACATCGCACCTTTGGACGCCAGTTTGGATAATGCACTTTGTGAGGGGCGATGTGGGCATCGCCCCCTACGGTTTCGGGTCTGTGCAGAGCACAGGCCTGATTTTCTGAAATGATGGTTTACATAACTGACAGGAGGACAATGGAACGGATTTTGATTATCGGCTGCTCCGGCAGCGGAAAGAGCAGGCTGGCCCGGGAATTGGGCCAAAAGCTGAGCCTGCCAGTCATTCATCTTGACCAGCTGTGGTGGAAAGAAAATTGGCAGAACGTGACCATGGAGGAATTTGACAGCCGCCTTGCCATGGCGCTGAACATGGACAGGTGGATCATCGACGGCAACTACAGCCGCACTATGGAAGTCAGGCTCTCCAAATGCGATACGGTGATCTATCTGGATTTCAGCCGATGGGCGTGCCTGCTGGGAATGTTTCAAAGACTTTTGAGCAGCCACGGAAAGACCCGGACGGATATGAGCGCCGGATGCCCGGAGCGGTTCAACTGGGAGTTTGTCAAATGGATCTGGAATTTCAACAAGAATAACCGGGTTCAGAATTACACCTACCTTGCCAAGGCAAAGCACGCAGAAAGCATCGTCCTGCACAATCGCAAAGAAGCAAAGATGTTTCTGGATTCAATCACAGCTTAGTTCGTAGGGCTTATGTCATGACATAAGCCCTACGAAAGACTGCGGTTTTTATGATACAGATAAACGATAAAACCCCGGATTTCCGAAGAAATCCGGGGAATTCTGTTGCTTTTTACACAATACCCTGTGCCTGCATGGCGTCGGCGACCTTCAGGAAGCCGGCGATGTTGGCACCGGCAACGTAGTTGCCCTCCATGCCGTACTCCTTGGCGGCATCGTCCAGATTGTGGAAGATGTTCACCATGATGTCCTTCAGCTTGGCGTCCACTTCCTCGAAGCTCCAGCTGAGCCGCTCGGAGTTCTGGGTCATTTCCAGAGCGGAGGTGGCCACGCCGCCGGCGTTGGAAGCCTTGCCGGGGACAAACAGAACACCGTTCTCCTGCAGGTAGGCGGTAGCGTCCAGAGAGGTGGGCATATTGGCACCCTCGCAGACCGCGAAGCAGCCATTGGCGACCAGAGCCTTGGCGTCGTCCAGCAGCAGCTCGTTCTGCGTCGCGCAGGGAAGAGCCACGTCGCACTTGACGCTCCACACGCCCTTGCCCTCGTGGTAGACGGCGTTGGGACGGGCCTTGGCGTACTCGGTCAGACGGGCGCGGCGTACCTGCTTGACCTCGATGAGGGTCTCCACATCGATGCCGTCGGGATCATAGATCCAGCCGTTGGAGTCGGAGCAGGTCACGGGCTTGGCGCCCAGCTGCCAGGCCTTCTCGATGGCGTAGGTCGCCACGTTGCCGGCACCGGA
>JAUNSH010000055.1 GCA_030539285.1 Eubacteriales bacterium
TTGTAGTTCTCCTTCAGCCAGGGGATGATGATGGAAGTATCCAGACCGCCGGAATAAGCCAGCACGATCTTCTTGATGGAATCCTTGTTATTCATATATACAGCCTCCGTATGAATAATATTCACGTCTTTGTGAGTAATAATACAGGGATTATACTCCCGGCAAGGACGTTTGTCAACGGCATATTCCCACTTTTTTCCCCATCTGATTCTTTTTGGAACTATGCCCGGATTTGCCCCCGCAGGCTCCCGGTTTACAGGTAAATTTCACAAAAGCTTTTGGGTGCAGATTCCCTTCCCCGCGCGAAGATCGAATATATATTCAGTAAATTCGGATAAAAATAACACCACAGGTTTCCCTGTGGTGTTATTGAAAGAACGTTTACAGCAGGTTGTCAGTGTTGATCCAGCCCAGATCGGTCCTGGCCATCTTGCCGACGATCTCATAGATGTCGACCACGGACATTCTGGCGTAGGTGCCGGTAGCGGTGGTGCAGTTGACATCGGAGTAGGCCACGGTGTTGTCGTTGTAGACCACACGGGCATCCACAGCGCCGCCCACGCAGGGAGTCAGATCTACGTAGTACAGGTAGACCCAGCCGGCATCGCAACGGCCCCAAGCCATGTTCTCGGCGATGGTGGTCTCATAGATGACCAGAGAATCACCGTTCCTCAGAGTGGTGGTCTTCTTGGCGGTGGTAGAAGCGGTAGCACGGACATTGAGCTCATTGGTGCGGATGACCTTGCCGGTATAGCGGTAACCGCCGGAGTTGGTCACGAAGCCGCCGGAACTGGTATTGCCGGTGCTGCCGTAGACAGGCTCAGAGGCAGCCGTGGTGGGCTCGGTGGCAGTAGTCACGTTGACATAGTAGGCGCCTTCGGTCATGTAATCCATGCGGATCCAGCCGGAACCTTCCTCAGTCTCGATGCGGCCCCAAACCTTGTCCTCCTCGATCTCCAGAGCGGTGACCTTGACCTGATCGCCCTTCTCCAGGACGTCGATCTTCGCGGTATCCTGAGAAGCACCCTCGCGGACCTTCAGAGTATCCGAGCCGGTCAGAGTGTGCACCTTCTCGTCCAGAGCGTCCAGTTCCAGGTTATCCTCGGGATCCTGGATCCAGCCGTCGTTCACTCTTGCCCAGTAGGTCGTGGTGGTAACGGTAGTGACAGTCTTGTTGCCGTCGCCCAGATCTTCCTTGTCGGACTTGACCTTCTGGGTCACGGTCGCCAGCTCGTGAATGGTCACATTGCTGCCGGCATCCAGAGTGCGAACCCGATTGGCCTCATACTTGGCGGCCACTTCAGGATCAGACAGATCCTGATTGCTGAAGTCGATAGGCTCACGGAGGATATCGCAGGACGCAACAGCCTCGCCGGTGTAAATCGCGGTGGTGGTGGTCTTTTCCAGATTATCCAGGGAATCTACCAGAGTACCCTTGGTGGGATCCTCTTCGACCGTGGGAGTCACAGGATTGTACTTGACCATGGAGATGTAGTCCATGCAGACCCAGCCCTTGTCGGTGCGGCCCCACTTGGCAGCGCCAACGGTCTTGACCTCCAGGATCTCAACCTGGGTACCAGGCAACAGCTTGCCCACAGCGGCATAGTTGGTGCCCGCGCCCTGACGGACGTTCACGCCGGCGTAGGTGTTGGCAACGATGCCTGTACCGGTGCCGTCAGTGCTGATGGTGTTGCCGGAGGAATCGGTGACCTGGTTGGGGTCATCCAGAGTGCCCTCGCGGACATTCAGATATCTTGCGGAGACCCAGCCGTCACCGTCGTAGTCGTAGACGCCGTTCTGGTTGGTATCCAGCTTATACCACTCATCCTTCTTGGATTCCCAGACGCGGACAGTGGTACCGCGGCTCAGGGAGCCCATCACAGCGCCGTACAGGGCGCCGGTCTTACGGACACGCACACTGTCGGTGTCGATGACCGTAGCGATCAGGCCGGTATCATTGTCATCCTTCTTCGTATCCTCTTCGTCCAGAGTGACCTCGCTGCTGCGCTTGACATACTTGCTTGCCAGGTTGATCCAGCCAGTCTCGCTGAGCACGGAATCCTCAGCCTTGGTAACAACGATGCTGCCCCAAATGTTCTCGCCTACCAGACGAACCTCGTAGACTTCCACTTCCACGCCCTTATTCAGGGTAAAGGCCAGCTGGGAAGCATCGCCGGCATTCTCTCTGACACTGGTCGTATCAGCGACAACGGTATACTTCACGGGATCCAGCTCCACATCAAACTCAGGCTCGCTGCCAATGACAACTCCCGCGCCGGCAATGGGCAGCCAGGCAGTTCTGTTGACATAGATCTCCTTGCCGTTCTTATCCAGTTCCTTGTTGCTCCAGTACACCTTTGCCCAAGTGACGCTGTCGCCATCGTAGGGCGCGATGGTCAGGTTGGAAATCTTGATGCTGGTACCGGAGGGAATATCAAAGTATTCTTCGCCATAGGCATCCACCAGATGGATCTGCGCGGAGGAATCACCAGCCGCTACATAAGGCTCCGCATCCATGGTAACCGTGCCGGTGAACGCGTAGGCAGCGGCGCCGTCATCATTGGTGCTGCTTCCATCGACCATGATCACAGAGGTATAGGTCAGGCAGATCCAGCCGGCGTCACAGCGGCCCCAGCGGTGACCGTTGACAGTCTTGATCTCATAGAGCTTAACCGTATCGCCCTTTGCCAGCGCGCCGACGATCTGGTAATCCGTACCGGCGCCCTTACGGACGTTCAGATAGCCATTATAGGTGACCGTAGCGGTGGCAATGACATCCTTCGCCAGAACATCCTCCACGGTCTTGCCGATCTTGACCCAGCCGTACTGGTCTTCCTCGCCGGACTCGCCTTCCTCGTACACCACATAACCCCAACGGTTTCCATTGGCGTCAAGGTAGTCCTGGAGGATCACGATAGAACCGCTGACAGTGGCAGTTTTGCCGCTGCTGTTCTTCGCCGCCTCGGCGCCGTCCTCCGGTCTGACATAGACCGTGGTGGAGACCAGATCGCCGGCCATCATCGGATAGTCAACGGTAGTGCCGCTGACCTCACTGCCATAGTAGTCATCCTCAACCTGCCAATAGGCATACAGAGTGCCGTCGGAGTTGACACCCGTATCGACACAGGCCGCGTTCAGCTTGGGCATCCATCTGCCGTTAACAGGCTCAGTATACCAGCCCAGGAAGATATAGCCCGGGCAGGAGGCGGTGATGTGGCTGACCATCTTGGTGGTGTCAAAATACATGGTATAGGTTTCGTCGTCGCTCACGGAGAGCTTCGCGGCAGCACCAGAGGGCGAATTCACATCATAGGTCACGGTCTTGTACTGCGCGGGAACGGTGTTGGAGTAAACACCATTGACGTACATATTCGCGATGACCTGATTCTGCTCAGTATTGCTGCTCAGGTTATCCAGAACGCTCATCAGCTCCGTAGCGCTGACCTTGCTGACGACAGCGCTCTTCAGAGTGCCGGTGCCGCTGAGCCATGCGGTGCCGGAAAGATGGCTGTATACCACCAGAGCGTCATGCTGGCTCTGGGACAAAGTAAGGCCATTCTTGGAAGCGAAGCTGTTGACCTGCTTATCCAGCTCGGTAAGATAAGTACGCAGAGCCGTATCCGCCTGCGCCTGAGAAATGGTGTGCTCATTCTCATCGGTGGACTTAGGCTTACCCGTCGTATCAAAGTGGTGCTTTTCGCTGCACACTGTGCCGTAGCCGGTGCGGTACTCAGACCCACTCACATAATAACAGGTATTCCGGAAGGTCGCTAACTGCTTCAAAACCGTAATTGCAGCCTCGCTGATCTTCTGATCCGCGGCGGAAGCAGTGACAGGCACCAGACCAACCAGCAGAACGAGAGCCAGCAATGCGCATACAAATCTCTTCTTCATAAGCTCTTACTCCTTTTTTCTTATGTAAGTAACGGTATTATAACAGACCTGTTTACAAATTGCAATACCTTTTTTGAAAATAATTACATTTTCGTTACAATATTTTCCCTTATACTGTAACCACTTCCAGTGTACCACTGACAACCCGCGAATTTTGTCACAACAGGGCGGAATTCTTCTTAAATTAGGGAAAAATATTGTAACCGCGTGATAAGTGTGAAGTGTGAAGTGTGGAGTGTGAAGTGTAACCTGTAGCTTAGACTTGTAACTCCTCGCTTCAAACTCCTGACTGTACCCGCTATTGACTTTCGTTTTCGCCGCTGATATACTCAATAAAACCCCTCAGGAGGAAGACTCTATGGAAAACAATAAGGCCCTTGTGGGCATGAGCGGCGGTGTGGACAGCTCTGTGGCGGCGTATCTGATGCTGCGGCAGGGCTTCGAGTGCACCGGCGTCACCATGCGGCTCTACGACAGTCCCACCGAAGACAGCACCTGCTGCTCGCTGGACGACGTGGAGGACGCCCGGGCCGTGGCCGCCCGGCTGGGCATCCGGCACTATACCTTTAACTTTAAGGACGATTTTGACCGTCAGGTGGTTCAGAAATTCGTATCCAGCTACGAGCGAGGCCTGACCCCCAATCCCTGCATCGACTGCAACCGCTATCTGAAATTTGACCGACTGCTGCGCCGGGCGCAGGAACTGGGCTGCCAGTGGGTGGTCTCCGGCCACTACGCCCGGATCCGGCAGGAGAATGGAAGATACCTATTATATAAGGCTGCGGACAGGGCCAAGGATCAGACCTACTTTCTCGCCTGCCTGGATCAGGAGCAGCTGTCACACATCCAGTTCCCACTGGGGGACCTGACCAAGGTGCAGGTCCGAAAGATCGCTGAGGAAATGGGCTTTGTCAATGCCCGGAAGCGGGACAGTCAGGACATCTGCTTCGTGCCCGACGGAGATTACGGCGCGTTTTTGCAGCGCTACACCGGAAAGACCTATCCCGAGGGAGATTTTCTGAACCTCCAGGGACAGGTGGTGGGCCGCCACCGGGGTGCGGCCTGCTATACAAAGGGCCAGCGCAAGGGGCTGGGCCTCGCCATGGGGGAGCCGGTGTACGTCTGCGCCAAGGACATGGCAAGCAACACCGTCACCGTCGGCCCCAACGCGGCCCTCTACTCCCCTTCCCTGCGGGCAAACGACTGGAACTGGTATCCCTTTGAAACATTGACCCAGCCCATGTATGTCACCGCCAAGACCCGGCACAGCCAATTCGAGCAGCCAGCGACAGTGTACCCGGAGGAAAACGGCTTTGCGAGAGTGGAATTCGACGAACCCCAGCGGGCCGTGACACCGGGTCAGGCTGTGGTGCTGTACGATGGGGATATGGTCGTCGGCGGGGGAACCATTGTGGAGTGAGGAGTTGCGTCACCGTAGGGCGGAGTCATGACTCCGCCGACCCCGTATCATAATTCATGGAGCCTGCATTCAACGAGAGTTGGCCACGATTTGTGGCCATATTCGTTGAACGCAGGCTCCATATTATTGAAAGGAGGTCGGCGGGAGCAAGCCCCCGCCCTACAGTGATTCAACTGCAAACTCCTCACTATTCTTCGGCCCAGCCGAGGGCGCATTTGACGGCCTTATTCCAGCCCCGCAGGCGGGTTTCCCTCTGTTCGGTGGAAATTGCCGGGGCAAAGGTTCGCTCGATGGCCCAGTTTTTGCGCACATCTTCCCTGTCCTTCCAATAGCCCACCGCCAGACCCGCCAGATAGGCCGCGCCCATGGCGGTGGTCTCCACGCATTTGGGCCGCTGGACCGGGGCGTCGATGACGTCCGACTGGGTCTGCATCAGGTAGTTGTTGGCGGAAGCGCCGCCATCTACTTTCAACGCCGTCAGCTTGATACCGGAATCGGCTTCCATGGCCCGGAGCACGTCGTGGGTCTGATAGCACAGACTGTCGAGAGTTGCCCGGATGATGTGGTATTTGTTCACGCCCCGGGTCAGGCCCACGATGGCCCCCCGGGCGTACTGATCCCAGTGAGGCGCGCCCAGGCCGGTGAAGGCAGGCACCACATAGCAGCCGTTGGTGTCCGACACTTTTTGCGCCATATACTCCGAATCCGGGGCGGAATCAATGAGCCGCAGCTCGTCTCGCAGCCATTGCAGGGCCGCGCCTGCCACAAAAATGGAGCCTTCCAGCGCATATTCCACTTCCCCGTTTAAGCCCCACGCAATCGTTGTGACCAGGCCATTTTCACTGAAGACCGGGGTTTTCCCCGTGTTCATCAGCAGGAAGCATCCTGTGCCGTAGGTATTTTTCGCCTCGCCGGGAGCAAAGCAGGTCTGCCCAAACAGCGCCGCCTGCTGGTCACCCGCCGCGCCCGCAATGGGGATGGCCGCGCCGAAGAACTGGGGCATAGCTTCCCCATAGACACAGCTGCTGGGCCGAACCTCCGGCAGCATGCATTTGGGAATGTTCAGTTCCCGCAGGATATCCTCGTCCCACTGCAAGGTATTGATATTGAACAGCATGGTCCGGGAGGCATTGGAGTAATCCGTCACGTGAGCCTTGCCCCCGGTGAGCTTCCAGATGAGCCATGTCTCCACCGTGCCGAAGAGCAGCTCGCCCTTCTCCGCCCGCTCCCGGGCGCCGGGGATGTTTTCCAGAATCCAGCGCAGCTTGGTGCCGGAAAAATAGGCATCGATGACCAGCCCAGTCTTTTTGCGGTAGGTTTCCGTCAGGCCCTTGGCCTTCAATTCGTCGCAGTATTTGCTGGTGCGGCGGCACTGCCAGACGATGGCATGGCAAATGGGCTGCCCGGTCTTCTTATCCCAGACAATGGTAGTTTCCCGCTGGTTGGTGATGCCGATGGCGGCAATGTTGGCAGCCGTGGCGCCGATATTTTCCATAGCCTGCCGGGCCACCTCCAGCTGGGTAGACCAGATCTCGCCCGCGTCATGCTCCACCCATCCCGGCTGAGGAAAATACTGGGTGAACTCCTTCTGGGCCATGGAGCAGACCTCCCCCGCTTCATTGAATAAACAGCAGCGGTTGGACGTGGTACCCGCATCCAGAGCCATAATATATTTTGCCATACAGCTTCCTCCTAGCGGCTTTTTAATTAATGTAACATAATGAATGAAGAAATACAATAGTGAGTGAGAAGTTTGAAGTGAGGAGTGAGGAGTTGAATTCGCCTCCCTTCACTCCTCACTCCGCACTTCAAACTCCTAGCTAAAAAAGAGCGGGTCACCCCGCTCTTTTTTCACAGCTTCTTTACGAACAGCGCCCGGATAGCGTTGAGCACAGCCAAAATCATGACACCCACGTCCGCAAGGATGGCCAGCCACATATTCCCCAATCCCACCGCGCCGAGGATCAGGCAGATGACCTTGATGCCGATGGCGAACCAGATATTCTGCTTGACAATGCGCAGACATTTCCGGGAAATTTTGATGGCCTTGGCGATTTTCAGAGGGTTGTCGTCCATGAGCACCACGTCTGCCGCTTCGATAGCGGCGTCGGAGCCCATGGCTCCCATGGCGATGCCGATGTCCGCCCGGGCCAGCACCGGGGCATCGTTGATGCCGTCGCCCACAAAGGCCAGTTTCTCCTTTTCGCTCTCGGCGGCCAGGATCTCCTCTACCTTAGCGACCTTGTCGCCAGGCAGCAGCCCACTGTAATATTCGTCAATGCCCAGTTCCTTTGCCACGGCCCGCGCCACAGGGGCGGCGTCGCCGGTGAGCATGACGGTTTTCCTGACGCCCGCCTTTTTCAGCGCGGCGACGGCCTGTTTCGCCGTATCCTTTACGGTGTCGGATACCACGATGTATCCGGCATAGGCGCCGTCCACTGCCATGTGCACTACGGTGCCCACCGCGTCCACTGGTTCTGCGGAAATATTCAGGGATCTCATCAGCTTTTCGTTGCCTGCCGCCACGGGCACACCGTCCGCCTTGGCGGTGATGCCGTGACCGCTTTTTTCCTGAATATCCGTCACCCGACCCGGCTCCAAAGGTTTACTGTAGGCCTTACAAATGCTGCGGGCAATGGGGTGGGAACTGGCGCTTTCGGTATAAGCGGCGTATTCCAGCAGTGTTTCCGGGGTACCCGTCACATTGTGGATTTCGCTGACCTCAAACACGCCCTTCGTCAGGGTTCCGGTCTTGTCGAACACCACACAGGTGGTCTGGGAAAGGGTTTCCAGATAGTTGCTGCCCTTGACTAAGATCCCCTGATTGCTGGCTCCGCCAATGCCTGCGAAGAAGCTAAGAGGGATACTGATGACCAGCGCACAGGGGCAGCTGATGACAAGGAACGTCAGGGCACGGTACACCCAGTCCGTGATGAGTGCCAGCACCGGGCCATTGTACCCAAGCAGCAGCTGAACAATGGGCGGCAGGACTGCCAGCGCCAGGGCGCTGCCGCAGACTGCCGGGGTGTAGACCCGTGCAAATTTGCTGATGAAGTCCTCGGATTTACTCTTTCGGGAACTGGCATTTTCCACAAGCTCCAGAATTTTCGACACGGTGGACTCCCCGAAGCCGGTGGTAGTGCGAAGCTTCAGCACGCCGGACAGGTTGATGCAGCCGCTGATGACGCCGTCCCCCGTCTGGATCTCCCGGGGCACGCTTTCGCCGGTGAGGGCGCTGGTGTCCAAACTGGACTGCCCCTCCATCACCACGCCGTCAATGGGCACCTTCTCGCCGGGCCGCACCACAATGATGGTACCGACCTCCACTTCCTCCGGGTCTACCTGGGTAAGGACACCGTCCACCTCCACGTTGGCGTAGTCCGGGCGGATGTCCATAAGCTGGCTGATGTTTCTGCGGCTCTTGCCCACGGCATAGCTCTCAAACAGCTCGCCGGTCTGAAAAAACAGCATGACAGCTACGGCTTCGGCAAAGTCCCCGCTTTGTTCCAGCAGAGCGATGGCAAAGGCACCTATCGTGGCAACGGCCATCAGGAAGCACTCGTCCAGCACCCGGCCATTTCGAATGCCCCGCCAGGCCTTGGCCAGAATGTCGTGGCCCACTATATAATAAGGAATCAGGTACAGCACAAACAGCACCGCCGTCCGTGCCGGCTCTGCCAGCGGAAGGATTTCCTTTCCCAGCTCCAGCAGGATCAGCAGCGCCGCCGCTGTCAGGATACGTCGAAGAAGCCTTTTTTGTTTATTGGACAAAGTGTACCCCCCTTGAAAATGAAACTCTGTAGGGGCGGGTCATTGACCCGCCCGTCCGCGAAGCGGCAACGGCCATTTCCTCCAAAAGCGGCTCCGCCGACGGGAGGGTCAGTGACCCTCCCCTACCGGTCAAAACTCGATTTCACAGTCCGGCTCTACCTTGCGGCAGGCTTTCAGGACGTTGGGCATGACTGCGGCAGGGTCTGCCCCCTCAGCAAAGGTGACTGCCATTTTCAGGGCCATGTAGTTCACCGTGCAATCCGTCACGCCGGCGACTTTCTTCGTGGCCTGCTCCATGAGGTTGGCGCAATTTGCGCAGTCGACTTCGATTTTGTAGGTTTTTTTCATGTGAATACCCCTTTCATTTTCTGTACATATGAGCACTTGTTCATCTGTTATAGGTATATCACAGATCACTGCCGTTGTCAATAGGAAAATACACATTTCGTAGGGGGCGGCGTCCTCGACGTCCCGTTATATATTCTGCGGGGCGTCCGGGAGGTCGCCCCCAACGGAAAAAGGGAGCGGATCGCTCCGCTCCCTTGGGTATTATTCCAGTTCAAAGGCACCGGTATACAGCCGGTAGTAGGTACCCTTCTGGGCGATCAGCTCGTCGTGGCTGCCCCGCTCGATGATGCGCCCGTGGTCCAGCACCATGATGCAGTCGGAATTGCGGATGGTGCTCAGGCGGTGGGCAATGACAAACACAGTCCTTCCGTGCATCAGGGCATCCATGCCGTCCTGCACCAGCTTTTCCGTACGGGTATCGATGGAAGAAGTCGCCTCGTCCAGGATCATGACAGGAGGATCGGCCACCGCAGCCCGGGCAATGGCGATCAGCTGCCGCTGACCCTGAGACAGGCTGGCGCCGTTGCCGGTGAGCACCGTCTGGTAGCCCTGGGGCAGGCGGGTGATGAAGTCGTGGGCGTTGGCCAGCTTTGCCGCCTTGATGCAGTCCTCGTCCGTGGCGTCCAGCTTTCCGTAGCGGATGTTGTCCATCACCGTGCCGGTGAACAGGTTGGTCTCCTGCAGGACAACGCCCAGAGAACGGCGCAGGTCGGGCTTGGCGATCTTGTTGATGTTGATGTTGTCGTAGCGAATTTTGCCGTCAGCAATGTCGTAGAACCGATTGATCAGGTTCGTTATGGTGGTCTTGCCCGCGCCGGTGGCACCCACAAAGGCGATCTTCTCGCCGGGATGGGCGTACAGCGTCACATCGTGCAGCACGGTCTTGTCAGGCACGTAGCCAAAGTCCACATTGAACATGGTGATGTCGCCCTTCAGCTCGGTGTAGGTCACCGTGCCCTCGGCCTTGTGGGGATGCTTCCAGGCCCAGTGGCCGGTGCGCTTGTCGGTTTCGGTGATGTTGCCGTTTTCGTCAATTTCCGCGTTGACCAGCCGGACATAGCCCTCGTCCTGCTCCGGCTCCTCGTCCATCAGTTCAAAGATCCGCTCGGCACCGGCCAGAGCCATGACAATGGAGTTGATCTGGTTGGACACCTGGGAAATGGGCATATTGAAAGAGCGGGACAGGGTCAGGAAGCTGATGAGCTTACCCACCGTCAGCAGCTTACCGCCGGAGAATACCGTGATCAGACCGCCGATGATGGCAAGCAGCGCGTACTGGGCATAGCCCAGGTTATTGTTCAGGGGGCCCATGCAGTTGGAGTAGGCACCAGCAAGGTAGGCATCGTTTCGCAGCTTTTCGTTCAGTGCGTCAAACTCTTCCTTGCAGGCATCCTCGTGGGTGAAGACCTTGACCACCCGCTGACCGTTGATCATTTCCTCCACGTAACCATTGACTGCGCCCAGAGAGCGCTGCTGGCCGATGAAGAACTTGGCAGATCGTCCCGCGATCACCTTGGTGGCAAAGACGATGACCAGAACAGTCAGCAGCTGCAGCACCGTCAGCAGCGGCGAGGTCAGCAGCATGGTCACCAGCACCACCACCAGCGTCACCACGGAAGACGCGCACTGGGGAATGGACTGGGAGATCATCTGCCGCAGGGTATCGATGTCGCTGGTGTAGCGGCTCATGATGTCGCCGGCGGTGTGGGTATCAAAGTAGCGGATGGGCAGGGTCTGCATGTGGGTGAACATCTGATCCCGGATGGTCTTCTGGGTGCCCTGGCTGACCCGCACCATCAGGAAGTTCATCAGGAACGAGGACACCATGCCCACAAGATAGATGCAGGCCATCATGGTCAGGAATTTGAGCAGCGGCCCAAAATCCGCGTTGGTCTGCCCCAGCATGGGAGTGATGTAATCGTCTACCAGTGTGCCAAGGGAGGCGGAGCTGGCGGCCTGGGCCACGGCGCTGAACACCACACACAGGCCCACCACGATCAGGGTACCCTTGTATTTGAGCATATAGGACAGCAGTCGGGAAAGGGTCTGCTTTGGCTTTTTCGCCATGCGGCCGTCGCCGCGCATTCTGACAGGAGGCATTATTCCATCGCTCCTTTCGTCTGGGATTCGTAGACCTCGCGGTAGATATCGCTGGTTTTCAGCAGCTCGTCATGCTTGCCCTGGGCTACGATCCTGCCGCCGTCCATGACCAGGATCAGGTCGCACTCCTGCACGGAAGCGATGCGCTGAGCAATGATGATCTTGGTGGTTTCGGGGATCTCTCCCACCAGCGCCTGCCGGATGGAAGCATCGGTGCGGGTATCCACGGCGGAGGTAGAGTCGTCCAGGATCAGGATCTTCGGCTTTTTCAGCAGGGCACGGGCAATGCACAGCCGCTGCTTCTGACCGCCGGAGACGTTGGTGCCGCCCTGCTCGATGTGGGTGTCGTAGCCGTCGGGGAAGGAGCGGATGAACTCGTCGGCGCAGGCGATCTGGCAGGCGTGGGTGATCTCTTCATCCGTGGCGTTGGGGTTGCCCCAGCGCAGGTTCTCCCGGATGGTACCGGAGAACAGCACATTTTTCTGCAAGACCATGGATACCGCATCCCGGAGGGCCTTCACATCATAGTCCCGGACATCCACGCCGCCCACCTCGATGCTGCCCTCGGTGACATCGTACAGTCTGGGGATCAGCTGCACCAGCGTGGATTTGCTGGAGCCGGTGCCGCCCAAAATGCCCACGGTCATGCCGGAAGCGATGTGCAGGTCGATATTTTCCAGCGCCGCCCGGTCGGCGGTCTTGGAATAGCGGAAGGATACATTTTCAAAGTCCACAGAGCCGTCTTTCACGGTTTCCACGGGATTCTCGTGATTTTTCAGCTCCGGCTCTTCCGTCAGGATCTCGGTAGTCCGGCGCATGGGAGCACGGGACATGGTGACCATGACGAACACCATAGACAGCATCATCAGAGAGCTTAAAATCTGGGTGGTGAAGGTGAACATGGAGGTCAGCTGGCCGGTGGTCAGGCCCATAGCGGCATTGTTGCCGGAGGCCACCACCATGGTGGCGCCCACGTAAGAGATCACCAGAATGCAGGTGTACACAGAGAACTGCATCAGGGGATTATTGAAGGCCATGGTCCGCTCTGCCTTGCAGAAATCCTTGTAAATACTCTCGGACACGGCGGAGAACTTGTCAGTCTCCCGGTCCTCCCGGACGAAGGACTTGACCACCCGGATGCCGTGGACGTTTTCCTGCACCACGTTGTTGAGCTTGTCGTAGGTCTTGAACACCCGGTCAAAGATCGGGAACACCACACGAATGAGGATAAACAGGCCCAGCCCCATCAGCGGCAGCACCACGCAGTAGATGACGCACAGCCGGGGGCTGACGGAGTAGGCATTGGCTGTCGCCAGGATCAGCATCATGGGGCAGCGGATCGCCATACGGATCATCATTTGGAAGGTCATCTGGATATTCGCCACATCCGAGGTCAGACGGGTAACGATGGAGGCGGTGGAAAATTTGTCAATGTTGGCAAAGTCAAATTCCTGCACCTTATAATACATATCGTGGCGCAGATTTCGGGAAAAACCCGTGGCGGCGTAGGATGCCAGCACCGCTGACGCAATGCCGAACATCAGGGAAATGAGCGCGTAGAGCACCAGCAGGCCGCCGTTGCTCACCACAGCTCCCATATTGCCCACGCTGACGCCCTCGTCCACCACCTTGGCCAGCACCAGCGGAATTTTGGTTTCCATGAAAACCTCGCCGATCATGCAGACCGGAGCCAGGATCGTGGGCCATTTATATTCCCGGACGCACCGGGAAAGGGTCTTTATCATGCTTTGGTCTCCTCCTCTTTTGATTGCCCATTCTCCGGGCAAACATTGTCAATGGCGCGCTGCAAAAACTGGGCAAACTGCGCCTTTTCTTCCTCCGAAAAGCCCTGAACGATGCGGCTTTCGTTTTCCATGATCACCGCGTGCATCCGCTCGTGGGTTGCCATTCCCTTTTCGGAAATAACGATACGCTTACTGCGGCGGTCGTTGGGGTCCGTTTTCAGTTCCAGAAAGCCCTTCTGCTCCAAACGGGACAGCAGGCCCGACACAGTGGGATGGGACAAATGGAACTCCCCCTCCACATCCTTAGCATAGGTGGGCTGCTCCCCCCGATGAGCCAAAAAGGCCATGAGCCGACCCTGAGCAGCTGTCAGATCCATTTTGTCCAGCGCGTCCGTCATGGTCTGATCGGTACACCAGTGGAGTATCCGGATCAGGTGTCCATAATGCACATTCAAGTCATCACCTCCACAAATACGTAGCAAGCTACATAATAGCAGATTCTATGAAAATGTTCAAGTAGTTTTGTAAATTGTTTACAATTATTTCCCATTTGCATGACCGGTTCGGCTTGTGCATATACTACACCCGAGGTGAAGACGCATGAAAGAGAACGAAAAAAAGCCGCTTTCCTGGGAAGCGGCAGACCCCAAGCCACCGGTGATCCACTCCGGGCGGATGGAGAATAAGACAAGAAATGAAGCGTAACTTTACAAAAAATACGCCGTAGGGGGCGATGCCCACATCGCCCCTTTCATAGATGTTCCGAATTCGCCGAAGATTTATAATAATCGTGTACTCTTACTGCGGGCCGATGTGGGTTTTCATTAAGGATTGATTGCCACTGGCAATCAGTTTATTTTGATTCGCTGCGCGGAGCACCACGGCCCCTACGGTGAGGACAACACAGGTTTTCTGATTCTCAAAAAACAACAGGGCCGGTTACCCGACCCTGCTGTTTATTTGCACATTTTCAGGCTTAGCCGTTGGCACGCATCTGAGCGAAGCACTCGCTGCAGAACACGGGACGGTCAGTCTTGGGCTGGAAGGGCACCTTGGCCTCGCCGCCGCAGCGGGCGCAGGTAGCGGTGAAGAACTCACGGGGGGCACGGGTGGCGTTCTTGCGAGCGTCACGGCAGGCCTTGCAGCGCTGGGGCTCGTTCTGGAAGCCGCGCTCTGCGTAGAACTCCTGCTCACCGGCGGTGAACACGAACTCGTTGCCGCACTCTTTGCAAACTAAAGTCTTGTCTTCGTACATGAAAAAATACCTCTCTTCGGTTTGTTGTTGCCCCGTGAAATTCCACCTGAAAAATGACATAACGCAGGGTCATAGATTATGTTGGCAAACTCTGCCACAAGACGGATTATACACACATGGGGACATTTTGTCAATCCTTAATAAAAAATTTTCCCCGAATTTTTCTTGTTTATGCAACTTTTCGATGACCGTACTTCTCACTTCACCCTCGCATATAGCTTGGAACCGTTATCCGTGTTTTCCTGTCAATGACGTCGCAGGCTCTATTCATTGCGATGGTAAGCAATGTGGATACTCCATACACAGTTATGAGTTTCAGATACCATACTTCCGGCAGTGCCAACGCCGCATAAGCCCGCAGCACCAGAATATGCCACAGATAAATCCACATGGAATGGGAAGAAACATACTTCACTGCGCTGCATTCAAACAGTTTCAAATGGTGTTTTTCGCTCAGCATCAACAATAAGAAAGAACAGCCAATGCCATAACTCAAATAATATAGACGGGGCGGGTATTTCGCAATTTGTACCGGCTGTGCCGCGTCAAGCCTAACCCAGTAATACAGCCCCAGCACTGCAAATATGCCAAACGCTGTCACAGCGACGAAGCTGCGTGTTATCTCCTTCATCCGTCCGTAGCTGCACCCAAGGGCTGTCACAACACCATAGGGAATCAAATAGTAGAATGTGGTTTCAAACAAACGGCAGCTCATTCCGACCTCAAAGCGACACATAATCTCATAAACGAAATACACAGCGCCGATCGCGACAGCACTTTTCATCGAGGGCGTTATTTTGTAAAACACCGGGAGCAGCAGAGCACTGTACAAATAGATCAAAATGATCCACACATATCCGATTCCGTAGCGGGTCAGGCAGAAAGAAGCGATATAATACAAGATACCGTAGCGGTCTCCCAAGAGAAGGTATGACAACGCAAAATAAAACAGCAAAAAGCACCATGTTGGAATGATCAATCTCTGAATGCGAGAAAGATAGTAGTCTCTGAATGGATGGGCACTCGACCTCTCATATTTCCGAAAGGTTTTCTCTCCCAAAAACGACGACAGTATCACCATGAGCGGAACATCAAAACTCCGAAGCATCATGATCCATTTTGGAGATCCCACATGAGCCAGTATGATCCCGGTCAAGCCAATGAATTTCAAGAAATCAATATAGCTTATCCTCTGTCTGTCAAATTTTCGCACCTGCATCTCAGTCTGTCAGTCTTTTCTCTATACATGTTCATTCAAGAACCATAGCAATACATCTGCACTATATCGAAAACTGCGCCTGCCCCTCATAAGGGATATGCAGATGGTCATAGGCAAGGGCGGTAACACAGCGCCCCCGGGGGGTCCGGGTCAAAAAGCCCAGCTGCATCAGATACGGCTCGTACACATCCTCCAGCGTTACCGCTTCCTCGCCGATGGTGGCGGCCAGGGTTTCCAGTCCCACCGGCCCGCCGCCGTAGTTCTGGATGATGGCGGTAAGCATCCGGCGGTCGATGTTGTCAAGGCCCAGTTCGTCCACCTCCAGCCGCTTCAGGGCAAGCTTCGCGGCTTCCTTCGTGATGGTGCCGTCGCCCATGACCTCAGCGAAATCCCGGACCCGCCGCAGGAAGCGGTTGGCAATTCGGGGGGTGCCCCGGCTCCGGGAGGCAATTTCCATAGCGCCGGAATGTTCGATGGGCATACCCAATATAGTTGCCGACCGGGTGACGATTTTCGCCAGTTCCTCCGGAGTGTACAGCTCCAGCCGCAGATTCACGCCGAACCGGTCCCGCAAGGGCGCGGACAGTTGGCCCGCCCGGGTGGTGGCCCCCACCAGCGTGAATTTTGGCAGGTCAAGGCGGATGGAGTTGGCGCTGGGGCCTTTGCCCACGATGATGTCGATGGCAAAGTCCTCCATGGCGGGGTACAGAATCTCCT
>JAUNSH010000056.1 GCA_030539285.1 Eubacteriales bacterium
TTTCAATTTGTAAAGATGTTTCCCAGCACCACGCCGTCAGTCCTCGGCTCCTTGGGGCGGATGGAATCATAGGCGATGGCATAAGAAGTCTCCGCAGGGTTGCGCAGGAAGTAGTACACCGCGAACTGGGCGGCCAGATACAGCACGAAGAACAGATAGTAGCTCACCGTGTCGCTCCAGGGGAAATTCACCCCCGCCATGGGCAGCAGCATGTCACCATAGCACAGGAGTATGGCAAGCAGGCCCGCTCCATAGTACCACCACAGACCCACATCCAGCTTGAGAAGCTTCAGGCAGTTGCCCTTCATCATTTTGCGGCTCTCCCGCAGGGCGGCCATGGCCCCCACACCGGGCTTGTCAATGAGCACGTAGCGGGCCATCCGCAGCCGGTACAGCACGGGAATGGCTATCGCCGCCACCACGATGGCGCACAGCACGAAAGCGGGGACCATGGCCCTCATGAGCTGGGCGTACAGCGCTTCATCCAGCACCATTTCCTGGCTGAGCAGCGTCATATTTTCCAGCACCGGAGTCAGCAGTTCCACAGCCCGGTAGGAAAATGGCGTGAACATAAAGATCATCGTCGCGAGATAAATACCGCCAAAGGCGATGCCGAACAGGATCAGGCCCTCCAGCAGGGTACAGCGCAGCAGCACCCAGAACCGGTCAAAACCCAGCCGCAGGCTCTGGGGGGATACATACTGCCCCCGGGCGGCCCGCAGCATGGCAGCCTGATAGCCCAGCTCCACGCACATGGTGATCAGGGCGCTGACCACCGGCAGCACCGTCTGTATCGAAGACAAAACCGTCCGCCGGCCCATACCGCTCAGGCCCGCCGTTCCGGACATCATCATGTCCAGCACCAGACTGATGATCGTCACCAGCGCGGACAGGCCCAGCGTCACCCCCGCGTAGATGGCGGCAACGCGCTTTGCCTGCTGGGCATCTTTCAGCCGCCGAAGGGCAGCGGCCTTGATTTCCTTCGTATTCTGAATATCCATATAGCTCTCCATTGTCTTTTCAAATTCTACCTACAGTTATAAACCAAAGCAGCGAAAATAGCAAATGAATTTTTTGTTACTCTGGAAAACGGAGGACGGATGTGGTATCATTAGGGTAACTGTCAATTACCCGAAGGAGGGCTTTCCATGTCTCTTGGAGAAAAACTGCGGCAGGCACGGCTGGAAGCGGGTCTGAGCCAGCGGGCATTGTGCGGCGAAGAGATCACCCGGAATATGCTCTCCCGCATTGAAAACGGCGCCGCGCAGCCGTCCATGCGTACCTTGCAGTACCTGGCCGACCAGCTTGGCAAGCCTGTGAGCTTCTTTCTGGAGGAGCAGGCGGTGGTTTCCGCCAACCAGAAGGTCATGGAGTCCGCCCGGCGGCTGTATGACCTTGGGCAATTTGACCGGGCCATGGCGGCTCTGGAGGACTACACCGCACCGGACCCTGTATATGACCGTGAGAAGGCCCTGCTGACCATCCTTGTGCAGCTGGCTCTGGCAGAGCAGGCCATACAGCAGCACCGGGAACGCTACGCTCGGGAGCTGCTGGAAAATACGGACACCAGCGGCATCTACTGCGCGGAGGCCCTGAACCGGCAGCGCATCCTGCTGCTGGGGCGGCTGGACGGCAGCGGACGGCTCAGCCGCCAGCTGCCCAGTCTGGACGAGGAGCTGAAGCTGCGGGCCATCGAGGCCATCCGTCAGGGCGACCTCCGCCGGGGCACCCATCTGCTGGAAGCCATGCAGCACCGGGACACCCCTCAGTGGATGCTGCTGCGGGGGGAAGCGTATCTGGCGGAAAACGCCTACCAGAACGCCGTCCAGTGCCTGCGCCGGGCAGAGGACGCCTTCCCGGAGGAAGTGGTCCCAAAGCTCGAAACCTGCTATCGGGAGCTGGGGGACTATAAGCAGGCCTATCTCTACGCCTGCAAGCAAAAAAAGTAAACGGGAACCGCCCATGGTTCTCGTTTTTTCTTCCATCGCACATGGCATAATGTCAGTTGAAAATTACAGTTCTCTCAACTTTTACCCAACTTTCCATTTTCAGCTCATCATGTACACGGGAAAGCCGTTCCCTGCTTTCCCGCTCTCGCATCACACCGTTGGCCCTGCGGCGATACACTTGACAGACAATGTAACACCCATCCGTCGTCACGGCTGCATTGGTGTTTCCTTGCTGTCCGAGGGTAGTATATGCCGGAAAACGCCCATCATACGGAGGTAAATTGTGGAAGCATTTGTGACATTGCTGATCCCCGCCCTGCTGGCGCTGGTGGCGATACGGCTGCTGTTGATTCCCATGAAGTTCATTTTCAAGCTGCTGATCCACTCCGCCTGTGGATTTCTCTGCCTGTGGATGCTCAACAGCGTCGCGGGATTTACGGGAATTTTCTTTCCCATCAACGCCGTGACTGTGCTGACCGCCGGGATCCTGGGTCTGCCGGGCATCGGCATTCTGGCCCTGCTGGCGGTACTGCCGTAGGCGGCAGGGCCGCCTGCCAATGCGTGCGCAAGCTGGTCTATATATGTTACGCCGTTGGGTATTGCTCGGTATCGTTCCGTATACAAGAGGGGCGTGGATACCGCGGTTTCACTTATCCAGATGGACATTCAAGTGAGGATAGGTCATTTCGATGCCCTGCTGGTCGAAAATGTCCTTGACGCGCTGCATCACCAAGAAATACATATCCCAGTAATCCGCCGGTTTGACCCACAGGCGCAGGCTGTAGCTGATGGCGCTGTCACCATAATCCGTAATCACAGCGGCAGGTGCCGGTTCCAGCAGCACATTGTCCACGGTGCCCGCCTGCACCAGCGCGTCCAGCACCTTCTGGGTGGGAGCATCATAGGAGGCGGACACGTCGATCTCCACCCGGCGACTGTCCGCGCAGCTGTAGTTGATGATCTGTGCCGCCACCACCGCGCTGTTGGGGATGGATACCACCCGGTTGTCCGGCGTGGACAGCACGGTATAGGTCATGTTGATCTCCCGGACGGTGCCGCCCTGCCCCGCGATCTCAACATAGTCACCGGAGTGGAAGGGGTGGGTGTACAGGATCGTAAAGCCGCCCATGACATTCGACACCATGTTTTGCAGGGCCAGGGAAAGGGCCAGGGTCAGCACGCTGGCCAGGGCCACGATGCTGGATACGTCGATGCCCAGCGTGGAAGCGGCGATCAGGAACAGCAGAATGTACATCGCCGCCTTGGCAAGGGACAAAATCAGGCTGTGGGCGGCTTTTTCCAGCCGGGATCTGCTCAAAGAAGCGCTAAGGAGCTTCATGATCACCCGGATGATCAGCACGCCGATGACCAGGATCACCACCGCGGCGCTCAAGTTTTTGAACAGAGTGCTTCTCAGAAATTTGAGTAAAATGTCAATCATTGGGGTTCCTCCTTTTATGCTTTCCCCTTTGATGCGAATCAAGAGTTGAAATGTTCAGAAAATAAGGGAAATTTACCTCATTTGTCATTCCGACCGAGCAAAGCGAGTGGAGGAATCTTCCACGTTACCGTCAGTGGGAACGTGACAGAAAGAAAGAACGGGAAAGATTCCTCCATTCCGCTGCGCTCCAGTCGGAATGACATACGTTTTTTCTGTTTTTATACATTTTCAAACCTTGATTCGTATCAGAGGGGAAGGCTTATTTATTATACCGCGTTTTCCGTAAATTGCAACCAACCCCCGGAACGGTATCCGTTCCGGGGGCAAATTGCGTCAAATTCCGGGGAAGATCAGGGTGACCTTGAACAGATCGCCGTCCACCAGCAGCTGAAGCTCGCCTTTTTGCAGCTCCATCAGGCTCTTGGCGATATTCAGTCCCAGGCCGCTGCCCTCGGTGTTCCGGGAGTCGTCCCCCCGGACGAACCGCTCCATCAGCTCGTCGGCGTCGATATTCAGTTCCTCCCGGGAGATGTTCTTTACCGACAGGATCACCTTGCCCCCCATCTGGGACAGGTCGATGTACAGCCGGGTGCCGGGCATGGCGTACTTCACCGCGTTGCCCAAAAGATTGCTCAGCACACGCCAGACCAGCCGCCCGTCCGCCATCATGGGCACGCAAGGCTCGTCGTGCCGGAACACAGGACTCAGCATTGCCCGGTCCAGCTTGTCGGCAAACTCGCCCAGGGCCTGATTCACGGCCTCCACCGCGTCCACTTTCGTAATGTCCACGCTCATGTTGCCGGTGCTGGCCTTGCTCATGTCCATCAGGTCGTCAATGAGCTTCTTGAGCCGCTGAGACTGCCGGTCCAGCACCTCAAGGTACTCCTTCCGTTCCTCCTCGGTCTGGGCCTTTTGCAGCAGGTCCACATAGTTGATGATAGAGGTCAGAGGGGTCTTGATGTCGTGGGACACGTTGGTGATCAGTTCCGTCTTCATCCGCTCGGATTTAAGCTGTTTCCGGGCGGCATCCATGGTGACGCCTGCCAGATTGTTCAGGCTCTGGGCGAACTCGGAGAAGGCCCCCACCATGTGCTTGTCGTCCACCTTGATGTCCAGATCGCCCTTGCTCATGCGGCTGGCGCTGTCCATGAGCTTGCCGAAGCAGTAGGCGCCGTAGCAGATCAGCAGAACCGCCAGTGCCAGACTCCAGAGGCTTCCCTCGCTAGCGAAAATGGCAAGGATCGCGATCCCCCCGGCCAGCAGCCACTGCCACACCAGCGGCAGATAGGAGATGAACCGGTTCACCCGCTTTTCCAGCCACCTGGCTCCCGCGCAGAGGATGCCCCACAGCTTTTTCACCACCCGCACCAGCCAAGGCAATGCCCTGGTGCTGAGGATACATTCCAGCCACACGGCAAACTGCACACACAGCCGCAGGCACCAGCCGCACACCGTATTGCGCCACCAGTAGCCGCCGGGGGTCTTCAGCTGGGCAACAAATGCGTAGCAGAAGCCCACGAACACCAAAGTGCTTAAGTAGCACAGCGCAATGCCGATGCAGCAGGCGGTGAGGATGTCGCTGCCCATGAGATACTGGAAGGATGCCGCGCCGCCGGCAATGAAGGCTGCAATGAGACAGCCGCCGCCCAGCAGCCAGGCTTCCAGAGGAATGCGGTTCAGGCCGCCTGCCCTCACCTCAGGGATGCCGGGCTTCCGGCCCGCCGCGGTGCACAGGTACACCGCCGTCACTGCCATGCCCAGCAGGCACAGTCCCACCATGGGCAGCAGGTACTGACGGTACTGACGGACGACCTTCACCAGATTCCACGCGGCGGCATCCGCGTCGTTGTCGCCAATGTACATGGTCACCGTCATTTCCGGCATGGTGACGAAGACGTATTTCGCAGTCACGTCTTCGCCGGTCGTGCTGTCATAGTAGGAGATGCGGTTGACCTGATAGCTGCTCAAGGGCTTGTCGCCTACCATGACAGGCTCCGTGACCTCGATATCGGGCACCGTCTCCACGGGAACGGTGGTGGGGGGCACGGTTTCCGCCACCGTCTCCGGGGCGGCAGTCTCCTCGGTGTAGCTCACGGCCGTTTCTTCCACATTTTCCGGGTTCTCCCCTTCTTCGGGGACAGCAGAAGCGCTGGAAGGTTCACCCTCATCCTCAGAATAGGCGGTTTCCTCCACGTAAGCTTCCGTTTCGATGGGGTTGCCTTCTTCCTCCGTGGTCAGCGGCTCTGTCTCCACCTCGGTGGTTTCGGGAACGGTTTCCACAGTGGTCTCCGGGACAGTCTCCTCCGGTTCCGGGATGTTGCCGGTGAATACGGAGAAGCCGTTTTCATCGGTGGTCATACGGCCCACAGGCTCCACATCGGAGATCTCATAAATGATCTCCCCATCGGCATCGGTGACGCAGAAATAGTAGGGCAGACCGTTGAACTCTTCATCAACGCAACTCTCAGAGCCGCGGAAAACCACCCGCCCGGATTCGTCCTTGAACACAAATCCGATACTGGTGTCACTGCCGTAGCCGAAGCAGGCGCTGAGATTCCCCACGCTGATGCCATACACGGTGCTGCCCATAGGCTGAATGGCATCATAAAGGTAGGTTTCCCCGGCTTCCACTGTCCGGGGAATGCCGGTTTCCTCATTTTCCTCCCCGGTTTTGGCTTCCACCAGGTACAGATAGTTCCCGCTGACAGGGAAGGTATATGTGAGCCATCCCCGATCCTCCGCCGCTTCCATGTTGTAAGAACTGAGCACCCTGCCCTCGGCATCGGTAATGGTGTAGGCGTGGTTGGGATAGCTGCGGATAAACCAGTCCATGTCGCCATAATAGGTTTGGAACATATCCTCGGAACAGCCGCCTAATATCTTACTGGAATAGGACATTGCAGCATAGGAAGCGAAGCTTCTGGCATTGTCCCGTGCCAGTTGGGAGCGGTACTCGTCCACGGTCTTGTTGTACAGATCCATCTCCGACAGGCAGAAGATGCCAGCGATCCCTCCAACCGCGCCCAGCAGGAACAGGGCACACAGCGCGATGGCGATGAATTTAATTGCGATATGGTTTTTCATTTCCGGTCACTCTCCATCTTGTAGCCCTGTCCCCAGACCACCTTCAGATACCTTGGCTCCGAGGGATTGATCTCGATTTTCTCCCGCAGGTGCCGGATGTGCACCGCCACCGCGCCTTCACTGCCCAGAGCCGTCTCCTGCCACACGGATTCATAAAGCACCTTGGTGGAGAACACCTTGCCGGGGCTCGCCATAAGCAGGTGCAGAATGGCGTATTCCGTGGGGGTCAGGGATACGGCCTCCCCATCCACCATGACGGATTTGGTGCGGTCATCCAATGTTACGCCGCCTACGGTCAGGTTGCCGTCAGTGGTCTCGGGCTTACTGCCCAGCCGGTCATACCGCCGCAGCTGGGAGCGGACCCGGGCCAGCACCTCCACCGGCACGAAGGGCTTGGTGATATAATCATCAGCGCCCACATTCAGGCCCAGCACCTTGTCCTCGGTCTCGGACTTTGCGGTGAGCAGAATGATGGGGGCGTTGGAAAATTCCCGAATCTTGGAGGTGGCCGTGATGCCGTCCATCACGGGCATCATCACGTCAAGCAAAATCAGGTGGATATCGTTTTTGCGCACGATGTCCAGCGCCTCCTGGCCGGTGAAGGCTTCAAAGAGATTGTAGCCCTCTGGCGTCAGATAGATTTTCAGCGCGTTGACAATATCCGGCTGATCGTCACAAATAAGTACATTATACACGGCCCCTCGCCCCTCTTTCCCTTATCTGATGGTATTATAGCATTATCTTTCTTAAGAAGAAAGAGGAAGAATTCTTAAAAGAATATTAAGTCGGCAGGACCGACAGCCTATACGTGGCGAGGTTGGTCTGTAATCGCTACACCATTGGACACCGCTCGGTATCGCTACGTTGTGCGTAGGGCGGGGTCATGACCCCGCCCTACGATGATGCGTGCAACAAACGAGCGCCCTCCGGCAGCGGAGGGCGCTTTGAGTATGGGGTTTTCAGGGCTTGCCAACGGGGATCGTCGTCTTTTCCCGGATGGCGTCCAACAGGGCATTCAGGTTTTCCTCGTGGGAAAAGCGGCATACCTTCTGTTTGCCGTCATAGCAGATCACCAGATAGCACAGGGTGCCGTAGATCTTCCCCTGCTCGAAGAATCCCTTGGTCACGCCAAGGCGCTTATACACCCGTGTAATGGCGGACAGTGGAATGTATCCTACCCGGCTGAACCCGTACATACCTACGTACAGAGCCTTATCACCCAGACCGAAGTCCTCATAATGGGTGCAGGTCACCCTGTCAGGACGGAGAACCTCCGGGGGCAGGGTTTTTTCGGACAAGGCTTTCGGCGGAATATACATAGGGATGTTCCTTTCTCAGGTGATGTACGGTTTACTTGGCAGCCTTGGGAGCCTTCTGACCCTTGGGGGCCTTCAGGATGAACAGGATCAGCAGCACAACGGCGATGCCGATGCCCAGATACTTGGAGATGGGCGGGAAGAAGGGGATGCCGCCCAGGTACAGCTTGCTGTTGAACACGAAGGACAGGGTAACGGCGGTCATGAAAGCGGCAGGAATGGCGCAGACGTAAGCATTCTTGCCCTCGTGAGCTAGGTACATGGCAGCGGTCCACAGAACGATGGCAGCCAAGATCTGATTGGTGGAAGCGAAGTAGTTCCAGATGGAGGTGTAGTCCAGCTGAGACACCAGAACGCCCAGGGCCAGCAGCGGCAGAGTCAGGATCAGACGGTTCTTGTAGCTCTTCTGGTCCAGATGCAGGGCATCGGCGACGGTCAGACGGGCGCTGCGGAACGCGGTATCACCGGAGGAGATGGGGCAGGCGATAACGCCCAGCATGGCGATAACAGCACCGAAGGCACCCATGGTGGTGTAGCAGATGTTATACACACAAGCGGACTGGCCGGCAGCCATAGCTTCCTTCAGGCCGGTCATCAAGCCGCCCTCGATGGGGAACAGAGCGCAGGAAGCAGCAGCCCAAACCAGAGCGATGATGCCTTCGCAGACCATTGCGCCGTAGAAGACCATGTGAGACATTTTCTCACTCTTGCAGCAGCGGGCCATGATGGGGGACTGAGTGGAGTGGAAGCCGGAGCAGGCACCGCAGGCCACGGAGATGAACATAGCCGGGAAGATGGAGGTGCCGGCGGGATGCATGTTGCGCAGGGGGAAGATCTCGGGGATGGTGTAGCCCTTGGCGATGGTGCCGATGCCCACGCCGATGGCCATGACGATCAGGCAGATGCCGAAGATGGGGTACAGCTTACCGATGATCTTGTCAACAGACAGGAAGGTGGCAATGAAGAAGTAAATGAAGACGATGGTCAGCCAGAAGTACTTGTTGGTCAGGATGCTGGTGGAACCGCCCTGGCCGCACAGATAGGCAAGCAGTCCGGCAGGGCCGACAGCGAAGACGACGCCCACCATGAACAGCAGCACGGTGGAGAACACACGCATGACCTGCTTCATGACGTTGCCCATGTACATGCCTGTCAGCTCAGGAACGCTGAGGCCCTGGTGACGCATGGACATGAAGCCGGAAGCGAAGTCATGGACACCGCCGGCGAAGATGGTACCGAAGGTGATCCACAGGAACACACTGGGGCCCCACATTGCGCCGCCCACAGCACCCCAGATGGGGCCAAGGCCTGCAATGTTCAGCAGCTGGATCAGGAAGATCCGCCAGGTAGGCATGACGACGTAGTCAACGCCGTCTTCCATGGTGACCGCCGGGGTCTCGCGGTCATCAGGACCGAAGGTCTTGGATACAAATCCGCCATAGATAAAGTATCCCGCGATCAGAATTGCCAGACATACGAAGAAACTAATCATAAATTACCCTCCTTACAGTATGGCGCCTCAGGACTCCGCAGCTCCGGGGCGCATTTCCAAACGCAGAGCAAGGATGTTGGCGCACCCTTGCTCGACGGATATATTGTAGTACGTTTCTCGTTAAAAGTCAACAAAAACCTTTTACATTTTCAAATTAAAATTGTTCTAACCCCATAATTTCCCATATAGTTTCCATTTCTCCGCAATTCCGTCCTTCCATAGATTTTTCGCGGTTCAAAGCAGGATTTTCCCCATGTGGACAGAATCAAACCGCGTCCCGGAACACAGACGGGACGCGGTCAGTTATGTAACGGACAGCCTTTATCCGCGCTCATTTCGCCGCCGCGAAGCACCTTTCAATGCAGTCCGCCGCCGCTTTCGCCCCGCCGGCGGAGCGGAAGCTGGCCCCGATCCGGCCAGCGTTTTCCCGGTAGGATGGGTCGTTCATAACGGCTTCCAGTCCGGCGCGGATGGCCCCGGGAGTGGTCTTCTTCAGCCGCAGACCCGCCCCCAGCTGCTCCGTCCGGGCCGCCACGCCGCCCTGCTCCGAGGTCTGGGGAAGCATCACCAGCGGCACCCCAAAGTACAGTCCCTCGCTGGCGCTGTTCATGCCGCAGTGGGTCAGGAACGCGTCCGCCTGTTCCAGCACCGCGATCTGGTCAACGCTGGGATGCACGGAAACGTTTTCCGGCAGATTGCCCAGCTTCCTGACATCCACCTGATCCCCCACTGACAGGATCACCTGCCAGCCTGTACCCTCCACCGCCTGAATACAGTCCCGGTACAGAGGCAGCATATCGTTGTTCACCGTGCCCATGGAGATGTATACCAGCTTCCGCGCTGTCTTTGCCACCTCAGACCGGGCCGGACGGATGGAGGGGCCAACGAAAGCAAAGTGTGCCGGGAAAGTCTCCGCGCAGGGCTGAAACATGGGCGAGGTATATACCACGGTGGGCACGCTTTCATCACTGCCGATGAGCTCCAGAACATTCTTCACCGGATATCCGGCCTCCTGGAGCCGTTTTATCTGCGCGTTGACCCTGCCCATGGAGGTGAGCATGGAGAGCATTTCTTTCAGGCTGTGGGGCATTATCTTCGCGGATTCCCGGTTAAACGCAAAGGTGGTGGTGGAACAGACGTAGGGAATGCCCAGCTTCTTCGCCACCGCCTTGCCCCACACCGCCATGGAATCCGCCACGATGCAGTCCGGCCTAAACCGCTCCATCTCCCGGCACACCGGCCCGTCCAGCGACAGCGTGGTATCCACCAGCACCCGGGTGGACAGGGCCAGGTCCGAGCCGATCTTCACGCTCTCCTCCCGGGTCAGCCGCAGCTGGGCATCATTGCCGTTACAGGAGACGAACTCCGCCCCGGCATCCTCGATCTTCTCCCGGAAATCGTCATAGGAATAGTACACCACCCGGTGTCCCCGGGCAGTCAGCTCCCGAACCACGTTCAGCGTGGGGTTGGTGTGCCCATGGGCGGGAATGCAGAAAAAGACGATGGTCGCCATATTATTCGCCCTCCTTTTCCAATTCCTCGATGATCTGGCTCATGACCCGCTCAGCGTCCGCTCTGGGCGGGATGGCAAGGCCCCGTTTCTCATCCGCCAGCACCAGAATGGTCTGGCCCGGCTGAAAGCCAAAAAGATCCCGGGCCTCCTTGGGGATGACGAACTGCCCTTTTTCGCCAATTTTGATCATCCACGCATATTTTCCCTGGGGAAATTCCATATGTTTCTCCTTTTCATTGTAGGGGCGGGTCAGTGACCCGCCCCTACGATAGTTAGTATGATTAATCATACTGGTCACACTAAATCTTGTCAACACCTTTTTGGTATCTGCGGCATATCCTACCGGGAGGTGATTTTTTGGCTATCGTGCAGACCGACGTACCTATGACTTCCGAATTGTGTGAGCAAACAATCGGGCAGCTTTTGCGGCGGTATCCCGCATTTTCCAGTGAAAGCCTGACCACCACCGCTTTTGGACGGCCCGTTCTGTCTCTGGTGATCGGGCAGGGGCAGCGGAAGGTGCTCTATTCCGCCGCCCACCACGCCAACGAGTGGATCACCACCCCGGTGCTGCTGAAATTTCTGGAGGAGCTGGCCCAAGCGGCGGAGTTAGACGGCAGGATCTTCGGCGTGCCCGCCCGGAATATTCTGAACGCCGCCACCATTTACGCCGTGCCTATGGTGGACCCGGACGGGGTAGACTTAGTTACCGGGGCCATCGAGCCGGGGACACTGGAATACACCGCCGCCCAGACCCTTTCCGACAATTATCCATCCATTCCCTTCCCCGACGGCTGGAAAGCCAATCTTCTTGGCGTTGACCTGAATCTGCAATACCCCGCGGGATGGCTCCGGGCGCGGGAGATCAAATTCGCGCAGGGCTTCACCAAGCCCGGCCCGAGGGACTATGTGGGCCGTGCCCCTCTGAATCAGCGGGAGTCCATCGCCATGGCCCGCTATACAGAAGAAGTGGACCCGGCGCTGGTCATCGCCTTCCACACCCAGGGCGAGGTGATCTACTGGCAGTTCGGGGATTACGTGGTCCCCGGCGCGAGGGCGCTGGCGGAGGAATTCGCCCGGCTCAGCGGCTACGCTTTGGAGGACACTCCCTACGAATCCAGCTTCGCCGGGTACAAGGATTGGTTCATCCAGCAGTGGCGCAGGCCCGGCTTTACCATCGAGTCCGGACACGGAGAAAGCCCTCTGCCCTTGAGTCAATTTAACGAAATTTATCAGGCAAATTTGGGCATTCTGGTCACCGGGGCCACAGGACTGCCAACCTGATTTTGCCTCGTAGGGGCGGGTCATTTACCCGCCCCTACAGAAAAACCCTCTTGACGTTTTAAGCAAACGCTTATATAATAAGCTTATGCTTACGTAAGGAGGGAACGCCATGACACAGCGCGAGCGGCAGGTTTTGCAGCTCATTGAAGCCGATCCCATGATCTCCCAGCAGGGGATCGCGGACGCACTGGGCATCACCCGGTCCTCCGCCGCCGTCCACATCTCCAATCTGATGAAAAAGGGCTGCATCGCCGGAAAGGGCTACATCCTACACAGCGGCAGCTATGCCGTGGTGGTAGGCGGTGTCAACGTGGACATCGGCGGGCGCTCCTTCGCCCCGTTGGTGGCAGCGGATTCCAATCCCGGCCAGGTCAGCGTTTCCCTGGGGGGCGTGGGCCGGAACATCGCCCACAACATGAGCCTGATGGGGCTGGACGTGCGGCTGCTGACAGCCTACGGCGACGACCTCCACGGGCAGCGGGTCGCCGCCTCCTGCTCAGAGCTTGGCATCGATCTGAGCCACGCCCTACGGGTTTCCGGAGGCACTACTTCCACCTACCTGTATCTGGCGGACCCGGCGGGGGAAATGGCCCTGGCGGTGTCGGATATGTCCATCTGCGACAGGATCACCCCGGCCTATCTTGCTTCGAACCTACCCATCCTGCAAAACGCCCAGGTCATTGTGGCAGATACCAACATTCCCGCCGAGTCTCTGCGGTATCTGGCGGAGAATGTCAACGTTCCCCTGTTCGTTGACCCGGTCTCCACCGCCAAGGCGGAAAAACTCCGTCCCATCCTCAGCCGCATCCACACCCTGAAACCCAACCGTCTGGAAGCGGAGCTTCTGTCCGGAGTGGCAATCGAAAGCCATAAGGATGTGGAAAAGGCCGCCGACGCGCTGACCGCCATGGGCGTGCACCGGATGTTCCTTTCTCTGGGATCTGACGGTGTATACGCAGCCATGGGGGAGCAAAGAATATGGCTGCCTACCATCCCAGGTCAGATGGTAAACACCACCGGCTGCGGCGATGCCTTCATGGCGGCCCTGGTCTGGGCCTACCTGGAGGGCAGCGATCTGGAAACCACCGCAAAGGCGGGCCTCGCCGCCGGTTCCATCGCCATGGAATCCCCGGAGACCATCAATCCCCAGATGTCCGCATTGGCCCTCCGGAAGCGGATGGGATAGTGTACACACCGTAGGGGGCGGCGTCCCCGACGCCCCATGCGAAATACAATATATAAAGGAATGTCGATCATGAACATGAACAAGTATCTGGACGTAAACCCCGAAGTCGCCGCCGCCATTGCCGCAGGCAAGCCCGTGGTGGCGCTGGAATCCACCATTATCTCCCACGGTATGCCCTACCCCCAGAACGTGGAGACTGCCCTGAATGTTGAAAAGATCATCCGGGAGAACGGCGCGGTGCCCGCCACCATCGCCATCATCGGCGGCCGCCTGAAAGCGGGCCTGACCGCTGAGGAGATCGAATACTTCGGCAAGAAGGGACAGGCCATCGCCAAGGCCTCCCGCCGGGACCTGGCTGTGCTTTGCGCCCGGGGCGAGGACGGCGCTACCACCGTCACCACCACCATGATGATCGCCCACATGGCAGGCATCAAGGTCTTCGCCACCGGCGGCATTGGCGGTGTCCACCGGGGCGCCGAGACCACCATGGACATCTCCGCCGATCTGGAGGAGCTGGCTCAGACCCCGGTGATGGTGGTCTGCGCGGGCGCCAAGTCCATTCTCGATCTGGGTCTGACTCTCGAGTATCTGGAAACCAAGGGCGTGCCCGTCATCGGCTACGGAACCTACGAACTGCCCGCCTTCTACACCCGCCAGTCCGGCTTTGGTGTGGACTACCGCATGGACAGCCCCGAGGAACTGGCCGCCGCTTTCAAGGCCAGCCACGACATGGGTCTCAAGGGTGGCATGCTGGTGACCAACCCCATTCCCGAGGAGTACGCCATGCCGCTGGATACCATCAACGCCGCCATCGATCAGGCCATCGCCGAGTGTGAGGCTCAGGGGATCCACGGCAAGAAGACCACCCCCTTCCTGCTGGCCCGGGTGGCCGAGCTGACCGGCGGTGACAGCCTTGCTTCCAACATCCGGCTGGTGTACAATAACGCCAAGGTGGCCGCTCAGACCGCCGCTGCTTACTGCAAGCTGTAATCGATCTTCCATTTCAGGAGGGGAAGCCCTTCCCCTCCTGAAAAAATACCCTCTTTTCAGAAAAAAGGGATTGCAAATTCTCTCGCTTCATGATATAATTCCCCATGTGTCCGTTCAAAGGATGACGCTCCAACATTGGGATGTCGCCAAGCGGTAAGGCATCAGACTTTGACTCTGACATTCGTCGGTTCGAATCCGGCCATCCCAGCCATACACGATCCGCTAGCTCAGTCGGTAGAGCAACTGCCTTTTAAGCAGTGGGTCTGGAGTTCGAATCTCCAGCGGGTCACCAAAGAAGCAGATGCCCTTTTGGGTATCTGCTTCTTTGCCGTTGTAGATTCGAAAAATCAAATGGGACAGTCCAGTGGACTGTCCCTGATCGGCGGCTCGACGCCTATCACACCTCATAATACTATTAAAGCCCCGGTATTCTCTCAAATACCGGGGCCGAAACCACAGCCGAAATTCTCGACCAGTTATCCTTTTGTAAACGCTGCTGTCCGATAAGTGTACAGTGCCATCGTTCGGTCCCCAGGATGATTTCGTACTTCATTCAAGGACGGCGAAGGCGCAGCCTTCCTCCTTTTCGGAGACAGATCTGAGCAGGTCCTGCCAGGATTCTGAACACACGGTATCCGCGTCTGTCTGCCTGCCCGGTGACAGGTAAAACTGGCAAAACCCAGCCTTGTCCGGGTCCAGAAAAGGCTCTCCCGGCAGGATCGCGCCTGGATGAAACAGGAATTCAAGGTCCTGCTCCCGCCTGCTGGCCAGTCGGCAGAAATGGGGGAATACCTTTTTTAAACGCCCTTCGTCCATCTCCCCCGAAAAGATGATCCCACAGAAAATCGCGGTAGAAATCCCGGATTCCCGGAAAGCCCGGCGGTTAAATTGCCATAGAATATTCAAAACAATGTTTTTCAGCAGGTTCACAGGGCGGTATGTTGGATACAGTGATGGTTCCAAAAGGAATGGAACAATGGGTTCCGCCGGAACACGGAGATATCCGACCCGAATGTTTCGGTCCCGGATCACCCTCAGCAGCGTGTGGAAGACCAGAGGGATCATATGGGTATGCTGATGGCTGTCCACCGAAAGCTCCTCAAGCGCGGGATAAAGCCGCTGAAACGCCATCAGCTGTGCCTCGATCTCCAGATACAGCTGCCGCTCCAATTCTTTTCGCTTCCCGGAGAAGGACAGCAGAAGCAGGCCAAAAAACGAGTGCGCGAACATGCCATCCGGCCTGACCAGCAGCGGGACCTGATCAGAGGGCGTAAGCGGTCTTCCTTCCACTAGATTCAAATGAAGGGCCGCGGGAATTGCGGGGCACTCCCCCGCCAAAGCCGGTTGACTGCCATTCACCATGACACTGACGCCATTGATGCAGCCATTCTCCCAGCAGGCCTGAATCCGCTGGTTGCTCTGGGAAACCATGCCATAATCATCCGCGTGAATATTGATACGCGGTTGAAATCCCATATCCATCCCCCTCATCTATATGTTCTTTCCAAAGCCTTGCAATTCCATATCTATCGTGTCCGTGATGATCGATACGGAAAAGTTCCTGTGCTGACTACGTGAAAAACCCCGTTCTCGCGAACGGGGTTTGTGTGTTGGCATTACCTATCTTCCCCGGCAGGCCAGCGTATTGTCCTGCCGTTGTGACAGTCCGGTGGACTGTCACAGGCAGAAAAACCCCTGTTCTTGCTACGTGAATAGCCCCGTTCTTCCGTACGGGGCTTACATGTTGGCACTACCTATCCTTCCCGGGTAGGCCAACGTATTGTCCTGCCGTTGTGACGGTCCGGTGGTCTGTCACAGGCAGAATAGCCCCTGTTCTTGCTACGTGAAAAGCCCCGTTCTTCCGAACGGGGCTTGCATGTTGGCATTACCTATCTTCCCGGGCAGTCACCCGCCAAGTATTGTCGGCGTACA
>JAUNSH010000057.1 GCA_030539285.1 Eubacteriales bacterium
AAACAAACGTGACTACTACGAGGTGCTGGGGGTCTCCAAGGACGCCGGCGCCGATGAGATAAAGAAAGCCTACCGCAAAATGGCCATGAAGTACCATCCCGACCGGAACCCCGGCGACAAAGAAGCTGAGGAGAAGTTTAAGGAGGTGGGCGAGGCCTACGAGGTGCTGTCCGATGCCGACAAGAAGGCCCGGTACGACCAGTATGGCTTTGCCGGTGTGGATCCCAACTTCGGCGCCGGGGCCGGCGGCTACGGCGGCGGTGGATTCGGCGGTTTTGGCGATTTTTCGGACCTGGGCGACATTTTCGGCGATTTCTTCGGCGGCGGCCGGAGCCGGGGAAGCACACAGAATGCCCCCCGCCGGGGCGAGAACGTCATGTCCCGGCTGGAGCTGACCTTCGAGGAAGCGGCCTTCGGCTGTGAGAAGGAGGTCGCCACCCCCCGGATTGAGAACTGCCCCAACTGTAACGGCACCGGCTCCGCCGACGGCGTCATCGAGACCTGCTCTCAGTGCCACGGCTCCGGCCAGGTCCGCACGGTGCAGAATTTTATGGGTATGCAGATGCAGTCCTCCACAACCTGTCCCTCCTGCAATGGCCGGGGCAAGATCATCAAGACCCCCTGCAACACCTGCAAGGGCAAGGGCAAGGTCCGCCGCACCAACCGGGTGAAGGTGAAGGTCCCCGCCGGTGTGGATGCCGGGCAGAGCGTCCGGGTTCGCGGCGAGGGCGGTGTCGGCTCCAACGGCGGCCCCAATGGCGACCTGCTGGTGGAGATCTACATCAAGCGCCACCCGATCTTCACCCGTCAGGATACGGATGTTTTGTGTGAGGTGCCCATCACCTTCACCCAGGCGGCTCTGGGCGCGAAGATCCAGGTGCCCACCCTGGACGGCATGGTGGACTATGATATTCCCGAGGGCACCCAGACCGGACGGGAGTTCATCCTCCGGGACAAGGGCATTCCCGAGGTGGGCAATTCCCGCCGCCGGGGTAACCACCGCTTCACCGTGGTGGTGGAGACTCCCACCCATCTGACGAGGGAGCAGAAGGAGCTTCTGCGCCAGCTGGACGGCACCATCGAGGTGTCCCCCAAGCGGAAGAAGTTTATCGATAATCTGAAGAATTTCTTTGAGTAATACTGCAGGGGCGGGTCATTGACCCGCCCTTCGGCGATAGCCGCAGAAGAATTTCCGCTTCGCGGACGGGCGGGTCGATGACCCACCCCTACAGAAACCGTTTATTTTTTACAAAAAATGCAGGCTGGGACTTGTGACCTGCCTGCGTTTTTAGTATAATGGGGGAAAAAGTAGGAGGAATGATCTATGAAACGCTCCGATTACATCAGCTGGGACGAATATTTTATGGGCATCGCCATGCTGGCGGCCAAGCGCAGCAAGGACCCCAACACCCAGGTGGGTGCCTGCATCGTCTCCCCGGACAACATCATCATCTCCACGGGCTACAACGGCATGCCTAAGGGCTGTTCCGACGATGAATACCCCTGGGAACGGGAGGGGGAGACTACCAAGTACCCCTATGTGGTCCACGCGGAGCTGAACGCGGTGCTCAATGCCAACGGCCGGGACCTGCGGGGCAGCCGCCTGTACGTGGCTTTGTTTCCCTGCAACGAGTGCGCCAAGGCCATTATTCAGAGCGGCGTGAGGGAAGTGTACTATCTGTCGGATAAATACGCCGATTCCATGTCCACCCTTGCCTCGAAAAAAATGATGGATTCCGCCGGGGTGAAATATACCCAGCTGCGGACGAATTTGAAGGAAATTACGCTGGATTTTATCCCCGAGGAAGAGCGGGAAAAATAATCATAAAACCGAACCGCAAACATTGTTGTCATCATGAGCGAGCGAAGCGAGTCGAAGGATCCTTCCATGCTGATCATCGAATGTGGGTAGATCCTTCGACTCGCTTCGCTCGCTCAAGATGACATTCTTTTTCACATTTTCCCAAAAAACAGCCCTATTTTCTCCTCCATGTCCGCGTATTTGAGGTAGACGACGTTAAATTCCCGCACCACACTTTCGTCACGGATGGAAAATTTCGCCAGTGCCGGGTCGGAATCGGCGAGGATATTATACACGAAGGATACCCCGAAGCCCTGCTTCACAAGGTCCAGGATAATGTTGAAGCTGGAAATGCAGATGTGCCGCCGGAATCTTTGCAGAGACTCGTTGTACCCGCTCAGCTCCTGTTCCAGAATGGCCCGGGTGCCGGAGCCGTCCTCCCGGTGGATGATGGTTTCCTTTAAAAGCTCATCCATGGTGACTTCCCGCCCGGCGAAGGGGTGGTCTTTGCGGCAGATGCCCACGAATGGCTCCCGGCGCAGCAGGATGCTGTCGAAGGATGTTTTGTCGAAAAATCCCTCCACCACGGCAAAATCCAGCTCGTTTTCTTCCAGAAGGTGAAGAAGACGCTCTGTGTTGTCCACGATCAGGGTCAGAGCGTGGTCACTACTTGACAGGTAGCGGCGGATGTCGGCTTTCAGATAGTAGTCTCCAATGGTTTTCGTGGCCCCGATGCGTAAGGCTTGGATTGGATTGTTTTCCAGCTTTTGCCGCAGGTCCCGCTCCTGCAATTTCGCCGCCCTCGCATATTTTTCCAGCACCACCGCCGCCTCGGTCTTCACCAGACGGCGGTTTTCGTATTCAAAAAGCCTGCGGCCATATTCGTTTTCCAGCCAGTGGATCTGCTGGGTCACGGCGGGCTGGGAAATGTGGAGAAGTTCCGCGGTTTTCCGGTAGTTCATTTGCTCGCACAGGGTCAGAAAGGTGTCCACACGATAGTCCAGCATAGCGTTACCTCGATAAGAAAATATGATCAAATCATAAGGATTGACAAGTTGATTTTATCATATTCCCGTGCTACAATCAAGCTGTCAATAACAGGAAAAACCAATCGGAAAAATATATATTTTAAGGAGCGATGGAAATGAACATTGTTGTCATTGGCGGCGTTGCCGCCGGCACCAAGACCGCCGCGAAGCTGATGCGTCAGGACCGCAGCGCCAAGATCACCGTCTACACCAAGGGTAAGGACATCTCCTATGCCGGCTGCGGCCTGCCCTATTATGTTGGCGGCAGCATCGAGACCCGGGACGAGCTGATCGTCAATACCCCCGAGAAGTACATGGGCCTCACCGGCGTAGCGGTGAAGACTGAGATGGAAGCCACCAAAGTGGACGCTTCCGCCAAGACGGTTACATTCGCGAACGGTGAAGTGGTCAGCTATGACAAGCTGGTCATCGCCACCGGTGCAGCTCCCTTCGTTCCCAACGTGCCGGGCACCGACCTGCCCGGCGTGTTCACCATGCGCACCCCTGACGATGCCATCGGTCTGCGCGCTTACGTGGATGACAACAAGTGCCGCAGCGCCGTGGTGGTGGGCGCGGGCTTCATCGGTCTGGAAATTGCCGAGAACCTGCTGGCCAAGGGTCTGAAGGTCACCGTGGTGGACATGGCTTCTCAGGTCATGCCCAACCTGTTCGACGCCGAGGTGGCCGACTACATCCGCCGTCAGCTCCAGAGCAAGGGCATCCGCATCGTCACCGGGGCTGGCCTGGAAGAAGTGCTGGGCACTGACAAGGCCACCGGCATCCGCACCGGCGTGGGCGCTTTCGAGGGTGACGTGGTGGTCATGGCCATCGGCGTCCGTCCCGCTACCGCTTTCCTTGCTGACTCCGGCATCGAGATGTTCAAGGGCACCATCGTGGTGGACAAGTACCAGAGAACCAATCTGAACGATATTTACGCCGTGGGCGACTGCGCCATGGTGTTTAACCGCATTACCGGGAAGGGCCAGTGGTCCGCCATGGGCTCCACCGCCAACATCACCGGCCGTCTGCTGGCCAAGAATCTGACCGGGGAGAACGCCCCCTACGGCGGCTGCCTGGGCACCGGCGTTGTGAAGCTTGCTGAGGGCCTGAACGCTGGCCGCACCGGCCTGACCGAGGAGCAGGCCAAGGCCGCGGGCTTCGACGCCATCACCGTCACCTGCGTCACCGACGACAAGGCCCACTACTACTCCGACGCCTCCACCTTCATGACCAAGCTCATTGCCGACAAGGCTTCCCACAAGCTGCTGGGCATTCAGGTGCTGGGCGGCGGCGCTGTGGACAAGATGGTGGACATCGCCGTCACCGGCATCGCCATGGGCGCGAAAGTGGAAGATTTCGACACCCTGGACTTTGCCTACGCCCCTCCCTTCTCCACTGCCATCCACCCCTTCGTCCAGGCCTGCTACATTCTGGAAAACAAGATGGCAGGCAGCTACGAGTCCATGACTCCCGCCGAGTACGCTGCCGGCAAGGCCAAGGGCTACAAGGTCATCGACGTCAGCCCCGCTCCCGCCATCCCCGGCGCCAAGTGGGTCGATCTCAGTAAGGTCACCGGCCCCATCGACGGCCTTGATCTGGATGCCAAGCTGCTGCTGGTCTGCGCCAAGGGCAAGCGCGGCTACTTCCTGCAGAACCGTCTGAAGGCTTACGGCTACACCAACACCCGGGCTTTGGAAGGCGGCCTGTTTGTCAACAATGTGAAGGTCACCTTCGACGGCGGCAAGCTGCCCCCCGAGGAGATCAAGCGGGTCAAGGCCCTGGGCTGCCTGTGGGATAAGCGGTATCCCGACGTGTTCAACGTCCGCATCATCACCCGCAACGGCAAGATCACTGCCGAGGAGCACCGGATCATTGCCGAGGCCGCTGAGAAGTTCGGCTCCGGTGAGGTGACCATGACCACCCGTCTGACGCTGGAAATTCAGGGTGTCAAGCACGAGAATATCCAGCCCCTGATCGACTTCGTTGGTGAGCACGGGCTGTCCACTGGCGGCACCGGCAGCCTGGTGCGCCCCGTGGTCTCCTGCAAGGGCACTACCTGCCAGTACGGCCTGATCGACACCTACGGCCTCAGCGAAAAGATCCACGAGAAGTTCTATGTTGGCTACCACGGCGTGACCCTGCCCCACAAGTTCAAGATCGCCGTCGGCGGCTGCCCCAACAACTGCGTCAAGCCCGACCTGAACGATCTGGGCATCGTGGGCCAGCGGATGCCCATGGTGAACTATGCCAAGTGCCGGGGCTGCAAGGTCTGCCAGGTGGAGAAGAACTGTCCCATCAAGACCGCCAAGATGGTGGACGGCAAGATCAGCATCGATCCCAACGCCTGCAACAACTGCGGACGCTGCAAGGGCAAGTGCCCCTTCGGCGCTTTGGAAGAGTATCAAGAGGGCTACAAGATCCTCATCGGCGGCCGCTGGGGCAAGAAGGTTGCCCATGGCCGGGCACTGACCAAGCTGTTTACCAGCGAGGAAGAGGTCATGGATGTCATCGAGAAGGCCATCCTCCTGTTCCGGGACGAGGGCATCTCCGGCGAGCGGTTTGCCGACACCGTGACCCGTCTGGGCTTCGACTATGTCAATGAGAAGCTGCTCAGCGACTCCATCGATAAGGAAGCCATCCTGCACAAGACCGTCAAGGGCGGCGCCACCTGCTAAGCTTTTCTACCACACCCCCACGGGAAACCGTGGGGGTTTTACTGTAGGGGCGGGTCATTGACCCGCCCTTCGGCGTTAGCCGCATCATGACGCTGCCGCTTCGCGGACGGGAGGGTCAATGACCCGCCCCTACAGCCACAGCCCCAACTTTTTCCGGCGTTTTCGGATTGTTTACAAATAATTCCCAAAATCCCGGCTGCGTTTTTGTAAAATGATAAAGATTTTGAAAATAAGGAGTATACCCTATGGAGGAACAACAGCGTCCTGGTGAAGAACTCTTCGACAGGCTCAATCGGGAAAAGAAACAGCGCCGCCGGAAGGTGGTGCGCACAGTCATCATTGTTATCGCAGTCATCGCGGTGGCGCTGGTGCTGCTGGTGCTGAATCTTCGGCGCAGCGTGGAGCAGAAATTCGCCGCCGCGGAAAAAGAGGTGCTGACCTATCAGGTGGCCCCCGGCACCATTCACACCCTCGTCACCGGCAGCGGCGTGCTGGCCCAGGTGGACGAGGAGGAGATCACCGTCCCCGCCGGGGTGGAGATCGACGAGGTCTTCCCGGAAGCCGGGGATCTGGTCACGGAGGGAGAATTGATCGCCCGGGTGGATATGGCCTCCGTCATGAGCGCCCTGTCCGACACCCAGAGCCAGCTCAAGACCCTGGATAAGAGCATCAACAGCGCCAAGGACGATACCGCTTCCACGACCCTCACCGCAGGTGTCAGCGGCCGGGTCAAGAAGATCTACGCGGAGGTTGGCGACGACGTATCCTCCTGTATGGCGAAAAACGGCGCGCTGGCCCTTCTCAGCCTTGACGGCTACCTGGCTGTGGATATCGAAGCCGAGGGCCCCAGCCGGGGCGATACCGTCACCGTCACCCGCTCTGACGGCAGCCTGATCGCCGGTGTGGTGGAGGAAGCCCGGAAGGGAAGCATGACCGTGCTGGTCACCGATGACGGCCCCCTGTTTGACGAGGAAGTCACCGTTTCCGACAATGACGGCAAGACTCTGGGCACGGGAAAACTGTACATCCACTCCCCCCTGGCAGTTACCGGCTACGCCGGGATCGTCAGCGGCATCTCCACCCGGGAGAATGCCAAGGTCACCAGCGGAAGCAGCATCGTTACGCTGACCGATACCAAGACCAGCGCCAACTATGACGCGCTGCTGCGCCAGCGGGAGGATCTGGAAGAGACCCTCATGGATCTTCTGACCATCTACCGGGACGGCGCGGTGCTTTCCAAAATGGACGGACTGGTAAGCTCTGTGGAATATGACGAGGATACCGCCAATTCCGCGGTGGAGACCCAGATCCTGACCCTGTACCCCCAGAAGCAGATGTCCGTTGCCATCAGCGTGGACGAAACGGATATTCTGTCCCTGAAAGAAGGACAGGAGGCAGAAATTGAGGTCAGCTCCGTCAGCGAGGACAGCTTCACCGGCACCGTCACCGAGATTAGCAAGGTGGCGGACACCTCCACCGGCGTGACCCAGTACTCCGCTGAGGTGACTCTGGACCGGGAGGAAGGGATGCTGGCGGGCATGACGGCCTCCGTCAACGTGCGCATTCAGGGCACGGAGAACGCCCTGATCATCCCCGTGGACGCTCTGCACCAGAACAGCGCATCTTACTATGTCTACACTGCCTACGACTCCGAAACCCACCGCTATGACGGACGGGTGGAGGTGACCATCGGTATGCAGAACGACGACTATGTGGAGATCACCTCGGGCCTGAACGAGGGCGATACCGTGTACTACACCGAGTCCGAGAGCTTCTCCATTATGGATATGTTCGCCATGGCAGGCGGTATGGGCGGCGGCATGAGCTCCGGCAGCGGCAACCGGGGCGGCGGAATGCCCAGTGGTATGCCCAGCGGCGGCGGAATGCCCGGCGGCATGGGCGGCAACCGGGGAGGCTAAGGCATGATCCAGCTGAAAGATATCTGCAAATTTTATCAGGTGGGCGAGGACCGGGTCCGTGCCCTGGACCATGCCAACCTGCACATCTACCCCAGGGAGTTCGTCAGCATCATCGGCCCCTCCGGCTCCGGCAAGTCCACCATGATGAACATCATCGGATGTCTCGACGTCGCGGACGCGGGAACATACCTGCTGGACGGCCTGCCCATCGAGAGCTATTCCGAGAATCAGCTGGCGAAGATCCGCAACGAGAAGATTGGCTTCGTGTTCCAGCAGTACAACCTGATCCCGAAATTGACGGCGGAAGAAAATGTGGAGCTGCCCCTGATCTACCAGAAGGTCCCCAAAAAGGAGCGGATGGAGCGGGTCAAGGAGGCGCTGGACAAGGTGAATATGTACCCCCGGGCCAAGCATCTGCCCACGGAGCTTTCCGGCGGACAGCAGCAGAGAGTCTCCATCGCCCGGGCCATCGTCACCCGGCCCAAGCTGATTTTGGCGGACGAGCCGACGGGTGCGCTGGATTCCAAGACCAGTAAGGAGATCATCGACATTTTTCATGAGCTTCACGAACAGGGCAACACCATTGTCCTGATCACCCATGATAATAACATTGCCAAACAGGCCCAGCGCTCCATCCATATTCTGGACGGACAGATCTCGGAGGTGCGGCTATAATGCAGTCTTTTGTGATGGCGCTGCGTTCCATCGGCGCCAATAAAATGCGGGCGGTACTGACCATGCTGGGCATCATCATCGGCGTTATGGCCCTGGTGGTGCTGGTGAGTCTGGTCAGCGGCGCGACAGATTCCGTCACCGGGGCGGTGTCCGACCTGGGCACCAGCCTGGTCACCGTCACCGTCTCCGACGACAAGGGTAAGCCCATTCGCCTGAGCGACCTGGACGAGTGGACCAAGGAGCCGGACATCGGCCTGATCTCCGCCCGGACCAGCTCCACCGTGGTGGGAAAGCACGGCGCGGAGTATGACAGCGTCACCGTCTATGGCACCACCCCTTCCTACTATGATATTCAGGGCCTGCAGCTGTCCATGGGCCGCTGGCTGAAAGCCTCCGACCAGAGCAACGCCACCTATGTCTGCGTCCTCAACGACGCGGCGGCCACGGAGCTGGTGGGCTACACCGACTGCGTGGGTGAGGAGATCACCCTGAACGGGGTGCGGTTCACCGTGGTGGGCGTGCTGGAGGAAAATGAGGATTCCCTGACCTCCATGCTGACCTCGGGAATGCTCATGGCCTACATCCCCTATTCCTCCCTGATCCGTCTGACGGACAGCGTCAGCCCTGACGTGACCACCTTCTATCTCTCCGCGGCGGAAGGCTCCACCGTGGACGCGGCGGCGGATGCCATGGAGAGAATTCTCATGGAGCGCTTCGACGAGGACGACGATGCCTTTGACGTGGATGCTTCCAATATGCTGGAGGAGGCCATGAACGCCATTACCTCCACCCTGTCCATCCTGCTTGGCGGCATCGCTGCCATTTCCCTGGTTGTCGGCGGCATCGGCATCATGAACATCATGATGGTCACCGTCACCGAGCGCACAAGAGAGATCGGCATCCGTAAGGCCATCGGCGCCAGCCGGGGCAACATCCTGACCCAGTTCCTGATGGAAGCGGTGGTGCTGTGCATGATGGGCTGCGGTCTGGGCATTTTCCTGAGCTGGGCCATTTTGCAGATCGTCTCCACGGTGACGGTCAGCGCGGGAATCACCTTCACCCTGAACATGGGGGTGGTGGGTCTGGCTGTGGTCTTCTGCTTCCTGATTGGCGTGGTGTTCGGGCTGTATCCCGCCAATAAGGCGGCGAAGATGAAGCCCATCGACGCCCTGCACTACGGAGGATAAGCAAATGGATAAGACGAAGAAGAAATCTCTCAAGCGCTACATCCTCTGGGGCGTGCTGGCGCTGGTGGTCGTCGGGCTGGCGGTGATGCCGCTGATGGCCCGGCAGCAGCAGACCGAGGACGGCCCCACGGCCAGCATCCTCAGCGCCAACGTCAGCACCGGTTCCATCCGCACCACCATCCACGGCGGAGGAACTCTGGAAGCCGGGGACCCGGAGGATATTGAGATCCCCACGGATGTGAAAATTACAGAATTTCTGGTGAAAAATGGCGATATGGTCAGCGAGGGAGATCCCCTTGCCGCCGTGGACAAGGTCAGCGTCATGACCGCCATCACGGAGATCCAGGATTCCATGTCCGCGGTGAGAAAACAGATGGAGACCTATTCCGACGAAAAGGCGGCCACGGAGGTCTCTGCCACCGCCGGGGGCCGGGTGAAGCTGGTCTATGCCGGGGAGGGTGACCGGGTGGAGTCCGTCATGCTGGAGCATGGCGCTCTGGCGGTGCTGAGCCTGGACAGCAAGATGTGCGTAACGCTCACCGCAGATTCTGACCTGGCCACCGGGCAGACCGTTACCGTCACATTGGCGGACGGAAAGGAAGTCACCGGCCGGGTGGAATCGAATCTCAGCGGCGAGCTGGTGGTGACCGTCGAGGACAAGGGCTACGAGGTGGGCCAGACCGTCACCGTTGAAAACGTGGGCGAGGGCGCGCTGGAAATTCACAGCCCCTGGAACGCCACGGCCTTCGCGGGCACGGTGTCCATCGTCTACGCCCAGCCGGAGCAGACTCTGGGTTCCGGCGCGGCCCTGTTCACCCTGAAGGACACGGACTACACCGCCCAGCGGGAAATTCTGGCCCAGACTCACCGGGAATACGAGGAACTGCTGCAAAGGCTGTTTGAAATGTATGAAAGCGGTGTGATCGCCGCCCCCTGTGACGGTATGGTGTCCGGGATCGACAAGGACAGTGCCCACCTGCTGGCGGGGTCGGAGGAAGAGGAGATCATCGCTCAGCCTTTGACCGCGCAGGAGGATTCCTTCCAGGTGGTACTGCTCAGCAGCATCACGCCGCTGGACGTGGGAGGAACGTCTGGTACGACCTGTACAGGAAAAGATGATTGCCCCCTGTCCGGTACAGACCCCAATCATCTGGAGGGCTGTCCCAAAAAGTGTACCAAATCTGAAGGTTGCACAGCCGATACCCACTTTACGGCGTGTATCCATGCCTGCACCCGTGCGGACTCTCCCGAGAAATGCCCCGCTACCGGTGCCCATTACAGCGACTGCATCAAAGCCTGTGTAGGTGCCAGAAGAGGACAGACCTGTCCCGCAACAGAATACCACTATAAGAGTTGCATTGAAAGCTGTACGGAAAGTGACGGAACCACCGAATGTCCCGCTACCGGCGATCACAAGGACGACTGCATCAAGTCTTGTGTCCAGGCGGATGTGGAGAACGTTTGTAAAGCCGGACACCACTACAGCGACTGCATTGAAAGCTGCGTGTCCAGTCCCAATTCCAGCACTCCTTGTCCTGCCTCCAAACACAAGACAAGCTGCTTCTACTACGGTGCAACCTATTACGCCAAGGTCTTTAAGGTCACCGCTGTCGGAACTCAGGAACTGGTGGGCTTTATCGATACGACAGCTTACGAGGTGGTGCAGACAGGCTCTAGCTGGACCCGTGCCGATGGGCAACCCTTCGATACTTCCCTGCTGATTCAGGATTACAAGCATACTACCGCCAACGCAGGGCAGTTCAAGGAGGGGGATATCGTCCTGATCATCACCGGGATAAAGGGCGAGGAAACTTTCTCAGTGGGAACGGTCCTGCATCAGAGAAGTACGTTTTCTGATATCACTATGCCCTCCTTCACCATGCCCAGCATGAATTTCAGCTTCTCCATCGGTGGCATAAGCGGCTATGGCGGAACTTCCTCCACCCAGACCCAGCTGTATGACCTGAATGGGGACGTGCTCATGACCGTCACCCCTCAGGATACCATGACGCTGACAGTCTCCGTGGACGAATCCGACATTTCCAGCGTGAAGACGGGCATGTCCGCCGAGATCACCGTCAACGCCCTGCCGGAGGAAGTCTTCGAGGGCGAGATCACCAAGGCTGCCATGAGCGGCAGCAGCAGCGGCGGCAGCAGCAAGTTCGCCGTGGAGATCACCCTGCCCCGGGAAAGCGAGATGCTGGCCGGCATGAGCGCCTCCGCAGTCATCAGCCTGTATGAGAAGATGAACGTGCTGACCCTTCCCGCCGCCGCCCTGACCGAGGACGGGGCCAAGACCATCGTCTATACGGCTCTGGACAAGAAGACCGGGGAGCCGATCTCTCCCGTGGAGGTGACCACCGGCATTTCCGATGGGGAAACGGTGGAAATTCTCTCGGGTCTTCAAAGCGGAGACACCGTGTACTACGCCTATTACGACACGCTGGAGGAATCTGATGCCGTAGAGACCGACCGAATGCAAATGCATTAAGGCCGCAGGGCGGCCAGCCATGCGTAGGGCGGGGTCATGACCCCGCCCTACGGTGCAACAAATTCCATTTTCCGTACGGATGAAAAACAGCGCAGCCAAACCGGCTGCGCTGCTTCCTTTTTTACTTGTCCTCCGGGAAGGCGTACTGGGCCTTGTACCGGGCGAAGCGTTCGGCAAACGCCGCGCTTTCCCGCAATTCGCCGGATTTGAGAGAATTCAGGTATTCGTGGGCTTCCAGCTTGCCCTCGGCTACCTGCAAAATTTCCACAGCCACGTTGGAGCAGTGGTCGGCGGAGCGCTCAAAGCAGGTCAGCAGGTCCTCCAGCACGAAGCCGTATTCCACGCTGCACAGCCCGTCCCGCAGACGGCGGATGTGGCGGGACTTGACCTCCCGGACCAGCGCGTCCACCACCTGCTCCTGGGGTTCCACCTTCATGGCCAGGTTCCGGTCAAAGCCCCGGTAGGAATCCACCGTGCGGCTGAGAATGTCGGAAACTGCCCGTTCCAGCACGGTAAGCTCCGCCTGTGCCTGTTCGGAGAAGCGGATCTTTTTTTCCTCCATTTCCAACGCCGCTTTGCCCACGGACACCGCGTGGTCGGCGATGCGCTCAATGTCGGAGACGGTGTACAGGAGGGTGTTGAGGATGCGGTTGTCGGCAACGGACAGCTGGATGCCGGAGAGCTTCACAAGGTAAGTGCCCAACGCGTCCTCGTAGCGGTCGGTGCTTTCTTCCAGAGAAAGTACCTCGTCCATGGTTTTGCTGTCAAATTCCCGGGTCAGGCCCATGGCGAGGTTCATGGCCTCTGCGGCCTCCTCCGCCATGCGGACGGCAATCTCATGAGCCCGCTGAATGGCGACAGCCGGGGTGCCCAGCAGACGCTCGTCCAGCAGCTCTGTCTTTTCCTCCTGCTTGTCGTCCGGCACCGACAGGGTGGCCAGCTTCACGAGAAGCCCGTTCAGCGGCAGCAGAATGGCGGTGGCGGCAATGTTGAAGGCAGTGTGGATCACGGCGATGTTCATTTCATTGCAGGCTTCGTTCAGGAATTTCCAGGGGAAGAACAGCCCCAGCCCATAGAACAGCACCACGAAGATCAGGGTGCCCATGATGTTGAAGTACAGGTGCACCATGGCGGTGCGGCGGGCGTTTTTGTTGGCGCCGATGGCGCCCATCATGGCGGTGACGCAGGTGCCGATGTTCTGGCCCAAGATCACGGGGATGGCGCAGCCGAAGCTCACCGCGCCGGTGGAACACATACTCTGCAAAATGCCCACCGAGGCCGAGGAGGACTGGATGATGGCGGTCAGCGCCGCGCCCACTAAGATTCCGATGATGGGGTTTGAGAACGATACCATGAGCTGAGCAAACCAAGCCTCGTCCTTTAGGAATTTCATGGAACTGCTCATCAGCTCCATGCCGGTCATCAGCGCCATGAAGCCCAGCAGAATGGTGCCGATATTCTTGCTCTTTTCGGATTTTGTGAACATATACAGGATAATGCCGATGGTGCCGAGCAAGGGGGCCAGGGTGGAGGGCTTGAGCACCTGCACGAGGAAGCTGTCGCCCTCCAGACCGCTTAGAGACAAGATCCAGGCGGTGACGGTGGTGCCAACATTGCTGCCCATGATGACGCCAACGGCCTGATTTAATGTCATGATGCCGGAGTTGACGAAGCCAACGACCATGACGGTGGTTGCCGAGGAGGACTGAATGACGGCGGTGACCGCCAGACCCAGCAGGAAGCCCTTGGGTACGCTGGAGCTCATTTTGGCGAGGATCGTCTGTAATTTACCGCCTGCGGTGCGCTCCAAAGCCGTGCCCATGGTGTCCATGCCGAACAGGAACAGGGCCAGCCCGCCCAGCAGGGAGACAAGCTTCAATAAATAGACTGTCATAGAATTTTCTCCTTTGATGGCGATTGTAAATCCTACGGCAATCATAATCCAGCGCCTTTGTAAAATCCATGGAATCCATGCAAAACCTGTGTAAAATCTATGTAAAATCAAAAACAGCTGAAAGCCGTTGACAACCCGGCGGCGGGAAAATATAATGGCTTCGAAATCTTTCCGGAATCGGAGAAACAGACTATGATCGATATGACCGTTGGCTCCCCGCGGGGCCACCTCTGGCGGCACGCCCTGCCGCTGCTGCTGGGCAACTGGCTCCAGCTGAGCTACAATGCCATAGACTCCATGATCGCCGGGCGGTTTCTCGGCCAGAACGCGCTGGCGGCGGAGGGCATCGCGGGGCCGGTGATGAATCTGGTGATTTTGGCCATCACGGGACTGTGCATCGGCGCCGGTGTGCTGATGAGCGAGGCCTTTGGCGCGAAGGACTACGAGCGGTTTCAGCGGATCCTGGCCAATATGCTGATGGCGGGCTTCGCGGTCTGCTGCACCCTGGCTCTGGCGGGGATCCTGCTTGCCCGGCAAATCCTGAGCCTTCTGGCGGTGCCGCAGGAAATATACGACATCACCGCCGTCTATCTGCGCATTACCTTTCTTGGGGCACCCTTCACCTTCTGCTATAACGCCCTGACGGCTGGGCTGAAAAGCGTGGGGGACGCGGATACGCCCCTGAAATTTCTGGCCTTCTCCGCTATCCTGAACGCGGTGCTGGACATTATTTTCCTGGGCATCCTGCGTTTTGGCATCGTGTGCAGCGCCATGACCACGGTCTTTGCCGAGGCGGTGTGCGCAGCGCTGGCGCTGGGCTACAGCCTGCGGCATATGGGGGAGCTTTGCCCCCGGGGGCGGCAATGGCGGCTCCGGCCGGAGCTGCTGAAACAGATCCTCCGCTACGGCGGACCCACGACATTGCAGCAGGCCATCCAGCCGGTGTGCAAGGTCCTGATCCAGGGCCAGGTCAACACCCTCGGCGTCAGCAGCATCGCGGCCTTTAATGCGGTCACCCGGGCCGATGACTTTGCCTGTATCCCCGCCCAGAGCGTGTCCTCCGCCATTTCCACTTACATCGCCCAGAACCGGGGGGCGGAAAAATACCAGCGGATCCGTCCCGGCTTTCGCTGCGGTATCCGGCTGGAATTTTGCTACTGGCTGCTGATCGGCTCTGTGGTGGCGGTCCTGCGAAAGCCCATGGTCAGCATGTTCGTCACCGGCGAAGGTTCGGAAGAGGTCATCGCTCTGGGAAGCCGGTATCTTGCCTGGATGGCGGCGTTCTATCTCTTCCCGGCCATGACCAACGGCGTTCAGGGCTTCTTCCGGGGCATGGGAAAGATGTACACCACCATGCTGGCAACGTTTATTCAGGCATCCATCCGCACGGTCTGCACCTACATTCTGGTGCCCCGGATGGGGATCGTGGGCATTGCCTTCTCCTGTGCCATCGGCTGGAGTGTAATGTTATTGTATGAAGTGCCTCTCTATTTCCTGACCTGCCGCAGGCAGGGACTGGAAAGGGAAATGTTATAAAAAATGGTATAAAACAGGGGAGCTTCCGCGTGCCGTCCACGGGAAGCTCCCCCATTTTTGTTTTATCAAACGTGCATGGCAGAAAGGGCAGAGGCAATAGCCTGAATGTGTTCCTCACAGCTTTCCCGGTTGCGCAGGCAGTATTCCTGGAAAACCGCGTCCACTACAACGAGCTGGGCCATCTTCGCCGGCACGGAGCCGAACTGGAAGGGGCTTTCATTGGAGCCGCAGCTCAGGACCACCTCCGACAGCTTTGCCGCCGGGGATTTCTGGAACCGGGTCACCAGAATGGTGTGGATGCCCCGCTGACGGGCCAGCTCCAGGATCTGCAGGCCGCCGGTGGTGGCACCGGAGTAGGAGAACAGGAAAATCACGCCCTTGGGGTCCATGGTGGCCACGGCAGAGATCTGCATATGGGCATCGGAGATCGCAGAGAATTTCCCGGTGACCGTGGAAAACAGGTGGGCGCACTCGCAGGCCATGATCATGGAGCCGCCGGAGCCGATGCACAGCACTGACGGGG
>JAUNSH010000058.1 GCA_030539285.1 Eubacteriales bacterium
GATTCCTCCATTCCGCTGCGCTCCAGTCGGAATGACATACGTTTTTTCTGTTTTTGTACATTTTCAAACCTTGATTTGCATCTATGGGGGAGCCTTTTTGCGGGCCTGTGGCCTGCCCCAGCGTGCTGTTTATTTCAGAAACGCAGTTTTTTCTAAATTTCTCCACTTCTCTCTTGAAAACTGAAATAAATTTGTTATACTGATGAAAAATGGAGAATCGGAGGACTGCACTGTGGATGAACTGAAAATTCAAATGCTGGGAGGTTTCTCCCTGCGGCTGGGGGACCGGGAATTGCAGGACACGGATACCCGGTCCAAAAAGGTTTGGGTGCTGCTGGCCTATCTGATCACGCACCGGGACCAGGCGGTGCCCCAGACAAAACTCATCGACCTGCTGTGGGGCGACGAACCGGATTCCGCCAACCCGGAGAACGCCCTGCGCATTACCATGTACCGGGCCCGTACCCTGCTGGAACAGCTGAATCCGGAAACAGGCCGGGGCATGATCCAGCGCCGCAAGGGCGGCTACCAGTGGAACGGCGGCGGTGTGGTGGACAGCGACCGCTTTGAAGCCCTGTGTCTCCAAAAGAACGAGGATCCGGAACTGCGGCTGCGGGACCTGTTGGAGGCCCTTGCCCTGTACCGGGGAGATTTCCTGCCCCGCCAGAGCGGCGAGGTCTGGGTGGTGCCTGTGGCCGCCCATCTGCACAACCTGTTTTTGACCGCCGCTGGGGAGACAGCGGCGCTGCTGACCCAGCGGGGCCGCAGTCAGGAGGCCATTGGCGTCTGCCGCCGCTGCATTGCGCTGGAACCTTACCACGAGGGCTTCTGCCGGGAGCTGATGCAGCTGCTGGCCGCCGCCGGCGACCGCCGGGGCGCGGCGGAAGCCTATGACCGGCTGAGCAAGCGCCTGTTTGATGACTTCGGTATCTGCCCCAGCGAGGAGACCCGGACCGTATACCGGGCCGCCGCCCATTCCCCCGAGGAGCGGGTGCTGAGCGTAGATGAAGTCATGGGCGCTCTGCAGGAGATCGCTCCTCCCTCCGGGGCCCTGCAATGCGACTACGACTATTTCCGCATTCTGTGCTACGCCCTGAGCCGGACGCTGGAACGCAGCGGCAGCCCGGTCCACGTGGCGCTGCTGAACGCCATTTCCACAGCGGAGCGGGAGCTTCCCCGCCAGTCCATGGACCGGGCCATGGGTCAGCTGAGCCAGCAGATCCGGCTGAGCCTCCGGCGGGGTGACGTATTCTGCCAGTGCAGCATTTCCCAGTACGCCGTACTGCTGCCCAAGGCCAATTTTGAAAACTCGCAGATCATCTGCGACCGGATCCTGCGGGCTTTCCGCCGGGCCTACCCCTACGTCCCCATCCGCATCGCCTACCAGATCCGCCCCCTGTCCCCGGAAAGAGGGGCGGAAACCGAATAAAAAGACGCAGGAGCCTTGGAAAAAGGTTCCTGCGTTTTTCGAATGCCCGGTCCGTAGGGGAGGGTCACCGACCCTCCCGTCCGCGAAGCGGTAACACCAAGCGGAAACGCCGAGGGGCGGGGTATATATAGAATCGAAATAGAATCGAAAATAATTGTCAATTTTCCTCTGCCCGGAGAGCGCTGTCCATCAATGTGATCAGCTCCAGTACGCTGCGGAAGCTCTGCCGGGTGTTTTTTTCCAGCCACAGCAGTTCTCCCTGCCAGCTGGCGTGCTGGCGGAACAGCACCCGCATTTCAAAAGTACCGGCACTGCCCCGGGTCAGCTCGCCCGCCCCGCAGGGAGCATCCTCCAGCGGTTTCGCCAGGGCAAAAATTCTGGGCGTAGTGAAGGACTGCACGCCGCCGGTCCGGTCCAGCAGCCGCTCCGCCCGGAGCAGAAGCTGAGACAGGCTGTCAAAGCGCGCCCCTTCCTGTCCCGGCAGATAAAGCCGTCCCCGGGGGACGCCGCTTTCGTAGCAGTCCACGCACACCAGCACGGTCTGCTGGTTCCACGGATGATTCATCATGGTCTGTTCCTCCCAGTTTGCTGTAGCAGTTGAAAGTTGAAAATGGAAAGCGGAAGGCTATGGTATCCCCTTCGGGGATGATTTATCTCAATAACTTTCCACTTTCAATTTATATCACGTCTGCGTTTCAGATCGTGTTACAGAATCCGCTTTTTTCAGCCAATCCACGGCGGTTTCCGCAAAGATGCGCACCACGGGCAGGGCCTCCCCGCCGGGGATCGCCAGGGCAATGGTGCGGCTGGCTCTGGGGATCAGTGGCCGGACTTCCAGATTCTGGGTCCGTCCCCGGATGAGCAGCTGGGGCACGATGGAGATGCCCAGCCCCTGCTCCACCATGGCAAGGATGGCGTAGTCGTCCTTGGTGGTGTATTTGATGTTGGGACGGATGCCCGCGTTGTCCAGCGCCCGGTGGATGTCGTGGGCAGAGCTTTGCAGAAGGCTGATGAAGGGATCCTGCCCCAGCTCCTCGATGGGAATTTGGGGCAGACTTGCCAGCCGGTGGCCCTTGGGCAGAATGGCCACCAGCGGGTCCTCCGCCAGGGGGATGGTCTTCATTCCATCCGGGCCGGGCAGGGTGATAAAGCCCAGATTTACGCTGCCCTCCCGGAGCCACTGCTCCACGTCGTGATAGTCACCGCTGCGCATTTCCAGCTGCGCCCGGGGGTGGGCTGCCTGAAAGGCCCGGATCATCCCAGGCAGCCAGTGCACCGCCACGCTGGTAAAGACTCCCACCCGCACAGTGCCCGCGTCGGCGCTGCGGATCTCTCCCACGCACTCAGAAAGCTCCTGCTCCTTTTCCACAATGGCCCGCATTTTCGGCAGCAGCAGCTGCCCGGCCTCCGTCAGTTCGATGCCGCCCCGACTGCGGCGCATCAGCCGAAAGCCGTATTCCTCCTCCAAATCGTTCAGGATATGGCTGATCCGGGACTGGGTGGAGCCAAGGGATTGGGCCGCTTTGGTCAGGCTTCCCAGCTCCACCGTGCGGACAAATGCTTCATATTTTTTCAGACTCATGAGGTTCACGTCCTTTGTATGCGGAAAATTCATGCTGTATTGTCGATATTAGCATATCTCCTCCCAAATAGCAACAATTTTTTTGTGAAAATCAGAGGACAGATTTTCGTTGCAAAAAACCGGGGAAGGAAGTATAATCAATTCATCACATTTATGACATGATTGCATGAAAAAAAGTCATGTTAGAAAAGAGAGGGAACCTTATGAACCTTGTGGAAATGCTGGTCTTCGTGGCCTACTTTGTGTTCATGCTGGGCATCGGCCTGTACTTCTTCTTTAAGTCCAAGAACGCCGGAGAGAAGGATTACTTCCTGGGCGGCCGGAATATGGGTGCGTGGGTCTCCGCCCTGTCCGCCGGCGCGTCGGATATGAGCGCCTGGGTGCTCATGGGCCTGCCCGCCTCCATCTACGCCTTCGGCATCGGCCAGGCCTGGATCGCCATCGGCCTTGGCATTGGCTACGCCCTGAGCTGGATCTTCGTGGCCCCCCGGCTGCGCCGGTTCTCCATCGCCGCCAAGGACTCCATCACCATCCCCCAGTACCTGACCAACCGGTTCCTGTCCGGCAGTAAAGTATTGCAGGTCCTCTGCGCGGGCATCTTCCTGGTGGCCTACACCATCTACGCCGCTTCCTCCATCAAGGCCTGCGGCACCCTGTTCAACACGGTCATGAACATCGATGCCACGGTCGCCATGTATCTTGCCGCCTTCATCATCATCGCCTACACCTTCCTGGGTGGCTTCTCCGCCGTGTGCTGGACGGACTTTTTCCAGGGCCTCATCATGCTGGCGGCCCTGCTGCTGGCGCCCATCTTCGCCCTGGCGCTGGTGGGCAAGGGTGAGGGCGCGGTGAACGCCCAGCTCCCTGAGGGCTTCTTCCGCTTCTTCACCTCCCCCCAGGACATCATCTCCGGTCTGGGCTGGGGCCTTGGCTACTTCGGTATGCCCCACATCATCATCCGCTTCATGTCCATCCGGAGCGAAAAGGAGCTGCGCAAGTCCAGCGTCATCGGCATCAGCTGGACAGCAGTGATCCTCACCATGTCCGCCCTCACCGCCGTTGCCGGCCGTCTTTACTTAGGCGAGATCGCCGATTCCTCCACGGTGTTCATTACCATGGTCCGCAGAATTTTCCCGGCGCTGGTGTCCGGCCTGCTGCTGTCCGCCATTCTGTCCGCTGCCATGTCCACTGCCGACTCCCAGCTGCTGGCGGCGTCCTCTGCCTTTGCCAGCGATGTCTATAAGCCCCTGATCCGCAAGAACGCTTCCGACAAGGAGATGCTGTGGGCCAGCCGTCTGGTGGTGGCGGGCATCGCCATCGTGGCTTTGATCATTGCCTCCAACCCCAACTCCGGTACCATTATGGGTCTGGTGGAGAACGCCTGGGGCGTCTTCGGCGCGGCTTTCGGCCCCGTGATCCTGCTGAGCCTGTTCTGGAAGAAGATGACCTTCGGCGGCGCGGTGGCCGGTATCGCCGTGGGCGCCGGTGTGGATGTGCTGTGGCTGGTCTTCGCCAGCGGCACCGGCATCTATGAGATCGTTCCCGGCTTTATCGCGGGACTGCTGGCAACATGGATCGTCTCTGCCCTGAATAAGGCAGGTCCCGGTGCGCAGGTGGAAGCCATGTTCGACAGCGCTTCCAAATCCGAGGTGTGAACTCCAATAAAGCGAAAGGTCCTCCGGCGTGAGCCGGAGGGCTTTTGCGGCGGGGCATAGGCCCCTGCGAAGAGAATAGGACCCCCTCCGGCTCACGCCGGAGGGGGCCATTTTGTTTATCGGTGGGTGCCGAGGAAGAACAGAGCCAGGGTTCCCGGACCGGAGTGGGAGCCGATCACCGCACCAACGTAGCTGATGACCACGTCCTTCACGCCGCATTTTTCCTTCAGCTGCTGGGCAAGGTACTCCGCGTCCTCCCGACAGTCGCCGTGGGAGATGAACATGGTGCCGTTGTCGTAGCCCTCCCCCAGCTCCTGGGCCTTGCGCACCAGCGCGTCAATGGCGGCTTTGCGGCCCCGGGCCTTGGTCATGCTGATGAGATGGCCCTCGTCGTCCACGTGGAGCAGAGGCTTGATCTGCAGCATGGTGCCCACCAGCGCGGTGGCGGCGCTGATCCGTCCGCCCCGTTTCAGATACATCAGGTCGTCCACTGTGAACCAGTGGCACAGGTGCAGCCGATTCTCCAGACACCAATTATACAGTTCCTCAAGGGACATCCCCTCGTCCCGCTTTTTGCAGGCGTACCAGACCAGCAGACCCTGCCCCATGGAGGCGCACAGAGTATCCACCACCCGGATGGTGCGGTCGGGGTACTTTTCGGATAGTTCTTCCGCGGCGATGACGGCGGACTGGTAGGTGGTGGACAGGCCGGAGGAGAAGGCCAGCACCAGCACGTCCTGCCCGGCGGCCAGAACGGATTCCATGGCTTCACCCCAGCGGCTGGGGTTCACGGCGGAGGTCTTGGCAGGCTCCCCGGCGCGCAGGCCGTCGTACATTTCCTTCAGGCTGTCGTCGTTTTTATCGTCAAAGGTATTCCCACGAAACTCCACGGTCAGGGGCACAAAGGTCAGCCCCAGCGTTTCGTACATGGGCGTGGGGTAATCACAGCAGGAATCGGTGATGATCTGATAATTCATATTGACACACTCCGTAATCTATGGAATCACGCGCCCACGGGACGGTTTGTCTGGACAAACCGCGCTTTCCCGTGCTAGAATAGGAGGACGCGCAGAATTTACCCGTTCATCATACAATACTCCCGGAGGGAAGTCACGCCTTTCCTGGGAGAAACCCGTCTCAATTGCCCCCACCGGGCGTAGAAATCGGACTCTACTGTGGGTAGAGTCGTTTTTTGGAGGAAAATCATGACCAAATTGTTGCTCCGTCTCTTTGTAAAGGACGCGGACAATACAGAAAATCCCAAGGTTCGCGCCGCCATCGGCACGCTGTCGGGCCTTGTCGGCATCGTGTGCAACGTGCTGCTGTTTGCCTTCAAGCTGCTGGTTGGCACCATCACCAGCTCCGTTTCCATCACCGCCGACGCCATGAACAACCTGTCCGACGCTTCCGGCTCCATCGTCACCTTCATTGGCTTCCGGGTGGCGGATAAGCCCGCCGATGCCCACCATCCCTACGGCCATGCCCGGGCAGAATACTTAAGCGGCCTTGGTGTGGCGGCGTTGATCTTAGTCATCGGCATCGAGCTGGTAAAGACCTCCGTGGCGAAAATTCTGAATCCCACCCCGGTGACGTTCACCACGGTGGCGGCGGTGGTGCTGCTGTCCTCCATCGCGGTAAAATTCTGGATGAACCTGTTTAACCGGGGCCTTGCCAAGCGCATCGACTCCACCGCCCTGATGGCCACCGCCGCCGACAGCCGCAATGACTGCATCACCACCGGGGCGGTGCTGATTGCCGCAATTGCAGAAAAGCTGACGAATATCCCCGTGGACGGCTGGATCGGTCTTGCCGTGGCCCTGTTCATCCTCTACAGCGGCCTGAATCTGGCCAAGGACACCATCTCCCCCCTGCTGGGGGAAAACGCTGACCCGGAGCTGCGGGAGAAGATCGTGGATTACATTGTCGCTCAGCCCAAGGTGCTGGGCTATCACGACCTGATGGTCCATGACTATGGCCCCGGCCAGCGGTTTGCCAGTCTCCACGTGGAGATGGACAGCCGCGAGGACCCCCTGGACTGCCACGAGCTCATCGACGACATGGAGCGGGAGTGCCTGCGCAGCCACAATGTCCATCTGGTCATCCACTATGACCCGGTGGTCATCGACGATCCGGTTTTGACGGCGCTGAAGCAGAAGGTGCTGTGCCTGCTGCAAGCTAAGGACACGCGGCTGAGTCTACACGATTTCCGCATGGTGCCGGGAAAACGGCACATGAATCTGGTGTTTGACGTGGCTCTGCCCCGGGACTTGAAGGACAGGGGCGAGGAGTTGCGGCAGTGGGTGGAGGACACTCTGAACGCCGAGGGTGGCATGGTTTACCATGTGATCATCACCTTTGACATTGCGGATTTTGAATAAAACGAGAAGGCGGATGCAGCAGCATCCGCCTCTCTGTTATTCACCGCAGGAGAGGGGCACTGCCCCTCCCGTCCGCAAAGCGGCATCTGGAAGAGGGCGGGTCAGTGACCCGCCCCTACAGGAATGTGTATAACCGTTTTATTTCCAGATCTTCTTGCACACCGCGTAGCCCGCGCCAATCAGGCCCGTCAGGGACACGAACAGTGCCGCCGCCCACAGGTGGATGCTGTCGCCGGTGTTAGGATTGCCGTCGGAAGCGTCCAGAATGGTGAAGCTGCCCTCGGCCTTGCCGTCGGCAAAGTGGATGGTGATGGTGTGCTCACCCTCCTTCAGGGTGTTCAGGTAGGCGCTCTTCAGGGTAATGACAGTGCTGCCCTTTTTCGCGGTGTAGTGGCTGTCGTTGATGCGGACCCCGTCCACGGACACGCCCACAAATTTGTCAAAGTCGCCGCTGGCGGTGAAGCTCAGGGTCTTGGTGCTTTTCAGCGTCCACTTGGCGGCATCGCCCTTGGTGATGGTGTACTCCGGGGCCTTGGGAGCCTCGTTGATTGTGAAGGCCACCCGGACGGTGCCGGCGTAGCCGCTGCCCTCGGCGGCGGAGACCACGGCGTAGGCTGTGCCGGGCTTGTCATTGTCCTCAAAGCTCAGGGTGTAGTCGGTGTCCTGGACCAGGACCTTGCCGCCCACGGTGACGGTTACGGCAGGCTCGATGGCTTTGCCGTCAAAGGTGAACTCGGTCTTGTCCAGCTGAACGTGGCTTTCCTCCAGCGCGGTCAGCTCCTGTTCCTGCTCCACGATGGCGAAGGGGATCTCCACGGTGCCGGTGTAACCGCCGGTGGCGATGCCGGTGACGATGACCTTGCCCTCACCGACCTCGATGTTGTCAGCGTATTCCAGGGAATACTCTTTGTCCAGCGTCAGCAGGGTCTCCTCCACCCGGACAGTGACGTTGGGGCGGATCTCCTCGCCGGTGTACTCGTATTCGGCTGCTTCCAGAGTGACGTGTTCCTCGGTCAGCTCGGTGAACTGGGCTTCCGATTCCTCTGCCCGTGCGGCGACGGGCGCGGCAGCCAGCAGTGTCAGCGCCAGGGCAAAGCCCAGTCCGCGCTGCAAAAGGGATGTGCGCATATAGGGTTTCCTCCTTGTGTATTTGCGAACCGGCGCAACTGCCGGTCTGCCGGGATAATACCATAATCGAAACTAATTGTCAAGAAAAGTGACTATAATTTGCAAAAAGTACACAATTTCAAAACTATTTGACAAATTTCGACATAGGAGGAAAATAAAGGAAAAAAAGGCTCCCCTGGTAGGGGAGCCTTGCGGGCGGGTCAATGACCCGCCCCTACAGGACTTATTGGAACTGCCGGATAAGCTGCTCAAACACCGGCAGGCTTCTCATGATCATGTCATAGCTGACGCAGTAGCAAACCCGGAAGTAGCCGGGGCAGCCGAAGCCGTCACCGGGCACCAGCAGCAGATCCTTCTGCTTGGCCAGCTCCGAGAAGCGGTTGGCATCCCCGCCGGGTGCCTTGACGAACATGTAGAAGGCCCCGTCGGGCTGTGCCATTTCGTAGCCCATGGTGCTCAGACCCTCATACAGCGCCAGCCGGTTGCGGTTGTAGCTATCAAGGTCGGGCCGCAGGTGGACGCACCTTGCGATGACCTTCTGCCACAGGCTGGGGGCGCAGACGTGGCCGCAGGACCGGGCGGCTCCCGCCACGGCGGCATAGACTTGCTCACTGTCCGTGGCCGCCCCGGGCACATACACATAGCCGATCCGTTCACCGGGCAGGGACAGGGACTTGGAATAGGAATAGCAGATGATGGTGTCCTTGTAAATGGCGGGCAGGAAGGGCACTTCCACCCCGTAAGCCAGCTCCCGGTAAGGTTCGTCGGCAATGAGGTAGATGGGATGTCCAAATTCCGCCGCCTTTTCCGTCAGCACCGCCGCCAAAGCGGTGAGGGTCTGCCGGGTGTACACCACGCCGGAGGGGTTGTTGGGGGAATTCAAGAGGACGGCTTGGGTAGCGGGGGTCAGCATGGCGCTGAGAGCTTCCATGTCGATCTGGAAATCCGGCACATCCGGGGGCACCACCTTAAAAACAAGGCCCGCTTCCTCGGCAAAGGGCTTGTACTCCGGGAAGTAGGGTGCCACCGTCAGCAGCTCCCCGCCGGGAACAGCCAGGGCGCGGAATACGCTGACCAGCTCCGGGGCCGCGCCGCAGCCAAGGAAAAATTCCTCGGGCCGGGTGGATACGCCGTACCGGGCATTGAGGTCGTCGGAAATGGCTTTCCGGGCATCGTAATCGCCCACAGCAGAGGTGTAGCCGTGGACCAGCAGAGAATCCATCTCCGCAAGGATCTGACGGACGGCCTCGTTGACCTCCTTGGGCGCGGGGATGGAGGGATTGCCGAGGGAATAGTCGTAGACGTTTTCCGGGCCGATGATGGCGGCCCGCTGGCGGCCGTACTCAAACAGGTCCCGGATGCAGGAGCGGTTGGCTCCTAAAGCATAGGCATTTTGGTTTACCATAATTTTTCCTCCCGATTCTATGATGACAATTGTAGTGGAGGGGCATCGACCCTCCCGCCCTAAGCAGGACTTGCACGGATACGGAAGGGTCAGTGCCCCTCCCCTACAGGATCACTCGTACAGTGGTTTTGCGGAGTTATAGGGCTGGGCCTTATAGGTCACGGAGCCGATGGGCTTACCCTCGATGCCGTACTTGGGATTGTAGCCAAACAGGTTGACATAACGCATGAGATCGTCTTTTTCCTTCTCCATTTCCTCCATGACGGCTACGGTGGCGATGACATCGTCCACCGCCCGGTGGGAGTTGACCACCTTGCCGGACAGGCCGTAGGCCTCGATGGCGCTGCACAGCTTGTGGGGATAGGGGCGGCGGTCCTTGTAGACAGTCAGCAGATCCAGCTTGTCCTTGCCCTTGAGGATGGCAGGGTCGCCGCTGCGCAGCAGCAGGTAGAACAGGAAGCTCAGGTCAAAATGGGCGTTGTAGGCAAGCAGCAGGGTGTTTCCGGCAACCAGCTCGGCAATGTCCCGGCAGACCCGGGTCTTGGACAGGCCCCGCTCCCGCAGATCCTGTGTAGAAATGCCGGTGAGCTGCTCGATTTTCGGCGGCACAAACCCGCCGGGGGACAGAGCCACCAGCTCGTCATATTCCCGGGTGATCTTCGGCTCCCCGTCCACCAGCTCCACCACCACGGCGGCAAATTCGATGATCTCGTCCCGGCTGTAGAAAAGGCCGGTGGTCTCCGTGTCGAAGAGCACCAGACGGTCGTATTTTTCAAACAGTGATGTAAACATATCTCTTTCTCCTGTTCCATGCTTTCGGTAGGGCGGGGGTGGTGCTCCGCGCAGCGAATCTTAAATGATAATGATTGCCGGTGGCAATCATTCCATAATTCGTTGCCCCCGCCATCGGCGAAGCCGCATTTCCGGGGATACATGGCGGGAGCAAGCCCCCGCCCTACCTTACCGGAATGTTTATAGCTGTGTCAGCGCCATCGCCCTTGCCAGCTTGCTTTTGGGCTGCTTCTTCAGGCCAAATTCCGCTGCCAGCGCATCGGCAAAGTCCAGCGCTACGGAATCCCCGCCATCTTTCAGCTCCACTTCCACCTCGGCAAAGGGCAGCTCCCGGCCACCGCCGAGGAGCACTCCTTCATCCAGAGCCAGCTCCACCCTGCCCCCGGGCAGATCGATGGTCTTCGCCAGCCGGGTAAATTTCGCACCGCAGAAGGGGGCAACGCCGTGGTTGACAGAATCCAGAATCTCTCCCGGCGCGCCCATTGCGCACAGCTGCTGCACCCCGGCGGCAAGGTCAGTATTTTCCACTTCCCACTCTCCCCGGCTGCCATCGGGCAGGGGCATCTTCACAGTGCACACTGCCCGCCCGTTTTCCAGCCGCTGCCGCAGAGTCCACTTGCGCCTGCGCAGGGCCAGATCTTCTGTGTCATAATAGGTGGTTTCCATGGAAATTCGGCTGAATTCCCCAAATTTCGCATGAATACACTCAATGATCTCAGACGTTGCCTGATATTTCAGTTCAAATTCCCGTCCCATAGTTTATTACCCCGCCCAACGGTTGTTTTACGCTCATTATACACCCAACCCACGCCGGATGCAAGAATCTTTGCAGGCCCTGCCAATCCGACAGCATTATTTTTTCCGCCGTGATAGGATGTGCCTATCTTCGAAGAAAGGCGTGGTGTACCAATGATGGTGGAAACCTACTTGCGGCGGGGACGGCGGACGTTGCAGAGGCTCCTGCTGGAGCCGGGGATCCGGGCGGTGCTGATGACGCTGTTTTACGGCGGCAGCGGCTTCCTGCTCAGTGCGGTGAGCCTGGGAAATGCCCCCCAGCCCATGGCCATGGGCATGATCTGTGGGGCCACGGGCTGGCGGGCGGCGGTGATGACACTGGGTGCCATCCTGGGATACCCGGTGTTCTGGGGCCAGGCCGGGGAGCAGGGCATTCTGTGGGCGGCCTCCGGGGGACTGCTGGCACTGCTGGTGGGAAAACGGGAGGAGAGCCGGGACCAGCCATTGATGATCCCTGCCATCGCGGCGTTTCTCACGGCCATCACCGGGTTGTGTTTTCAAATCTTCCTCCATGACAAAACGCCGGTGCCCATGTATGCCCTGCGCATCGCGGTGACGGGCCTGACGGCGATTTTATTCACCCAGGCGGCCCGGTGCCGGGATCCGGTGACGGACTGGCTGGTGGGGGGCGTGGCGGCGCTGGCTTTGGCACAGATCCGGCTGGGGCCGCTGGGACTGGGATATCTGGCGGCGGGGCTGCTGGCGGTGGGCTGCGCCTTTCCTGCGGCGGCGCTGGCGGGGCTGGGGCTGGACCTGGCTCAGGTGACCAGGGTGCCCATGACGGCGGTGACCTGCCTGGCCTGGTTCATCCGCCTGATTCCCTTCGACAAGCGCTGGCAGCACTACGCCGCTCCGGGCTTCGCGGCGGTGGCCGTCATGGCGGCCTGCGGGATCTGGGATCTGTCCATCCTGCCGGGGCTGGTGCTGGGGGGCGCGGCAGCGGCATTGCTCCCGCCCAGAAGTCAGATCCCCCACCGCCGGGGCCAGACCGGGGTGGCCCAGGTGCGGCTGGAGGTGGGGGCGGAGATGCTGTTTAGTACCCGGCAGCTGCTCACCGAAGTGGAGCCGCCGCCTGTGGATGCCCAGGCCCTCCTTGACCGGGCGGTGGAGCGGGCCTGCGGGACCTGCTCGGCCCGGAACAAGTGCACCCAGCGGGTGACCCTGACCACCGACCACATCCTCCACCCCCTGGAAGCGGACTGCCGCAAGCAGGGACGGCTCATTCCGGAGCTGCACTTTGCTCAGGAGCGGCTGAAGGCCCTGAACGCCGACCGCCAGCAGCGGCTGGAATGCCGGGCGGCGGTGGCTCAGCAATACTGCTTTCTGGGGGAATACCTCCGCTCCCTTGCCGACCAGCTGCCCAGAAAGGCCCAGCGGTTGGAGCCGGAGTTTGAAGCCCAGGCTGCCGCCCGTTCCCACGGCAAGGAGCGGGCCAACGGGGACCGGTGCCTGGCCTTTTCCGGCCCGGAGTGCCGCTACTATGTGCTGCTGTGCGACGGCATGGGCACCGGGCTGGGGGCGGCGCAGGACGGGTCTGCCGCGGCGGGGTTACTGCGGCAGATGCTGCTTGCGGGCTTCCCGGCGGATCACGCGCTGGAATCTCTAAACAGCCTGCTGGCCCTGCGGGGCACGGCAGGGGCGGTAACGGTGGATCTGGCAGAGCTGCGGCTGGATACGGGGATCGCCTGTATGTACAAGTGGGGTGCTGCTCCCAGTTGGGTGCTGACCCGGGGCGGGGTACAAAAAATCGGGACAGCCACGCCGCCGCCGGGTCTCAACGCAGGTGAGAACCGAATGGTGACGGAGAAGCTGTCCCTTCGTCGGGGAGAAGTGCTGATCATGCTCAGCGACGGTGTGGATGGAGAGGGTATCCAGCACCTTCTTGATCTGTCTCCGGACGCGCCGCCTGGGGAGCTGGCGGCAGAAATTCTGGAGAGAGGCTGTGGGAGCGCAGAAGACGACGCAACGGCCGCGGTGATTCGTCTGCGCCCCGCCAGCTTGCCCACAGCATAGCATACCATGGGTGAAAATGCTGTCGAATTACAGGGCGGTTACGAAAAAATCAGAGGAAACGGTAAAAAAGCAGAAGCCCGCCCGCTTCGCGTCCATGCTCACCTCACGAAAAACGCACCTGCTTTGGGCGTTGTTCATAAGACAGTAAAATATACAAAAGGCGTGACGAAAGTGGTCACGCCTTTTGCATTAAGAGGATAGCCGCAAGGCGGCGCAAGGGATACAGTCCCTTGTTCGGAGTGAGGGAAAACGCCCCGGACACTTTCCGGGTGTTACGCCTCGCAGAGCGCACATACGGGGTCAACCCGTATAGAAGTGCGCCCTCGCGCCTGTTCGATAAACTGGAATTTGCAAACATCATTTTGCATTTCTATATGAAATCACAATATGGCTTGGTGCAAATAATACTGATGCAATAATCAATAACACGGACCTACTCATAATTCCACTAAATAAGAACAAAATTGAAGGAATAATTGAAAGTGCTAATGCTCTGAAAACGCTGCTTTTCTTAAAACATATAACCCAAATCGCACAATAAAGTATTACCAATATGGTATCTACAATCAGATATAGTGCAAATGCCTCGTCAGACCACCACCCAAACCAAGTTCCCGGAATATTGATAATCATAAATCCAAAACAACCAAATCTCCCCACTTGTTCCATGACATCAACATATTTATTTTCCCACTTGTTGACAAAGCCATCTTTGCACTTAATCGCAAAGATAATATTGGGTATCATAATGATGACAATATATATCAGTCCAAAAACATTAAACCATTCCATATAGGCCCTCCACAAATTCCAATTGTGGTTATCGGCTTTCGTAAGCATCGTACCATTTTACGCATATTGGAAGTGGTACCGTAGGGGCCGATGCCCACATCGGCCCTTTTGCAAGGGTACGAATTTGCCTGAAAGCATTGTAATCCAGGATAATACCGTGGGGCGATGTGGGCATCGCCCCCTACGAAGGTGCATTTCTTTATTTCCATTTTTATTCTTGCTTATTAAAACCGATAACCACAATTCCAATTTGTCGGTTCCATATTATCACAAAGCAGCATAAAACACAAAAACAGACACAGCAGTGTATTCTATTGTGACTGCTAACTGTCTTATGAACGCCGTTCCTTCCGGCAGGCGCGTTTTTCATGGAAAAGGAATGCGAATGCACTTATCTACTCTACCGAATCTTCCCGGTTTTGAACATCATCATCATTTCGTTCGTCAGGCTGAAATCATCGGGCTGAAGCTCGATGTCCTCCCGCTTTACCCAGGCCGCGTATTTCAGTTCGTTTGCGTCCATGGTAATGCCGGGGTCGCCGTCCACATCGCAGTAGAAGCCCAGAAGAAGGTCGTTGGCGATCCCCCAGGGCTGGGTTTTGTAATAGGTGATATTTTTTACCCGGATACCGGCTTCTTCCATGACCTCCCGGGCAACAGTCTCCTCCGCGGTTTCTCCGATCTCGGTAAAACCGGCGATCAGGGCATTGTAGGCAAAGCCTGTCCGGTATTTTGTCAGCAAAATGGAATCTCCGTTTTTCACGCCCACGATCACTGCCGGCATGATCCGGGGATACGCGGTGTATCCACAGGCGCATTTCATGGCCCGCTCCTTGAGGGAGTGGGTCATTGGTTTCCCGCAGCGGCCGCAAAACCGGGTGTCCCGATACCAATCCGCCAGGTGCTTTCCCGTTAAAATGGCAAAGAGGATCTCCTTGGGAAACAGTTTGGAGCCGCGCAGAGTACGCGCATCCACATACTCGCATCCGTCAGGAGCGGCAGTTTCTCCTGCCAGCAGGAAAAAACGGGCATCGTCAACAGTAAATAAGTACACAAATTGGCAGTTTTCCGGAAAATCCAGTACCCTGAGAAGCTGCAACGTTTCCACGGTTTTCAGCAGCACCCTGCCGCTGTCAAAGCAGAGTACATAATCCTCTGGCTGAGGCACCGCTGAGGGATCATACTGGTTGATAAGCTTATGAGGAGCGATATCCTGAATCATGGTAAACCTCCTGCGTCTGTCAAATGACTTAGGAATAGAATAGCACAAACTGCTATCAATTTCAATTTGATCCTTGTGATCTGACCGCATATAAAAAATACCAGACCCCGAATCGTATCAGGGTCTGGTGCCTTTTCTGGGGTGGATAATGGGACTCTCCCCCGAGCTAAAAAAGTGTCCACCGGACACTTTTTTACCCGCCCGCTGGGCGGGCCGCTCTCTTCAAGTCCCATGATTCACCGGATTCCATAAAATAAAAGCACCCGTGGGGGTGCTTTTATTTTATGGGGTGGATAATGGGACTCGAACCCACGATCTTCAGAGCCACAATCTGA
>JAUNSH010000091.1 GCA_030539285.1 Eubacteriales bacterium
TGTTGCCCTCCTGGATCAGATCCAGAATGTGCAGGCCCCGGCCGGAATACTTCTTGGCGATGGAGACCACCAGCCGGAGGTTGGCTTCCGTCAGCTTGTTCTTGGCCTGCTGATCGCCCTCGGAGACCCGCTTGGCCAGCTCCACCTCTTCCTCGGCGGACAAAAGCTTCACCTGACCGATCTCCTTCAGGTACATCCGCACGGGATCGTCCAGGGAATACTCGGCGGCCAGGTCAACGGGGTCAACCAGGTCTTCCTCTTCAATGCCCGTCAGGTCGATGTCCCCATCGTCCATGGCGAGAGCGTCGTCACTCAGGTCCAGCTCGGCGGTGACCAGCGGGATGCTCAGGGCCTCAAACCGGTCATAAATTTCTTCTATTTTTTCAGGCGACAGCTGCAATTTTTCCAGCTGGGCGTTCAGGTCGGACAGGCGGATCATGCCCTCTTTCTTACCCTGGGCGATCAGCGCCTGCAGCGCGGCCTGCACCTGCTCCATATTGGTTTCCTTGGCGGCTTCCTTCTTCGGTGTACTCATCGGCGATACCCCTCTTTGTATGTAAATCTTCGAAAATTCTCATGCCGTTAAACTATACCCCATTTTTTGCGGCTTGGCAAGGGGAAATACAGGATTTTTTTCGTTTTTGGCGATTGTTTTTCGAGTTCAGGGACAGTTTTCCCCTGATTTCGGGAAAACATACAGTTTACTTTTTGACAAAAATTCGCTATAATGGAGAAAATGACATAGTGTGCCCTTGTAGGGGCGGGTCAGTGGCCCGCCCGCGCGTTTCTTGTGCTGACACTTTGCGCCACCGGGAGGATCGGTGACCCTCCCCTACAGTTATCAACCATGAGGTGTACCCAATGACCGAACTATCCAAAATTCGCAATTTTTCCATCATCGCCCACATTGACCACGGCAAGTCCACGCTGGCTGACCGGCTGCTGGAACAGTGTGACGCCATCGACCAGCGTATCCGCGCCGAGCAGATGCTGGACTCCATGGAACTGGAAAAGGAGCGGGGCATTACCATCAAAGCCACCGCTGTCACCCTCCACTATACCGCCGACGACGGAGATACCTACTGCCTGAACCTCATCGACACGCCGGGACACGTGGACTTTAACTATGAGGTCTCCCGCTCTCTGGCTGCCTGCGAGGGCGCGGTGCTGGTGGTGGACGCTTCTCAGGGCGTGGAGGCCCAGACGCTGGCCAACACCTACCTCGCCATCGACGCTGGCCTTGAGGTGCTGCCGGTGGTCAACAAGATCGACCTGCCCTCTGCCCGGCCCGCCGAGGTCAAGACGGAGATCGAAGACATCATCGGCATCCCCGCCGAGGACGCCCCGGAGATCTCCGCGAAAAACGGCATCAACATCCATTCCGTGCTGGAAATGATCGTCCGGGATGTGCCGGCTCCCGCGGGGGACCGGGAGGCCCCCTTGCAGGCCCTGATCTTCGACAGCCAGTATGATTCCTACCGGGGCGTCATCGCCTACACCCGTATCAAGCAGGGCACGGTCAGACCCGGTATGGACATCAAGATGATGGCTACCGGAGCGGTTTATAAGGTGGTGGAAGTGGGCAATATGAGCCCCACTGGGCTGGTGCCTCAGGAGGCTCTGGGTGCCGGCGAAGTGGGCTACATCACCGCCTCCATCAAGACCGTGGCGGACACCCGGGTGGGTGACACCATCACCACGGTGGAAAATCCCGCCGCCGAACCCCTGCCCGGCTACCGGCAGGTACAGCCCATGGTGTTCTCCGGTGTGTACCCCGCCGACGGCGCCAAGTATCAGGATCTGCGGGACGCGCTGGAAAAGCTGAAATTAAACGACGCCTCCATGTCCTACGAGCTGGAAAGCTCCATCGCACTGGGCTTTGGCTTCCGCTGCGGCTTTCTGGGCCTGCTGCACATGGAGATCATTCAGGAGCGGCTGGAACGGGAATACAATCTGGACCTCATCACCACCGCCCCCAACGTTGTCTACCGTGTGACGAAAACCAACGGCGAGACCCTGATGGTCTACACGCCGCTGGATTACCCCGATCCCGCCGATATTCAGCTGGCGGAGGAACCCTTCGCCAAGGTCAATCTGATCGCCCCTCAGGACTATGTGGGCAACATCATGGATCTGTGCCAGCAGCGCCGGGGCGAATTCAAGGACATGGTGTATCTGGATGCAAACCGGGTGGAGCTGCACTACGAAATGCCCCTGAACGAGATCATCTACGATTTCTTTGACGCGCTGAAATCCCGGACCCGGGGTTATGGAAGCCTGGATTATGAGCTGATCGGCTACCGTCCCAGCCGTCTGGTCAAGCTGGACATCCTGCTGAACGGCGACATTGTGGATGCCCTGAGCTTCATCCTCTTTGCCGACAACGCCTACCCCCGCGCCCGGAAGATCTGCGAAAAGCTGAAGGACAATATCCCCCGTGCCCAGTTCGAAATTCCCATTCAGGCAGCCATCGGCGGCAAGATCATTGCCCGGGAGACCATCAAGGCCCTGCGCAAGGACGTGCTGGCCAAGTGCTACGGCG
>JAUNSH010000092.1 GCA_030539285.1 Eubacteriales bacterium
GACCTATGTCCAGAACCTTTGCAGTATCATCGAGCGTTGGGGGCTTACGAAGTATAACGCTTCAAATGCGGCTGATGGGACATCGGCAGATTCTTTAGCGGATTCCACAACAGGCACGAACAGTTCTTTCCCTGCGGTGCCGTTTAGCGTCCGTGTGCTGATTTCTGACCTGAATTATCGTTCGGAACCGTCTATGAACGGCAGCGTTCTGGGGCAGACTGGGAAAGGGACTTTCACAATCAGCAAACTGTCCGGGAGCTGGGGCAAGTTAAAGAGCGGTGCTGGCTGGATTTATCTGGGGAATCCCACCTACTGCACCATCGGCAGTACGGTGGCAGAGGAGAGCTCTTCTGGCAGCTCCGTACCGTATTCAGTAAAAGTCAGTATCAGTGATCTTAACATTCGCAAAGGGCCGGGGACGGATTATGCTAAGACTGGCAAATATACTGGCATCGGCGTATTTACCATCGTGAAGGAAAGCGCAGGCATTGGCTCCGATAAAGGCTGGGGGAAACTGAAATCTGGCGCAGGATGGGTTGCTTTGGACTATTGCGAGAGGCTGTAGGGCTGACCTGATGGCACTGTAAAAATCATGCTCCCGTTTCTGTGGGAATCATCCCACAGGGCGGGAACTTTTACATAATCTGGTAAGCAGGAACCATCGGGCATAATTGTGCAATTTACGCAGTTATTTGCCACGAATTTCTCCGTATTATGCACCGCTATGTCCCAGAATTGACTTGATATTATCCGAAATCAGAGCGAATATACGACTACCCCAAGGGGAGCAACCCACTTCAACAATCACTCCCCCATAGGGAATCAAAAGAAAGGAGAGCGACGATATGGCAGTAAACGCACAGGAATTCCTGGCTGGGATACATCAATCAGTTGAGCAGAGCAGGGTAACGAAACAGAAAAAATCTGCGAGAACCACAAGGGCGGCTGTGCCTGACCTGAGTATCTTCGGTTTGGGGGAGAAATCTCCAGTGCCCAAGACTCCGGCAGACGAGCCGCCTGTTTTATTTGAACAGCCGAAAGCAGCAGAAACTCCTGTCTTTCCTATAAAACAGGAAAATGCGTTAGTGGGAGAAACGGGCAATGCGACCGAGCCAAGAATACCCAAACAGCAGAATGCAAAACCGAGCAGCGCGGCAAAACCGAAAAAAAGCACATCCGCTAAGAACACATCTGCAAAGAATACGGATGAAGCGCGGAACGCAATTGACTCATTGATTAAAAACGCAATGGCAATCAAAAAGGCCGCAGAAAGCCAGAAGGATATCGTGGAGCGTGTGGCTAACCAGCACAGCGAGTTTTCTGCGGTGTTCGGTACACCAGCGTCACCACAAACACTCACAGTAACCTGCCCTCACAACCCCGGAGAATTCGTTTCCGTCGCGGATATGAACCGCACATCCGCAAAGTCAGGTCCGCTGCGTGTGGCGGCCTACATCCGGGTCTCCACGGACTCTTCCGACCAGGAGAATTCCTACGAAACGCAGGATAAATATTTTACGGAGCTTCTGTCCCGCAACCCGGAATGGATCAGCGCCGGTGTGTACTCCGATTATGGTATTTCCGGCACCAGCAAGCAGAAGCGTACCGGTTACAAGCGCATCCTCCGGCACTGCAAGGAAGGGAAGATTGACCGCATTGTGTGCAAATCCATTTCCCGGTTTGCCAGAAATACCAGCGATTTCATGACCGCGCTGGATATCCTGCACGAAGCCCATGTAACCATCCTGTTTGAGAAGGAAGCCCTGGACACCGCAGACCCGACCAGTGATTTTATCCTCACGACATTAGCGGCCATCGCCCAGGAAGAATCCCGTTCCATCTCCAGCAACATCCGCTGGGGCATCCAGAAGCGTTACCCAAAAGGGCAAGTCAGGAATTATGATATCTATGGCTATCGGTTTGCGGAAGGCGAGGACTCGATGGAGACGCTGGAGGATGGCTACCAGATACACAGGATTGAGATCGTGGAGGAAGAGGCGGAGATAGTACGGCGCATCTTCCATGAGGTGGAGGACGGCATGGCCTATGCGGATATTGCTCGGAGGCTGAATTTTGAGCATATCAAAGCGCCGAATCATGGGAAAACACCAAAGAAAGTGAGAGGCAGGAGTACCGTGAAGGAGGGGATTGAGACCGGCTGGACGGCTGGGATGATCTCCCGCATCGTTTCCTTAGAACGCTACTGTGGGGATGCGCTCCTGCAGAAGACCTACACGCCGGATTTCCTGACCCATGAGACCCGGAAGAACAACGGTGAAATGCCGCAGTATCTGGTACGTGACCATCATCCGGCGATTATTGACCGGGAACTGTTTGAGAGTGTACAGACCGTCAGGCGGATCAACGCTGTGAAATTTGGAAACAAGGAAGGCAAGCGCACGGAACGCGCATTCTCCGGCCGGCTGGCCTGCGCGGAGTGCGGCAGGAATTACAATGTCCGGAACACAAACAGCTATCCCATCTGGTTCTGCCCGTCTACGGCGCTGAACAA
>JAUNSH010000059.1 GCA_030539285.1 Eubacteriales bacterium
GGACCTTCTTTCCGGCGTCAACAGCCTGCCGGGCAAATACCGCGCCGTACAGCCCCGTGCCGACAATCAGATAATCGTACATTGTGTTCTCCTCTCCAGGAAAAAGTATCCCTTACCTTAATTCCTCTTTTGAAGAGGGCTATCCATTTTGCCTTTTCAACTTTCTCTTCGTGATAAGTCGCCAGTAATAGAGATGTTTTTACAGTCAGTGTATGCATTGCTGGGAAAAAACCACGGCAATGCGTGATCAGGACCTCTTTTTCAATAGGGAAAATTTCATATGAATGCTCTAAACTGCCAATAATTCGAAGAATTCCTCCTGTCTTATGATCAAATGACACAAAAGGAGTGTAAACCATGTCAGAACTGGTCTTCTCCAACTTAGACAAGAACATCTTCAGGTTTTCAGGCGAGAAGAAATCATCCCCATCCAATTGCTTGAAATATTTTCCTTTCGCCTCCTGAATGCCAACATTGAGCGTAGAACCCCATCCACCATTTTCCTTATTGATCAGTCGGAATGTATCCGGGTATCGATCTATATACGCCTTTGCAACAACTGCGGTATTATCTTTTGAACCATCGTTAACAATCATCACGTCCACACAGTCTCTAATCCCTTCTGCTGCAAAGGGTTCCAACGCCTCTGCCAATGTTTCTTGAACATTATAGGCTGCAATAGAAACTGATAATATCTTTTCCGCCAATTCTATTTCCCTCTTTCATATCATAATAAAAAGCGTCCCCACATTATACCCCCATAAAATGCATCGAATGTGATATCGCACCGCTCAGCAAACGGGGGATTGTTCACCCGCAAAGTGTATAGTTCTCTATAGATCAGCGTGTTCACGATACTGTTCAAACGCAGCATCCACGCTCCCTGAGAACTGCAGAACTCCATGCTCCAGCCAAACAGCCTTTTGGCACAATTCCTTTACCTGTTCCTCGCTGTGGCTGACAAACAGCAGCGTCGTGCCGCCCTTCATCATGTTCGCCATACGCTCCTTGCATTTCTGCTGGAACCGGAAGTCGCCCACGGAAAGGATCTCATCCACCACAAGAATATCCGCGCTGACCTCCGTGGCGATGGAAAAGCCCAGCCGGGCGACCATGCCGCTGGAAAAGTTCTTCACCGGCACGTCGATAAACTCCCAAAGCTCCGCAAAATCCACGATGCTCTGAAAATGTTCGTCCATAAACTTCCGTTCATGGCCCAGCACAGCGCCGTTCAGGTAGATGTTCTCCCGGGCCGTGAGATCGGGATCAAATCCGGCCCCCAGCTCGATCAGCGGCGCAATGCTGCCCCGCACCTCGATGGTGCCGGTAGTGGGATACAGAACGCCCGCGATGCACTTGAGCAGGGTGCTCTTGCCGCTGCCGTTGGCCCCGATCAGCGCCACCGCTTCGCCCCTGTTCACCGTCAGGCTCACATCCTTCAGCGCATAGAACTCGTTGAACATCAGCTGCCGTTTCAGGAGTTTCACAAAATATTCCTTGATCGTATCCGTTTTCTCCGTTGCCAGATTGAACCGCATGGATACGTTTTTGACCTCAATAATAGGCGTTTCTTTCTTCAAACAACTCACCCCCAGCTAAATATACAAAATAAAGTTACGCTGCATTTTACGGAAGACGGCCAGCCCCAGGGCCAGCGCCAAAATACTGACTGCCGCGCATTGGAGCCACATGATGGGTTCCGGAACCGTTCCATACAGCACGATGTCCCGGAAGAAGGTGATGTAGGAATACATGGGGTTCCCCTGAATGATGGGCAGTACTTCCGCGGGAAGCGAGCTTACGGGATAGAAGATCGGTGTCATGTACATCCACGCCAACGTTAACACACCATATAAATGGGTAATATCCCGGAAGTATACGCTCAAGGCTGACAGCACCATGCCGATGCCCATGGCAAACAGCAGCAGGAAAAACAGCGGCACCGGGAACAGAAGGATCGTCCAGTAGAGGGTTGCTTTCGTAAAAATCATTACGATCACGATAGCCGCCAGAGAAAAGCTCATGGTCACAAAGCTGGACAGGACGCGGCTGATGGGAAAAATGAACTTGGGAATATACACTTTTTTGATCAGTGCGCCGTTTTGCAGCACCGAATACATACTCATGTTGGTGCTCTCATTGAAGAACGTCCACAGCGTCTGACCTGTGATCAGGTACAGAGGGTAGTTCGGAATGTCGAACCGGAACATATAGCTGAACACCAGTGTCATTACGCACATCATCAAAAGTGGATTTAGCAGGCTCCAGACATATCCCAGAAAACTTCGCCTGTATTTGACTTTCAGGTCTCGCCTGACCAGTTCCTTTAAAAGCGGCTTATACTGCAAAAAGTGCTGCCATGCTTGTTTCATGCCTTACTCCTCACTTAACACAAGATTTTGTTTTTCGATGCGTTCCACATCAGGCCGGAAAAAGAAGCCCGCCCGGATTCCACGGATAAGTACCCCAAGACGGGACAGTTTTGGCTTTCCATAGCGAATGATCCTCAGAACATCCCGGCAGCGCTTGGCAAAGCAATAGGCCCTTCCCCGGATGCCTTCCTGCCGGTAGAGGTGGGCTTCGTTGCGGAATGCGTAGAAATACCGCCCGATACGCTCCGGATCATCCAGTGCCACATTGGAGCCTACATTGCTTTTTGTGGCGTGGATGACCTGACTCTGTCCCACCGCAAAACAGGGGTATCCCCCTCTCACAGCGATCCGGCGGGTAAATTCAAGATCATCGCCTATAGTATTCTTTTATCGGGAATCCAAAGCGGTGGATGATGTCCGAGCGCAGGAACAGCGATACGAAGGTCGCCTGTTCTGCCTGCACCAGACCGTATTTCAAAAGTGGGCTGTATTCATAAAAGCTCTTTTTCAGCTTCTGGCGGTTCATTTTGCACTCACTGCCGTCGGTCCACAGGGCTACGCTGCTGAGCCAGCCATAATTTCCTTGCAAGACCCCGTCCCCTTCCAGCAGTTTTTCCAGTGCGTCCGGCTGGGGCAGGGTGTCGTCATCCATGACCCACACGTAGTCGAAGCCCGCTTCCACCGCCCAGCGCATCCCCAGATTGAAGCCCCCGGCTCCACCCAGATTGCTGCCGGTATTCCGGTACAATACGTCCGTCTGGGAAACCGCCCATTGAGTTGTACCATCGGTGCTGGCGTTATCCACGATCAGAATATCGCAGGAAGCTGTCTGCGCCCGCAGGGCTTCTACGCACTGCCGCAGCAAGTCCAGCCGGTTATAGGTCACGACTACCGCCGCGACTGTGTTTTTCTTCTCGCTCTGGGGCATCCCACGCAACTCCAATTTTCTCTAATTTCGCGATCCGCTCCGGGGTCATGACGCAGTTGCTGTTTTTCCCCGGGGCCTTTTTCGCGCTCTTCTGCCGGGCCAGCCACTGGCCCAGCCTGTAGCCGTCTTCCGTACAGTAGACATAGGGAATATTCAGGTTTCCATTGGCTTGGTAATATTCCTCTGCCTTGGCGTACGCGCTTTGCCACTGGGTATCAAAGGCACCGTCCCACACCATGCCAATGGCGGTGAGCTTGTCGATTTGGTTCTGTGTCAGCTGCTTGCCTTTTCCCTCGCCGGTGCGGGCCTTGCGCAGCCCCATGACCCACATCCCCAGCAGGAAGCCGTCTTCTGTACGGTAGGTGCTGGGGATGTTCAAGTTTTCGTTTTCTTCAAAATATGCCTTTGCCTGCGCATACCGCCGGTTCCATTTAGCATCCGCCGCGTCCCAGACCATACCGATCTCTTCCAGCTTTGCCGCCCGGTCTGACGGAAGCTTGCCGTCCTTTTTCCGCTTTCGTTGGTAGGTGATCCACTTGCCCAAGTCAAAGCCGCTGATGTCGTAGATTTCTCTGCTCTCTTCTCGGAGGGCACGGTTATGCCCCAAATCCGGTAGCTTTCTTATGTTAGGTAAATTTTAGAATATGTGGGTTTGTCAATGATGTGTTACACATTAGGAAAAGCGAATAGAACCTCTTTAGGCGATTTCCAGTTGAGCGGTCTCATGGGAAAAGTGTTATACTCCCGCTGCCGGACAGCGAGTTGTTTCTCGAAGTCCTCAAAAGAGTAGAAGGTATGGCTGGCGTAGAACTCCTCATTGTCTTTTCTGTGACTGCGTCCTACTTTCCATTGTGCCTGACCCAAAACACTACCAGACCGGCGTTGGGCTTCCTGCGGCGCATATCCTTGACCAGTTTGATCTCCGCTTCTGTGTGCTGGTTGGGATGACTGTGAGGCCGGTGTGACCGGTCAGCCAGGGAGCGAACGGTCCCGTCATATTTCTTGCGCCAGTGGTAGATGTTCTGCTGGGTGGTCTTGTAGTGGACAGCAGCGGCTGATACACCGTGTTTCAAAGAATATTCAATTACTGCTTGTAAATTCCGTTTATGTGTACGATGACAAATTGATCCTGCCCTATAACTACAAGGACGGCAGTCAGACCCTGACCCTAAAGGAAATTGAAGCTGCCCTGAGTTCGGATTTAACCAGTATGTGTCCACCAGAAAAAAGCACGCTTCGGCGTGCTTTTTTCAACGAAATAAATCCCTTGCGGGATTTGCGAAATACGCTCCGCGTGTAAATAGCTTCGCTGTGAAATGTCTGCGGACGTGGGTGGATTTATTTCATTTCACTTGACGCGCAAGCGGCAAATTTCACGGTCCCCGCAGGGGATTATTTCACATCCGCAGGATATTTCACTCAAAAGTCCTCGTCAACCCAACCATGAATATTCCGTAATATTATCGAGTCCTATATTGTCCACATACGAAAAAAATCCGAACTTGTTCCCCATCGGGAACGGGTTCGGATTTTTGGTTTATGGGATTATCTGCCGGCTTCTTGAATATATCGGGAAAAGTATGCAATTATGCAGGAAGCCTGCATTTTCTTCACCGTAAGAGCCGGTGCCAGTGTCCGCGGCTTTATTGCCCATCCAGCCCGAATTGCAGGCATTCGCCCTCCATGACGAAGGGATTGTACATGACGATCACCATATCCGGCTGGAACTGTTCTATGATTTCCACCGCTGTGCTATCTTCCAGATACCGCAGATCCAGTGTCTCCACCTCCCGGAATGCCGTTGCAAGAAACCCTTCCAGCGGCAGGCCGTAGCTGTCCTTGATCATCAGAACTTTTTTGCCGGAAGGGGCAGTCTCACAGCGGAACTGTACGTGGGCATAGTTCTCGCCGGTGTGTACGTCGTAGGGCGAGGAATTGTAGTAGTCCGGCGCCCCGGAAATGCGGTCCATGTTCAGTGCGGCTTCGGCAAAGCTGCCCTCACGGTAGATCCCGTCGCCGGGAATGGTACAGGACATTTGGGTGTCGAATTTCGGGGTCAGGTAGAGAAAATTCTCCACCCCGGCAAAGCCGATACCCACCCGCCTGCCGTGGCTGCCCAGAAAATAGTCCTTCAAAACGTGCTTTTCCCAGTTTTCCCGTTGGGTGATGCAGGAGCAGATGGTGTCCTCCGGGAATTGGGCCTGCATCCGCTCTGTGATGCGCTGAAAGGCCACGAAGGCTCCCTCGGCGTTCCAGTGGTGGTCAGTCCGGTAAAAATACTGCTCCAGCGCTTCCTCAGACCCAACCAACTCCGGACGCAGATCCAGCGTGGGCACGCCGTTTTCTTCCAGAGCCTTCAGTAAGCCGTTGGCGTTTTCGTGGCAGCAGTTTTCTGTGCCCTCGGGCATCAAACTGCCGCTCAGATCCGGCTTTCTGGGGGCTTCCACGAACAGAAAGGGCGTATTTTGTTCCTGCAAATATTCATACAGCCCGGTGATCTGACCCGCGGCGTAGCTGGGGTCGGCCTGGGCCGATTCCTCCGTCAGCATTCCGTTCTTCATCAGCACCACGCCGTTGCTGACTCTGGCCCCGGTGAGCCGCATGTAGGCCCCGTTCAAGGAGATCAGCGGCTCCTCCTGCTTTAAGTCCTCCTGGTATCCGGCGGTGATCTGGTTCATCACATCCGCAAAGGAGATCTCCCGGCACAGATAGCTTTTGGCGGTGTTCAGCAGGATACCGAGGTTGTCCGCCGTCAGAAAGCCAAGGAGCAGCAGGAAGACCACGGCGGTGATACGGGGAGCAAGGTTTTTTCGCTTCATACCGTTCCTTCTTTCAGAAATTGAAATAGATAAAGGGGTTGTGGGCGTTCATCACGAGACAGGACAGGCCCACGGCAAACAGCAAAAGCTGGAAAAGGCCGTCACACAGCTCCCAGGCGGTTCCCCAGCCCCGGGCCGCCGCCTTTTCGTGGAGCCAGCGGAAAATGGGCGTGGAGCACACAAGTCCAGCCGCCAGAGGAACGATATACTCCCGGAAGTTGAACACCGCCATGGAGTCCACCAGCGCTGCCCCATTCAGGCCGAACATGGTCAGAAGGTATCTTCCCGCCGCGCTCAGGTCGTCCGCACGGAACAGCACCCAGCCCACCACCACGGCCAGCATGGTCAGAATTTGGTATCCAACCGCCGCCGCTTTGTGTTCGGGCAGGCGTTTCGGTAAATCCAGCAGCTTTTCCATGATGATGAGAATGCCGTAGAGACAGCCCCACAGCAGGAACGTCCAGTTGGCCCCGTGCCAGATGCCGGTGGCCAGCCACACCACCGCCAGGTTGAACACCAGACGACTCTTGGAAGTTACCCGGGAGCCGCCCAGGGGGAAGTAGACATAATCCCGGAACCAGCTGCCCAGAGAAATGTGCCACCGCCGCCAGAATTCCGTGACGGTTTTGGAGATGTAGGGGTAGTTGAAGTTTTCCAGAAACCGGAAGCCGAACATCTGGCCCATGCCGATGGCCATTTCCGAGTAGCCGGAAAAGTCAAAGTATATTTGCAGGGTGTAGCAGACAGCACCCACCCAGGCCATGGCAACGCCTAGCTCAGACGCGGCAAAGGCGGCGTCCGCGGCTTGGGAAAGTACGTTTGCCAGCAGCATTTTTCGGTTGAAGCCGTACAGAAACCGCATGACGCCTTTGGAAAAGCCGTCGAAGGTAATGGTTCGGTTTTCGATATCCTCGGCAATGGTGGAGTAGCGGACGATGGGGCCGGCGATGAGCTGGGGGAAGAAGGAGATGTACAGGCCCACGAAGGCTGGATTCTTCTGCACCGCTACCGTGCCCCGGTACACGTCCACCACGTAGCTCAGGGCCTGAAAGGTGAAGAAGGAGATGCCGATGGGCAGGGAGAAATCCGTCTGCGGAATGATCCCCGCCAGCGCCGGGAACCAGCCCCGCAGCACGGAAGTAACGAAATTCATGTATTTGAACACGAACAGAATTGACAGATTTCCAAGGACAGCCAAGCCCAGAAGGGCCTTTTTCAGCCGTCCCGCCGGGATCTTGTCGATGATGAGCGCCATCAGGTAATTGAATACGGTGGAGCCAACCAGAAAAATGGCGAATTTCGGCGCACCCCAGGTGTAGAAGAACAGGCTCACCAGCAGAAGCCAGTAGTTTCTCGCCTTTTTGGGGATGAGAAAATAGACCAGCAGCGTTCCCGGCAGGAAGGTCAGTAAGAATTCAAGACTTGTAAACAGCAGAAAGGATCCCCTCTTTTCCATTGCAGACGCTGCCGGCTGGAAATATCAGCCGGCAGCTTTGTTTTTTATTCCTCTTCCTCGTTATCGAGATACCAGCCCACGTGGTTAGGCGTGGCGGGGAAGATGTCATAGCGGAAGACATCCGCAATGGTGGCGTACCACTCAAGGGGCTTGTTGTCGTCGTCATAGCGCCAGGCGGTGCCATAGGGCTGGGAGCCGACGAAGGTCATCTTGCAGTCGGGCTTCAGGGCCTGGAACCGCTCCTGCTCCTCCACAGGAACCCGGGACTTGCCCTCGTACATGGCGCACAGGTTCACAAGGTTCAGGTCGTCCAGCGCAGACAGGTCGGTGATGTGGGTGTAGCTGATGTTCAGCCGCTCCAGAGATTCACACTGCTCCAGTCCCTCGGCGCTGTAGATATACTCGCAGAAGGCCGCTTCCAGCACCTTCAGGTTCTTGCAGTTTGCAAAGGGGGTCAGATCGCTGATCATGGAGCCGGAAATGATGACGTATTCCAGACTCTTCATGCCGGAGATGAAGGAGGATTCCTTCAGGTATTCATTGTGGCCGATGTCCATGAACCGGGCGTCCTCGCAGTAGATAAGGTTCGCGCAGTTGGTGTCCACCAGATCGTAGACCGCCCGGATGATCTCGGCATCCGTCAGGGTGCTGCCTCTGCCGAAGTTTACCCGCCAGACCACCTTGGTCTGTTCGCGATAGTCATCCCGAATTTGTGCCATGACCTCGTTGGAGATCTGGCAGTTTTCCAGCACGAAGCGCTTGCAGTTCGGCAGCAGATCCAGCGCCGCCCGGACCTCGCTTTCGCCCTCATCGCCGATTTTTACATTTTTGATGTGGACTTCCTCCTCGGCGGTGGAAAGTCGGGTGCCGAAGAAGTCAAAGCTGTAGTCAATGATCACGCCGGGAACGGCCTCCTGCAAGGTCTTTACGTCCTCCTTGGGCAGGCTGCTGTTTCCCTCGGCATCGGTCAGGGTGATCTTTTCCAGTGCGGGCAGCATGGGCAGCTTCCCGGCAATCTCGTCCACCTGCTCCGGGGTCATGGCGGACAGGTCAAGCTCTGTGGTGTCCTCACCGTATTCCTGACCCAGCAGCTCTACGGTGAAGGAGAAGGCGATCTCAGGGAAGTCCGCGCGAAGCTGCTCCACCTGACCCATCGTCAAATCGGGGGTTTTCAGGGTGATGGCGGTGACATTCGGAAGATATTGCAGATTCGCGGTCAAAGTGTCAAGGCTATAATCTGCCGGCGCCAGCGTTAATTCCGTGGTATCCGGGGCAAAGGACTTGCCGCCAAGGGAAACCGTGTAGGGCACTTCCAAATCCGGCAGGCGTTCCTTCAGCTTTTCCAGCATGGCGTAGTCGCCGCACTGGCTTGCGTCCACCTTTTTCAGGTTCGGGAAATAGGCTACCAGCAGTTCAATGTCTTCATCGGAAAGGGTGGTGACGCTCACTTCCACGGTGTCGCTGGACACGGTGCCGTTCTGGAAGGGCACGTTCCAGAGAATTTCGCAGTCCGGCAGCAGGGCGTGGAGCTGATCATAGTGCTCGATGGACATGGCCTCTTCCCGCAGATCCAGGGTGTCCTCCCGGTTGGAGTAGGCTTTTCCCTCCACAAACACATGGGTATCGCGATACCACAAAAATCCCACCGCCCCGGCTACCACCAGCGCCAGTACCAGCGCGATGACAACCAGGACCGTAACCAATTTCTTGCTCATGACCAATCCTCCAGGCTGGATTTTCTGCTGAAAATGCGGACACGTCAGCAGATTGCTTCTATCCCGAAAGCATACCACATTTTCCCCGTCAATGCAACTGTTTACCGCAGGAAATCCGCAAAATACCGCCAAATCCAGCTGTCGCCGGTGGGCGGATTGCTCTCGTCGGCGACCACGGATGCCGGAGTTGGGGCCGATGCTACGGCCACCACCTCGTCGCAGTTGCGCACCCGCAGAACGGCCTGGCCGGTATCTTCCATGGAAAGCAGCCCAATGGCCCGGACGATCTCGTCCAGCTTCACCACCTCCGCCAGCGTGTTGACGCCGTAGGCCCCGGAGCGGATCTCCGGATCGATGACGATTTGGGCGGTATTGCCATAGCTGTCCCGGAGGATCAGGCGGGAAACGCTGGTGCCATCGGAGGTCAGCGATACCACCGTGCCCTCCACCTGCACCAGCATTCCGCCCCGGAGGGCATAGTCTGTGGCTTCCCGGCAGTTTAAGGTCTGAGGGACATAGCGGTACAGAGCTTCCCCCGGCACCTGACAGTCGGTCAGTTCCAGGTACCGTTCTCCGTTTTCTTCCCGCAGGACCCCGGTCACAGCCAGCGGTGTACCCACCGGAATGCTTTGCGTGAATTCGCCCCGCACCGGGATGCCCCCGGTGCTGTCCTGCACGTAGACCGTATGGGAAAAGGTGGTATAGGGGTTGGTGTTGCCGGAGGTGGCGTAGCCTTTGATGGTGTAGGCCGCGCCGGGAGCTCCGGACCGGACCTGCCGGATGGTGGCGGCTGTCGGATTTGAAGTGGAGAAATGCAGCGTCAGATCCTGCGTATAGCTTCGCTCCACACCGTCCACCGTGCCCCAAACCACTGCCGTCAGACGGACCTCTCCCGGATCTTCCCAGAGGAGCGGGAAGGTATAGCGCAGATCCCCGGCAGGGTTAAAATCTCCCAGCTTTTCTCCGTTTCGGTACAGCGCCGCAGCTGTGATTTCGAAGGGGATTCCCTCCCGGTTGTACAGCGCCAAAGTCAGATCCACGGTTTGCCCGGCAAGGGGATTGTCGGCGTCAGCCGTAAATTCGGCAATGCCCATGTCCTCAAAATCATCCACCCACACGGGAGCCGTCACAGCCACGTCCCCGTCCGGCTGGATGACCCGCAGAAAATAATAGGGGGACCCCTCCGGCACCGAAAGGGGAAGGGTTCCATTGGATGTATCGCCGCGGGCCAGCACTCCGCCGCCGGAGCCGATGACCTCCACCGTGGCGGAAGGGCCATCCGTGGGGTCATCCAGCACCACGCTGGCTTCCAGCCCCTCCGTAATGCCCATAACGGTGCCCATGCATTTTCCGTTCAGCCGAAAGTCGATGTACAGGTCGGGATCCTCCGTGGCGTAGACCCGTCTGGCCCGCATGGCTTCATAGAGGGCTTCTTCCGTCAGCTCCTTTGCCAGCACCGCCGTGCGGCTCTGACCCTCGCTGCCCCAATTCCCGTGGTGGTTGTCCTGCCCCACGGTGGGGGCCACGTGCCAGCCGCAGTCCAGAGCCTGAATGTAATACGGATAGAAGGATTCTCCGCCTTCCCCCTCCACCTGAAGCAGTTGAATGGCGGCGTCGCAGGCTGGGTCGTAGTCCCGGAAGCCGCCAAAATCCCCGTAGAAAATGCTGGGGTGGTTGAACTGGCTCACAGAATCCGGTACTTTTGCCAGGGCGGCGCAGTAGCCCGCCAGCGACTCCATGCCGGACTGCCGGGGCGTCTGCCAGCCGGGGGTGGCGAAGGTGTTGATGTGGCCCACCATTTTGTCCTCACCCCAGGTCATTTCATAGCCGAAAATGCCCACGAAATGTTCAGTCGTGACGGCAGCGGCGGCCTGCTTTCCCGCCGCCCATTCAGCGCTGACCGTGGTTCCGTCCCGGGTGATTTCGCCGCTGGCAGCGTTGTCCAGAGAGTCGCTGTGGTCTGTCACGGCGAAAAAGTCCAGATTTTCCACCTGTGACGCATAGGAAAAGGCCTCCTGAACCGTGCCCAGTCCGTCGGAAAGACTGCTGTGGGCATCCAGCAGGCCAAAGTAAGCGTTCCATTCCCGGTTGGGCTTTGCGATGGGCACGATGGTGTCGGCATAGAGGATGTCTCCAAACAGAATGCCGTACACATCCGCTGTTCCCTCGGGAATTTCCGGGGCCTGTACCGTTACGGCGCATCCGTCCTGTGTCAGGATCCCCGCCGACAGCGTGCCGCCCCGGATCACGACCCGCACTTCCACCGGAGCATCCGCGAGGGACGTTTCCATCGCGGGCAGCGGCCCGGTTTCCTCCAAAGTCACATTTTCGGAAAGAAAAATCCCTTGCCCCGTCTGCCCGGTGACCAGAATCACGTCTCCGGGGGAGAGGGGACCGGCGGCCCACAGCCAAAGGCTGTCATTTCCGTTCTGCACGATGGCGGTTTCGCCCTCCGTCCAAACCACCGTTCCCCGAAAGGTGACCCCCGGAGTATCTGCCGGGAGGGCCTTTACCTCCCGGATGGTCAGCACCGTGGTCTGCCCCTCTTCCGGCAGCAGGACCGGTGTGTCCGCCTCCTCCAACAGGAGCAGCCCCTCCGCTGCCGCCGGGACCGGACACAGGGCGATGCATAAGAATGCGGTAAGGAGGAAACCGGAAATCTGTTTATTCACGTGAAAAACCACCATTCGACATTTTTCGACAAGCATAACATTTTTACCAGCCGCTGGCAAGCCTTTCTGTGATTTTGTTACTTTCGAAAATGGATGGAATGTGGTATACTTCTGAAAAAGGAGGTAGCTTTATGACCTATGAAGAACTGAAACAGAAAATGGATGAAGCCCATTATATTTATGATGAGACGCTGGCAACGGTGCTGTACGTTGCCCTGCAATTGGGGCGGCCCCTGCTCATCGAGGGCGCGGCGGGTGTCGGTAAGACGGAGGTGGCCAAGGTCATGGCTTCCGCTTTGGGCCGGGATCTGGTGCGCCTGCAATGCTATGAGGGGTTGGACGAGAGCAAGGCCCTGTACGAGTGGAATTATCAGAAGCAGCTGCTGTCTATCCAGGTGAATATGAATTCTCAGGATAAGGACAGCCTGACGAAGTCCCTGTTCAGCGACGACTATCTGCTGGAACGGCCCCTTTTGCAGTCTATTCGTTCAGAAAAGCCGGTGGTGCTGCTGATCGACGAGATCGACAAGGCCGACGAGGAATTCGAGGCCTTCCTGCTGGAACTGCTGTCGGAGATGCAGGTGACCATCCCCGAGATCGGCACGGTGAAGGCCAAGTCCATCCCCTTCGTGGTGCTGACCTCCAACCGGGCACGGCCCCTGAGCGAGGCCCTGCGCCGCCGCTGCGCTTACCTGTATATTGAGTACCCCGACATGGAGAAGGAGCTGGCGATCCTGCGGGCCAAGCTTCCCCATGTAGACGACCGGCTGTGTGCCCAGGTGGCTCTGGCGGTGCAAAAATTGCGCTCTAACGATGTGATTCTCAAAAAGCCCTCCATTGCCGAGACTTTGGACTGGGCGGCGGCGCTGGACGCCTTGGGCATCCGGGAGCTGACCCCGGACGCTCTGCGGCAGACCGCGGGCTTTGTCCTTAAAAATAATGAAGACCTGGATGCCATGGATTTAGATGGGGAAGAACCCCACACCTGCACCTGCGGCGGAAGCTGCGGAGGACATCACCATGGCTGAGCCGGAGGTGTACTTAGAAAAACTCTCCGCCTTTTCCCGCATTTTACGCATGGAGGGCCTGAGCGTCAGCCCAAAAGAGACGGAGGACGCCAGCCGCCTGCTGATTTCTCTGGGCCTTGACCAACGGGAGCGGGTGAAGACTGCCTTGCGCACGGTCTATGCCAAGTCCCGGGAGGAGCAGATCACCTTTGACCGGGCCTTCGACGGTTTCTTTATCTCCGAGGAAGCCATGCGCCGTCAGGCCAAGGAGCAGATGGAGCGGGAAAAGGAGCTTCAGCAGCACCGGCAGGAAGCGGAGGAAGAATTGCAGCTGAACGGCAAGCCCATGGACCTGAGCGACCAGCAGCGGGAGACCTACGCCGCCATGCCCGAGGAGGCCCGGGAGCGGCTGCGCAGCTTCATGGACAAGTACCGGGGCACCGCCGAGCGCAACCCCCAGCTCTACAGCGAGTTCATCCACTCCGTCTTCGCCAAGACCCTGATGGAGCAGCAGATGCTCATGGAAAACGCGGGACTGGGCGGGCAGGAATTAGACCCCGAAATCGGCATTCTCTACCGGGATATTTCCGATTTTAAGGACACAGAAATTCCCAAGGCCATTGAGCTGATCCAGAGCGTGGCCCGGCAGATCAACGGTGAGCTGTCCGCCCGCCGACGGGCCGGGGGACATACGGGAAAGCTGGACTTCCGCAAGACCATCCGCAAGGGACTGGAGACTGGCGGCAGCTTTTACCACCTGCGCTACAAGAAAAAGCGGGCGCACCGCAAGCATTTGGTACTGCTGTGCGACGTGTCCGGCTCCATGGTGCAGTTTTCGGAGTTCGCCCTGCGGTTCATCCAGAGCCTGAATCAGGTGTCCGACAATTTCCGCACCTTCCTGTTTTCCGAAACCGTCACCGAGGCCGACGCCTTCCAGCTGCAAAATATGGATCAGTTCCGCGCCTTCGTCCGGGACTCCGGCATCTACGGCAAGGGTACCGATCTGGGCACGGCGCTGGAATTTCTGTGCCTGCAAAAGCCGGCGGTGCTGAATTCTGCCACCACCCTGCTGATTCTGTCGGACACCAAGACCATCGACCAGCCCCGGGCCCTGCGGGCGCTGGCGGAAGCGAAGCGGCAGGCCGGTCGGGTACTCTTCCTGAATCCCATCCCGGAGCACAACTGGCAGTATCTGCGAAGCGTGCAGGCCGTAGCGGCGGTGTGCCCCATGGTGTCCTGCGGCACCCTGCGGGAGCTGGCCGCCGCCTGCCGGAGACTGACGCTGAGCTGAAAATCGGGATTTGTATGGAGAAAATAACTATGCAGCTTAAAACAGAAAGATTGACAATTCGTCGTGTAATGGAAGAAGATTGGAAGGGCCTTCAATGTATTTGGAAGGATTTTAGCACTTCTGAATATGCTCAGTACGATATGCCGCATGTCACAACCGAGGAAGAAGTGCGAGCAAGAGTATGCAAGTGGGCAACGTTCAATAACAGTATTGAACATATGTTTTTACAATCTGCTTAGGCGATACTATAATCGGATATATTGCCTTTAACATTAGAGAAAATAGCTATGAAGTAGGATATTGCTTTCTTTCTGATTATCATGGCATGGGTTATGCTAAGGAAAGCCATATAGCATTATTTAATTATCTTCGTACACTTGGAATTACAAAGTTTACCGCCGGAACAGGTATAGGCAATATGCCATCTGTCGCTTTATTAAAGTCGTTAGGATTTGAGTTAATTGGGAAAGAAAGTGTATCATTCTACAAAGATGCTCAAGGAAATGACATTGTTTTTGAAGGGGGAATTTTTAAATTGAACACTGTTCAATAAATTTCGATTTTCTGATTTGTGTTTGTGATTTGCAAAGTATTAAAAATAATATTACAGGAAGTTAGTTTTGACTTACTAAGCTTTCGATATTTTTGTAGCAAAAGAGCCGCGTTTTGGCGACTCTTTTGCTTTTTTTCTATGAATAATATACAAAAATTCCGGATTATTTCTGGAAGATACATTCATGGAAAGGGTAGTGTCAAGAGTTATGCGCAAAATTGATTCTGGTATCTGGTAGAAATCTAT
>JAUNSH010000093.1 GCA_030539285.1 Eubacteriales bacterium
CGGAGTTTTTCACGGAGGAGATTGAGCAGGCGACCGACCTCTATGCGGAGTTTGTCATTTCCATAATCGAGGGGATGAAGCGGAACGGGTGTGAGCCGCTCTGCTTTGTGGAGGAACGGCTGGATTTCTCCAACATTGTGCCGGATGGCTTTGGAACCGGTGACATGGTGATCCTTGGGAAAGATGAAGCCGGACGCGGCCTGATCCACATCTGCGATTATAAGAACGGCAAAGGAGTCTTTGTGGATGCCCATGAGAATAGCCAGATGATGCTTTATGCGACCGGTGCGCTGAACGCCTACGGCTATATCTATGAGATTGAGACCGTGCGGATGAGTATCATTCAGCCGAGGCTTGAGAACATCTCTACATTTGAGATGCCAGCGGAAGATCTCCGTGTCTGGGGCGAGTCTATCAAGCCTATCGCAAAGATGGCGTTTGAGGGGAAAGGCGAGCAGCATCCCGGCGATTGGTGCCGGTTCTGCCGTGCGAAGGCAGTCTGCAAGGCCTGTGCGGAAGAAGCATTGGCGCTGGCGCGTGAGGAGTTCCTCGACTTGGACAGTGGCGTACTTGCAGACTGGGATGATACCGAGGAAACAGACGCCACAGCGCCTTATAACGCCGACACAAACGCCCCGGTGTTCAAATCGCCGGGGCTCGTCAGCTTCGGCGAGCTGGTGAAAATCCTGCCGTCCCTGAACCGCATCTCATCCTGGATCGAGTCCGTGTTCGCTTTCGTATCCAGTGAAGCAATTAACCACGGTATGCCGGTAGAGGGCTACAAGGTGGTGGAGGGTCGGAGCAAGCGGATCTTCACAGATACCAAGGCAGTGGTAAAAGCTGCGGAAGCAGAGGGTTACACGGACATCTATAAGCAGGAACTTCTTACTCTCACTGAGTTTGAGAAGATGATGGGGAAGAAAACGTTCCAGACGATCTTGGGACAATTTGTCACGAAGCCGCCTGGGAAGCTGGCGTTGGTGCCGGAGTCTGACCCGAGGCCAGCTGTGGATTTAAGTATAGCGGCGGACGAATTTGAAGCGTTGGAGTGAGAACGGAGGCGGCAATGATTAAGAAGGTTGTCAGGTGCAGGGACAGCCCCGTGCCTTAGCGATAGCAATAGAGCAGAAGCATGACAGGTGTGTATGGCGTATATTTATGCGCCCCATATGCGCCGTTTGGGTTTCTCACAAAGACAATAGCATTGCAACACAATTACACAGGGCGTCGGCTGTAATGGGCCGGCGCCGGAAAAATGGAGGTATCGATTTATGGCAAATCAGAAGAATTTCAGCGCAACGAAGATGGTCATCCCTGGATGCCGCATTTCCTTTGCGAACATCTGGGAACCCAAGGCAATCAACGGCGGGGATGAGAAGTACTCCGTCTCCTGCCTGATCCCCAAAGAGGATAAGAAGACTATCGCCCGCATCCAGAAAGCTGTCGAGGCGGCAAAGGAGGACGGAAAGGCCCGCAAGTGGGGCGGCAAGCTCCCACCCAACCTGAAACTCCCGCTCCGCGACGGCGACATCGACCGTCCGGACGATGAGAATTATGCGGACTGCTTCTTCCTCAATGCAACCAGCAAGGATGCGCCGCAGGTAGTGGACCGCAAGGTACAGCCGGTCCTGGATCCGATGATGGTCTACTCTGGCTGCTACTGCAACGTGTCCGTCAATTTTTACGCTTTCAACGCCAACGGCAACCGCGGCGTGGCGGCAGGGCTGGGAAATATCCAGTTTGTGCGCGACGGTGAGCGTCTGTCCGGCAGGGCATCTGCGGAGGCGGATTTTGACGCGCTGGCTGATGATGGGGAGGATGTGCTGGGCGATGACATCCCGGATTATCTTGGATGATACAGGAGTCTGCTGTAAATGTACACACGGGGAGGATGGGGAAACCTTTCCTCCCTCTTATACATACAGATGGTTTCCTGACACAGATGGAGGTGGTGCATATGGATAAACCGAAGATACTTGGCATTGACCTGGAAACGTACAGTGACGTGGATCTGGGAAAGTGCGGTTTATATAAATATGTGGAAGGAGATTTCCATATTCTGCTGTTTGCTTACGCTTTCGATGATGAGGATGTGCGGATTGTGGACATGGCCTGTGGGGAGACGGTTCCAAAGGAAGTGCTGGACGCCATTGACGACCCGGAGGTCATAAAGACCGCATGGAACGCACAGTTTGAGAGGACGTGCATCGGCCATTATCTGGGCCGTGTGTTATCCCCGGATAGCTGGCGCTGTTCCATGGTCCATGCCGCGTCGTTATCGCTTCCGCTTGCACTGAAGAATGCAGCGAAGGTGCTGAAGACAGGCGAGCAGAAGGACAAGGCGGGAGAGAACCTGATCAAATTTTTCTCCGTCCCCTGCAAGCCCACGAAAAGCAATGGTAGGAGGGCGAGGAACCTTCCGGGGCATGATCCGGAGAAGTGGCAGCAGTTTAAGGATTACTGTGTGCAGGACGTAAGGACGGAA
>JAUNSH010000094.1 GCA_030539285.1 Eubacteriales bacterium
TGCTCTTCTTGCGGGCAGCGTTGTTCTTGTGCAGCAGACCCTTGACAACAGCCTGATCCACAGCCTTGACAGCCACCTTGTAAGCGGCCTCGGCGGCAGCCTTGTCGCCGGACACCACAGCGGCGTCGAACTTCTTCAGGTTGGTCTTCAGAGCAGACTTGTTGGCCTTGTTCTTCTCATAAGCGATCTTGGAAGAAAGGACATCCTTCTTGGAGGACTTGATGTTGGGCATGGATTTCACCTCCTTGTGTTAGCTTTCCATACAGACACACATTATAGCGTCTTTGCAAGACAAAATCAACCCCCTTTTTGAATTTTTTTCCCATCGCCGGGAACAGGCCGCCGGCCCTGGCCGCGGGAGGTCTGTCAAGACCCTAATTTTTGCACAAAAATTTTCCCTTGGTGAAAATCCACCACGGGCAAAAAAGTGGGATTTTTCCGAAATGGCCCGCCGGGTGTTATGTGAACCGAAAATGAATATCCACAATCCTCCCCTCCTGTGGAAAACTCCTGTGGAAAAACCTGTGGAGAATGTGGAAAACTTCGAGTTATCAACAGGTATCCCGCCGTTTTCGGTTTCCACCGCCTCCTGTGGAAATCCTGCATACGTATTTGCATATCGCCGGCTTCTGTTTGCAAATGTCCGCGTTACGTCACCAGGTGAAACCCCCGGTTTTTCTTCAAAATGTCTCGTAAAAGTTTACAATTCGTAAAAATCATGTGTCATATTTTGTTACTCTTTCCCCGTGCCCCGTGAAAATTTGTGAAAAACCGCCAAAGCGGTGACCGTATCATTTCCCGATGCCGGGGCATACTGAAGCTATACGCCGCGGGAAAATCCATCCGCGCGGCTACTTTCAGAACCTGTGGAGGTTTCTATGCAGGGAAAAGTGGAGATCTGCGGCGTGAATACGTCCAAACTCAGGGTGTTATCCCCTGTGGAAATGGAGGTGCTGCTCCGCCGTGCCCGGCAGGGCGACGCGGATGCCCGGCAGAAGCTCATCGAGGGCAACCTGCGGCTGGTACTCTCCGTCATTCAGCGCTTCGACAAGCGGGGCGAGAATCCCGACGACCTGTTTCAGGTGGGCTGCATCGGCCTCATCAAGGCCATCACCAACTTCGACCCGGACAAGCAGGTGAAGTTTTCCACATATGGCGTGCCCATGATCGCGGGGGAAGTCCGCCGGTACCTCCGGGACAACAGCGCCATCCGGGTCTCCCGCTCCATCCGGGACGTGGCCTACCGGGTGCTCCAGTGCAAGGACGCCATGACCGCCAGAATGGACCGTGAGCCGACCTTAGAGGAGATCGCCCGGGAGCTGGAGCTTCCTATGGAGGAGGTCAGTCAGGCTCTGGACGCGGTGTGCGCCCCGGTGAGCCTGTTCGATCCCGTCTACGCCGATGGCGGCGACCCGCTGACCGTCATGGATCAGGTCCGGGACACCAAGAACACCGAGGACGGCTGGATGGACCACATCACCCTGCAAAACGCCTTTCAGGCCCTGAACGACCGGGAAAAGCAGATCCTGTCCCTGCGGTTCTACGACGGCAAGACCCAGATGGAGGTGGCCAGCACCCTGGGCATCTCTCAGGCCCAGGTATCCCGGCTGGAAAAAGGGGCCATCGGGGCCATGCGGAAGTCCGTCACCGTTTCGTAGGAGACGGCCTCCCCCCTCACCCAACCGATTCCGCGGGGCGTCGGGGACGCCGCCCCCTACGGCGTTCTGTCGGCATATCTCCCACCCCAAACGCATAAAGTGAACGGAAAGGGGGCGGAAGGTTTGTCCATCTGTTTTTCCGACCTGCAATGCAAGGAGGTCATCTGTGTCAGCAACGGCCAGCGGCTGGGGTTCGTGTCTGATGTCCATATTGATATCCCCGATGGGAACATCTGCGCCATCGTGGTGCCCGGGCCATGCCGGATTTTGGGGGTAGCGGGGCGGCATGAGGACTTCATCATTCCCTGGAGCTGTATCAAAAAGATCGGCCCGGACATCGTGCTGGTGGACGCCAAGCCCAACGACTGCCGGGTGCCGAGGAAGAAGCTGCTGGGATAAGTTGACAACGTCCGTTTTTTGTCATCCTGAGCGAGCGCAGCGAGTCGAAGGATCTACCCACATTCGATGATCGCCGCAGGAAAGATCCTTCGACTCGCGACCCTCGCTCAGGATGACATACTCTCTGAATTTTTCCAGATTTTTTTGGAAATAATACTTGCAAAATGGGCACTTATCCATTATAATGAATCGGCATGGGCTTTGACCCGTGACACAAAACACCACACACCCGGGGATCGCGCGCCCCAGTGCCCTTGATGGGCGGGCACGCGGGATGATCGGGGTGGAGGAAAAAACAAAAGGAGAATATCAAAATGGCTGTCGTATCTATGAAGCAACTGCTGGAGGCCGGCGTGCACTTCGGTCATCAGACCCGCCGCTGGAACCCCAAAATGGCCCCCTACATCTACACCGAGCGTAACGG
>JAUNSH010000060.1 GCA_030539285.1 Eubacteriales bacterium
AGATGATGGCCTATCCCTTCGACGGCTACTGGAAGGACGTGGGAACCATCGACTCTTTGTGGGAAGCCAACATGGAGCTGCTGGGCAAGGATCCCGAGTTCCAGCTGCGCGGCGGCAAGAATTCCACCATCTACGCCCGGAACTCCGCTCTGCCCTCTTCCTACATCGACGAGAAGGCCACCGTGGTCAACTCCTTCGTGGCCGAGGGATGCGAGGTCTACGGGTCCGTGAAGCATTCCGTCATCTCCGTGGGCTGCACCATCGGTGAGGGCGCCCAGATCGAGGATGCCGTGGTCATGCCCGGTGTCGTCATCGAGGCCGGCGCCATCGTCCGCCATGCCATTCTGGGCGAGAACTCCAAGGTCTGCCGCAACGCCGTTGTGGGCGGTGCTTTCAAGCCCAGCGAAAAGAAGAAGATCAGCGTCACGTCCAAGGGCGCTGTGGTCGAAGCCAATGCCGTGCTGAAGCCCGGCGATATGCTGTAAATTAGGAGGATACCACGATGAACGTAATGGGTATTATCTTTACCAATGACGCCGACATGGGCGAGCTGACCGACAAGCGCACCATGGCATCCCTGCCCTTCGGCGGCCGCTACCGTCAGGTGGACTTCGCGCTGTCCAACCTGAGTGACGCCGGCGTGCGCCACGTGGGCATCATCTCCCGCTTCAACTACCAATCCCTGATGAACCACATCGGCGACGGCGAGGAGTGGGGCCTGGAGCTGGAGGAAGGCGGTCTGGAATTTTTGACCCCCTACGCCCAGTCCGTGACCCATACCTACCGGGGCAAGCTGGAATCCCTGGCCAACGCTATGGACTTCCTGGAATACGGCGCGGATGATGAACTGGTAGTCATGACCGACTCCGCCATCCTGTCCAACATCGACCTGACCGCCGTGCTGAACGCCCACGTGGCCTCCGGCAAGGACGTGACCGTGGTCACCAAGGCCGGCATCTGCAACAGCAGCAAGGTCATCGACCTGGCTGTGAAGGTGGACGAAAAGGGTGAGGTCGCCGACATGCTGGTGGACTACGCCGCTCCCGCGGACTATGCTGCTTCCATGGATATCTTCGTGCTGAACAAGCAGTTCCTGATCCACTCCGTCAAGGAGCTGATCGCCCGGGACAAGTTCCACATGGACCGGGACCTGGTGCTGGGCGGCTGGCAGCGGGGCGTTGTGTCCGTGAACGCCTTCCCCTTCGAGGGCGTCGCCATGTTCAACGAGTCCATCTGCGAATTCTACGAGAACTCTCTGGCCCTCATCAAGCAGGATGTCCGTGAGGATATCTTCAATGGCCGTCATCCCATCTACACCAAGGTCCGTTTCCGCGTGCCCACCTACTACGGCGAGGACAGCCGGATCGACGGCGCGCTGATCGCCGACGGCTGCATGCTGGAAGGCAATGTGAAGGACTCCGTGCTGTTCCGCAACGTCACCGTGGAGAAGGACGCCGAGGTGGAGAGCTGCATCATCTTCAACGACACCGTCATCGGTGAGGGCGCGGAGCTGAAGTATGCCATCCTGGATAAGGACGTCACCGTGACCCCCGGTGCCAAGCTCATCGGCACCCGGAAGAATCCTGTCATCGTCAAGCGGGGTGAGACCGTATGAAAATTGCCGTCTGCGCCTCCGAGGGCGCACCCTACTGCAAATCCGGCGGTCTGGGCGATGTGATGGAAGCCCTGCCCGCTGCCCTGTCCCGCATCGAGGGCAATGAGGTGGCCCTGTTCCTGCCCTACTACTATAAGGTCAAGAGCAATGCCGCCTACATCACCGAAAAGATTGCCGAGTTCCGGGTCTCTCTGGGCTGGCGGAAGCAGTACTGCGCCATCATGAAGCTGACGAACCGGACCGACAAGGTCACCGTGTACTTCCTGGACAACGAATACTACTTCGGCGGCCGCACCGGCGCCATCTATGGCGATATGGACGACGGCGAGCGCTTCGCCTTCTTCTCCAGGGCCTGCCTGGATGCCATGATCGCTCTGGAGTGGACGCCCGATATTATCCAGTGCAACGACTGGCAGTGCGCCCTGATCCCTGTGTACCTGAAAGCTCTGTATCAGGCTCAGTTCCCCAAGACCCGGTGCATGTACACCATCCACAACATCGAGTATCAGGGCTGGGCCAACGCCTCCTTCTTCGACGATATGCTGGGCCTGCCCTGGGAGTACCGCCCCCGTCTGGACATGAACAACTCCGTCAATGTCATGAAGGGCGCCATCGAGACCGCGGATCTGGTCACCACCGTGTCCGAGACCTACGCAAGGGAGCTGATGTATCCCTACTACGCCCACGGCCTTGACAACGTGCTGGCCGGAAACTCCTGGAAGCTCACCGGTATCACCAACGGCATCGACACCAATACCTTCAATCCCGAGACCTCCAAGTCTCTGCCCGCCCACTTCAATTCCGAGACCTTCGTAGAGGGCAAGGCCCAGTGTAAGGCCGCCCTGCAGAAGGAAGTGGGCCTGCCGGTCAAGCCCGATGTTCCCCTGATGGTCATGGTCACCCGGCTGGCGGGCCACAAGGGTCTTGACCTGCTGTGCTACATTGCCCGGCGGCTCATGTGGGAGGAGGACGCCCAGCTGCTGATCCTGGGCACCGGTGAAACCCAGTACGAGAGCTTCTTCAAGGATCTTGCCAAGCAGTTCCCGGAGCAGGTATCTGCCCAGATCACCTTCAACCTGGGGCTGGCCGACCGGATCTACGCCGGCGGCGACATCTACCTGATGCCCTCCAAGTCTGAGCCCTGCGGCCTGAGCCAGATGAACGCCATGCGCTACGGCACCGTGCCCGTGGTCCACGCCACCGGCGGCCTGAAGGACACCGTGCCTCCCTGCGATGCCGACGGCAAGGGCGGCCTGGGCTTCACCTTCCAGAGCTACAACGCCGACGACTTCTACGCCGCCATCAAGCGGGCGCTGAACCTGTACGAGAACGACCGGCCCGCTTTCCAGGCCCTGCAGAAAAAGGAAATGGAGACGGACTTCAGCTGGGACGTGCCCGCCGGACGGTACATGGAGCTGTTCAACAATATGCTGTCCTGGTGATCATCACCATCCTTTGGGACAGGGGATCATTCCCCTGTCCCATTTTCCGTTCAGTCCGATGTCCCGGTTCGCGGCAGCTTCGCAGGGCAGTATCATGATTCCGCCCTGCGCGGAAACACCCTGCCCTCTCCATTTTTCGCAGATTTTCGGAGAGGTTTACGTAATTTTTTGTTGACAAAACCACGAATTATGGTTACTCTTAATGCGTGATCGTTTTCATAACCGTTTTGTATTGGCTTTTATCGCCTGCTCCCGGGTATGACTTGGATCCTGTTCGAAGGCAGTCCATCCGATACCTGTCAAATTGGGGAGTGTGTATATGTACAAGCTGTGCGTTACGGAAAGAAGCGCCAAAAATCAGCTCGTTCTGGAGAAGGCTTTTCTCCGGCTGGCTCTTCAGCACAATTATGACGATATCACCATCAGTGACATCTGCCGGGAGGCCGGGCTGTCAAGGAAGGTATATTACCGCCTGTTTGAAAATAAAAACGATGTGCTCTACGCACTCATTGACCACACCCTCGGCTCCTTCGAGGCGTACGAACCGGAAATGGAGCCGCTTCACCGCTTCTTCTCCTACTGGAAGGATCAGAGACAGCTGCTGGACGCGCTGGACCGCAGCCAGTGCAACGCTCTGCTGATGGACCGGGTGGTTCGGTTCGTGCTGACCTACGATCCTTCCGTTCTGCTGGTGATCTACCCGGATCTGCTGGAGTGGGACCGGGATACCCAGATATTTTTTATCTCCGGCCTGTATGGCATGATGCTGGATTGGCATCGTCGGGGATTTGACAGCTCCGTGGAAGAGATCTCCCGATCTCTGTTAAAGCTGCTGTCCGCGCCCCTGCATCCCTATGGTTGATACCCCGCCCGGAAGGAATCTCCTTCCGGGCTTCTTTTGTCATGTTCGCCAATTGGAAACGGTTGTCCTCCCCTGAATTGCACAAATGTGAGAAATTAAACAAGCCGATTGAAAATCCGGCGGTTTTGGTATATGATAATAAGTAATGTTAAGTTGAAAATTAAGGGGTCCCTTCGGGACGGATTTTTAATTGTCCCCGAATGGGATACCAAAACTTTCAACTTTCAACTGTCAACTATACAAACGGAGGCTGCCATGAATACGCAAATGGCGACAGACGAATATGTACAGGCCCTGAAGGCCGGTCAGAAGGAATATAAGGAACTGACTGCCGCCGGAAAGCCCGCCCATCCCGTGGTGCTGGATGAGTTGCTGCCGGAAAATTCCGCACAGACCGTGGTGGATCTGGGTCTTGTGGAGATCCCTGCCGAGCGGATCGTCGGCACCAAGACCGCCGGACGCATCACCGCCTTTACTCCCACCTTCAAACCCCTGCTGGATACGAAAAGTGAATTTGCCATGAAGTGGATCAGCCTGTGTACTGCCCATCTGGGGGACACGGGCATCACTGATCCCATTTTGTGCTATGAATATCTGGGTAATTTCTACGTTCAGGAGGGCAACAAGCGGGTCAGCGTCCTGCGCTATTACGACGCCCCCCGGATCCCTGGCAATGTCCGGCGGATCATGCCCACCCCCTCCGACGATCCCCGCATCCGGGCCTATTACGAATTTCTGGACTTCTACAAGGGCGCGAAAATCTACTGCGTCCAGTTCCGCCGCCCCGGCGACTACGCCAAGCTGTTAAATCATCTGGACAAGAAAATGGGCGACCCCTGGACCGAGGATGAGCGGCGCACCTTCCGGGCCTACTTCCATTACTTCCGGGACGCCTATCTGTCCATGGATTCCCGGAAGGAGGACGTGCTCCCCGGAGAAGCACTGCTTCTGTGGCTGGAGCTGTACCCCTACACGGACTTGGGTAAACTCTCCGCCGCGGAGCTGAAAAAGAGCGTCGCCGCCCTGTGGGACGACGTGATCAGCTCCACCAAGGAGGACGCTGTGAAGGTGCAGACCAAGGCCGAGGATCAGACCAAGACCAATCTGGTCACCCGCCTGGTTTCCGGTCTGGACACCCTGAACGTGGCCTTCATCCACCAGCTGAACCCCGCCCAGAGCGCCTGGGTGCTGGGCCACGAGGATGGCCGGGCGCACATCGAGAAGGTTCTCGGCGAAAAAATCGCCGTGCGCAGCTATTTTGATGCCAACACCACCGAGGCAGCGGAAGCCAAGATCGAGGAGGCCGTCTCCGAGGGAGCCCAGTTGATCTTCACTACCGCCCCGCCGCTCAGCACCGCCACCCTGAAGGCCGCGGTGAAGTACCCCAAGGTGCGGTTCCTCAACTGCTCCGTGGATCAGGCCTATTCCAGCATCCGCACCTACTACGGGCGGATCTATGAGGGTAAGTTCATCACCGGCGCCATCGCCGGCGCCATGGCAGGCGACGACCGCATCGGCTACATCGCCTCCTACCCCATTTTCGGTGTGCCTGCCTCCATCAACGCCTTCGCCCTGGGTGCCCAGATGACCAATCCCCGTGCCCAGATCGAGCTGCGGTGGTCCTGTGTAGCGGGCACGCCCCAGGCGGACTTCCTGGCCGACGGTATCCGGGTCGTCTCCAACCGGGACACCCCCACCCAGTCGAAAATGTATCTGGATTTCTGCAGCTACGGCACCTATCTGATGGACAGCCGGGGCGGTCTCATTTCCCTGGCCAGCCCGGTGTGGGTCTGGGGCAAATTCTATGAGTTTGTCATCCGCAGTATCCTCTCCGGCGGCTGGAAGCGGGACAAGGCCGACACCACCGCCCTGAACTTCTGGCTGGGCATGGACAGCGGTGTCATTGACGTGGGTCTGTCCGACAAGCTGCCCGAGGGCGTGCGCCAGATGGCGAACCTCCTGAAAGCCAACATCACCAGCGGCCAGCTGGATCCCTTTTTCCGCCGGATCGTTGCCCAGGACGGCACCGTGAAAAACGACGGACAGCGGCACTTTGCCCCGGAGGAAGTGCTGCACATGGACTGGCTGTGCGACAATGTCGTTGGTTCCATTCCGCCTTTCGAGGAGATCCTCCCGGTTTCCCAGAAGATGGTCCGCCAGCTTGGCATCTACCGGGATTCCATTCCCACGGAAAAGGAGGCTGTTATTCGTGAAGATTCTGGCCATCTCCGATGAGGAGTGCCCCGCCCTCTGGGACTTCTACACCCCCGGGCGGCTGGACGGTTACGACCTGATCCTCTCCTGCGGAGATCTGAACGCCAAATACCTGAGCTTCCTCGTGACCATGGCAAAGTGCCCGGTATTGTATGTTCACGGCAATCACGACGTAAACTACGATCAGGTGCCCCCCGAGGGCTGCGACTGCATCGACGGGCATATCGTGGAGTACAACGGCATCCGGATCCTGGGCCTTGGCGGCTGCCGCCGGTACCATCCCGGCCCCCACCAGTATTCCGACGGTCAGATGCGCAGGCGCATCGGTAAGCTGTCCTGGAAGCTCAAGCGGATGGGCGGCGTGGACATCGTGGTGACCCATGCGCCCCCGGCGGGCCTTGGAGACGACGAGGATCCGGCCCACTGGGGCTTTGAGTCGCTGGTGGAGCTGCTGGACAAATACCACCCCCCGGTCCTGGTGCATGGCCACGTACATACCTCCTACAACCACCAGATCCCCCGGGAGATCGAATATCAGGGCACCCGGGTCCTGAATGCCTGCGAGCGGTATGTCTTTGAGGTAGAGGATCGCCCAGTTAAGACGAAAAACCTCTATCAGGTCATCTACAAAACCCGCAAAAAGCAGGAAAGTCAGCCCTCTCTGACCCTGCGATGAAAGGAAAATAAGCTATGTTTACCGGCTTTACCCCGGAAACCGTGGATTTTCTCTGGGGCATTCGCATGAACAACAACCGGGACTGGTTTTTGGAGCACAAAAAGCAGTACACCGAGACCCTCTATGAGCCGATGAAAGCTCTGGGGCAGGCGGTCTTCCAGCCGTTTCTCGAGAAACCCGGCAGTATTCTGAAAGTCAGCCGTATCTACCGGGACGCCCGGATGCACCCGCCTACCCCCTACAAGGAGAGCCTGTGGCTGTGCATTCGGCAGGAAGTGGACTGGTGGGCGGAGAATCCCTGCCTGTACTTTGAGATCACCCCGGAGGGAGCCAGCTATGGCTTCTTCTACTGGAAGCCCCGGACGGCAACTCTCGAAACCTTCCGCCAACGCATCGCGGCGAAGCCAGACGAATTTCTGAGTCTGATCCACAGAACAGAGCGGGCCACGGGAGAAGAAATTACCGCCCAGTGCTACAAACGGCCGAAAGTCCCTGACGACCCGGCCCTCGCCCCCTATTTCGCCTGGAAGGGCGAGATCAGCTGCGCCCGGACCATCGAACCGGGAGAAGCCCTGTTCGGACCCCAGCTGGAAGACGAGGTCAGGGACTTTTTCGAAAAACTCACCCCGCTGTACGAATATTTTAATCAGTATGTCGTCTAGCCGCCCTTGTAGGGGCGGGTCATTGATCCGCCCATCCGCGATAGCGGCCATTGCATCCGCGGCTGACGCCGACGGGCGGGGCAGTGCCCCGTCCCTACGAAATTACAAATTGGAGAGATAAGAATATGAAGAACACGATTTTCACCGGCATGGCTACTGCCATCGTCACCCCCATGGCTTCCGACGGCTCCATTGATTACGAAGCCCTGGGCCGCTTCATCGAATTCCAGATTGAAAACGGCATCAACGCCCTGGTGGTCATGGGCACCACCGGCGAGAACGCCACCATTGAACCCGAGGACCAGAAAAAGGTCATCGCCTACACCGTGGAGAAGGTGGCCCACCGTGTCCCCGTCATCGCCGGCACCGGCACCAACAACACCGAGCACGTGCTGCACAACACCAAGAACGCCTGCGAGGTGGGCGCGGACGCCATCTTAGTGGTGACCCCCTACTACAACAAGGCCACCCAGAACGGCCTTATCAAGCACTTCACCACCGTGGCTGATGCTTCCACCCTGCCCATGATCCTGTACAACGTCCCCGGGCGCACCGGCTGCAACCTGCTGCCCAAGACCGTGGCAAAGCTTGCTGAGCATCCCAACATCGCCGCCATCAAGGAAGCCACGGGAAATGTTGCACAGATGGTGGAGATCATGCACCTGTGCGGCGACAAGATCGACGTGTACTCCGGCGAGGACGCCCTGACCGTGCCCATGATGGCCATGGGCGGCAAGGGCACCATCAGCGTGCTGAGTAATGTAGCACCCAAGCAGTCCGTTGCCATGACCGATGCCTGCCTGCGGGGGGACTACGCCGCCGCCGCCAAGATGCAGTGCGACCTGCTGCCTCTCATCAATGCCCTGTTCAGCGAGGTCAACCCCATCCCTGCCAAGGCAGGCACCGCCGCCCTGGGCTTCGGCACCGACACCCTGCGGCTGCCCCTGACTCCCATGGAGGATGCCACCCGGGCCGTTCTCTTTGCCGAGATGAGAAAGCTGGGTATTAACGTATGAAAGCTGTGATTTGCGGCGCCAACGGCGCCATGGGTAAGCTGATCTGCGGCATCCTCGGTGATGAGGTTGTCGGAAAAGTGAGTATTGACGGCGAAAACGGCGTTCCCAAGACCTTTGACGCGCTGGGAACCGTGGAAGCCGATGTGGTGGTAGACTTTTCCCACCACACCGCCATTTCCTCCGTATTGAACTACGCGAAAAAAATCGGCGCGGCCGCCGTCATCGGCACCACCGGCCACACCGAGGAGGAAAAGGCCCTGATCTACGCCGCCGCCAAGGAGATCCCCGTGTTTTTCAGCGGCAACATGAGCCTTGGCGTTGCCGTTCTGTGCCGCCTTGCCAAGGAAGCCGCCAAATACTTCCCCGACGCGGACATTGAGATCGTGGAAGCCCACCACAACCGGAAGGTGGACGCCCCCAGCGGCACGGCTCTGATGCTCTTCAACGCCGTGAAGGAGGTCCGTCCCGACGCCTGGGCCAACTGCGGCCGCAGCGGTGAGTGCAAGCGCACCAAGGACGAGATCGGCATTTCTTCCCTGCGCATAGGCACCGTGGTAGGTGTTCACGAGGTCATCCTCCACACCGGCACCCAGCAGCTGACCCTGAAACACGAGGCCGTCACCCGGGCCATGCTGGCAGACGGCGCGGTGGATGCCGCCCGGTTCATGCTGGGCAAGCCTGTGGGGCTTTACAATATGGAGAGCATTCTCGGATAAAGCCGTAGGGCGGGGTCATGACCCCGCCGACCCGGTCAGTAATCTATTCAAGTAAAAATCGACGCACACAGCTTTCCTACAGGACGATGCCTGTACAAAAGAATTAGTGCGTCGGCGGGGTCATGACCCCGCCCTACAATCGTCCTTAAGGGGGCCATTTCATGACTGTTACGTATATGAACGGCGCGGGGAATGACTTTATGGTCATTGACGCCCGGGGTCAGGCGCTGGATTTTGAAGCGCTGGCTCTCGAATTATGTAAACTCAAAAATGCCGACGGCTTTATGGCGGTGGACCATTCTGACAAGGCCGATTTTAAGCTCCATTTCTACAACGCCGACGGCTCCCGGGGGGAGATGTGCGGCAACGGCGCCCGGTGCATCTGCCGCTACGCATTCGATCACGGCATCGCCGGTGCGGACATGGTGGTTGAGACGGACGCTGGGCTGGTGCCTGGAAAGCGGCTTGATGAAAACCAGTACCGGGTGAAGCTGAACAACCCCGGCGTGCTGGACCTGCACCGCAAGGGCGATATCGCCTATGTGGAGCTGGGGGATCCCGGCGTGCCCCACGCCGTGGCAGAATATAAGGGCGATCTGTGGGCTGATGCCGACTCCCTGCGGGAGCGGATGCGTGCCCTGCGGTTTGACCCCGCCTTCCCCAAGGGAGCCAACGTGAATTTCTATCAGACCATCGCTCCCGGCGAGGTAAGGATGCTGACCTTCGAGCGGGGCGTTGAGGATTTTACCCTGGCCTGCGGCACCGGCTGCGGCTCCACCGCAAGCGTCCTGTGGCTGAACGGAAAGCTGCCTGAGAACACACTGACCGCCCACAACCGGGGCGGAACGCTGAAGGTCACCATCGGCGGCGAAGGAAACGCCGTGACCTCCATCCAGCTGGAAGGGCCTACGGAAGTGGTAAGCGTTTTGGAAATTTGACAGACAGGAGCGAATTTTTGTGAAAATCCCCAGACTGTACATCGTCATCCCCTGCTACAATGAGGAAGCGGTGCTGCCGCTTACCGCGCCCCTGTTCCGGGACAAAGTCCTCTCATTGGCAGATCAGGGCAAAATCAGCCCGGACAGCCGGGTGCTGTTCGTCAACGACGGCAGTAAGGACGATACCTGGGACATCATCCGCCGCCTTGCCAGGGAGGACGAGCACTTTGCAGGCATCTGCCTAAGCCGGAACCGGGGTCATCAGAATGCCCTTCTGGCAGGGCTGATGGAGGCCAGGGACAAATGCGACATCACCATCTCCATCGACTGCGACGGGCAGGACGACATAAACGCCATGGACGCCATGGTGGATGAGTATCTGTCCGGGGCGGAGATCGTCTACGGTGTGCGCAGCAAGCGGGACACCGACACCTTCTTCAAGCGCTTCACCGCCGAAAGCTTCTACAAGCTGATGAAGTGGATGGGCGCGGACACGGTGTACAACCACGCGGACTACCGTCTGGTGTCCAGCCGGGCGCTGAAGGAGTTTGCGAACTTCAAAGAGGTCAACATTTTCCTCCGGGGCATGTTCCCGCTGGTGGGCTTCAAGAGCACCTGCGTCTACTATGAGCGCCATGAGCGCATCGCCGGGAAGAGCCATTATCCTCTGAAAAAAATGCTGGCGCTGGCCTTTGACGGCATCACCAGTCTCAGCATCAAGCCCATCCGCATCATCACCGGGCTGGGTGTGGTCATCTCTCTGGTGGCCTTCGCCCTGATCGTCTACGCGCTGGTGTCCTACTTCACCGGCAACGTGGTCAGCGGCTGGGCAAGCAGCCTGATCGTCACCTGCTTCCTCGGCGGCATCCAGCTGATCTCGCTGGGTGTCATCGGTGAGTATGTGGGCAAGATCTACATGGAGACCAAAGCCCGTCCCCGGTTCATCATCTCCGATCGGACGGAGAACGAAAAGTAAAGAATACCCCCGCGGATGTCATGATCCGCGGGGGATTCTTGTAGGGGAGGGTCACTGCCCCTCCCTTCGGCGAAGCCGCACCGCATCATACTATTTCTCGATAAAATGGTTAACACCATTTTATCCTGCGATAGAATCGCAGGCCGCCGATGGCGTCGAGAAATGTATGGACTACGTTTTTTAGCGGCTATGCCGCTGGCCGCTTTATCCGCGGCCTAATAAAACGGTTTTCAACCGTTTTATTAAAAACTAGTATCACAGCCGCTTCGCGGACGGGCGGGTCGGTGACCCGCCCCTACGGTTCTCATACTGATTTTCAATCAAAATGTTTAATTCGAAAGAATTGAACATTTTGATATGAAGATCATAATGAGACGGGCATCTATGATTTTCCTTCCCGAAAATCATAGATGCGGCAACGCCGTCAGGCGGTGCCTTCTTGATTAAAATAAAACATTTTAATCAAGAATCAGTATCAGAATTTGTAGCCCGCTTCCAACAGCCGTGTCAGGGCCTCGTTGGCCTCCTCGTCGGAGAACAGGCCCGTGTAGCGCTTGTCGATGGCGATAGCTTCCAACGTCAGCTCCAAGTGCCCTTTGCTTTGCAGGGCGTTGAAGCCGTCGCTGAGCCGCCGCCCGCCAAGGCACCGATGGGCCGATTTTATCGCTTCCTCCGCCGCCACCGGGCGCATTTTCACGCCCAGAGCGGCGGCTTTTTCTCTCGCGGAAGCCCACGCGGAAATGAATTTTTCTTCCATACTTTTCTCCTTTACTCCCGCCGCAATGCCTCGATGGGATTCAGATTTGCCGCCTGAACGGCGGGCAGCATTCCGAAAATCACGCCGATCAGAGTGGAGAACACCACCGCCACGCCGATGGCGGGCAGGCTGATGGACACGGGGATCTGCATGATTTTCGAGATAGCCTGGGCCAGAATCACGCCGCTGATAACGCCGATGACGCCGCCCAAACTGGTGAGCACCGCGGATTCTGTCAGAAATTGCAGCAAGATCCGCTTTTTCTTGGCGCCAATGGCCTTTTTCAGGCCGATCTCGCTGGTTCGCTCGGTAACGGACACCAGCATGATGTTCATGACGCCGATGCCGCCCACCAGCAGGGAAATGCTGGCGATCCAGATAAGCTGGCTGTTGGTGGCCTGGGACATTTTTTGCAGCTGCTGGGCCTGTTCCAGCATATCCTCGCTGCGGTAGTCCAGCTTGGAGCTGGTGTCCAGGATCTGCTTTTCCGTCAGCAGGTCCGCCGCGTCCTTGCCCACGGTGGTCATGGCGTCGGTGTTTTCCACCTTGATAGCCACGCTCTGTGGCTCGTCAAAGCGGTAGGCCGTGGGCCACAGGCTGTCCGGGATATAGGCGTTTCCGGCAGATTGGTTTACATAAAGCTGATAATCCTTCATGGAATTGATCACCGGGGCGAACTCCTTGGACTGGGCCACCACGCCCACAACGATGTAGGCATCCCCCTGCAGCTCCATGGTCTTTCCCACCGGGTCCACGCCGCCAAACAGGCTGGTGGCCACGCTGGTATCGATCAGAATTACCTTTTTGTGATTTACATAATCTTCTTCTGTAAAGCCCCGGCCGGATTTCACCTGATAGCCGTAGACACTCAGAAAATTCTCGTCAATTCCGTAGAGTTTCCCGTTAAACTGGGTGTTCTGGTAGAACATCCGGTCGACATAATCCCGGCTGTAGAACAGGGACACCCGCTCCGCGCCGTCGATTTCTTCCAGCGCCTGCCGGGTCTCCTCACTGATGCACCGCACCCCGTCGGGGATGGAATTCCAGCTCAGGTCGTAGACCCGCCCGTCCTTGTTCAGCTGGACGGTGACCACGTTGTTGCCCGCACCGATGAGGTTTTCCTTGATCTGCTCGTTGGTGCCCTGAATGGTGGACACGATGGTGATGATGGAGGCGATGCCGATGATGATGCCCAGCATGGTCAGCACCGAGCGCATCTTATGCCCCCAGATGCCCTGAAAGGCCAGACCGATATTTTCCCGCATAGTCAGCCCTCCTTAGTAGCCGTACAACGCCGACAGGTCGCTTTCTTCGGTAGCCGCCCCGGGTTTCGCATTTTTGCCGTAGGGGAAGGCCACGTAATCGTCGGCGGTGAGGCCGCTGCGGATCTCTGTGTAGCTGCCCCACAGGGATTTGCCCGTGGTGACGGTGCGCTTTTCCAGCCTGCCGTTTTTGCCCCGGACATAGACGTAGGGTTCCCCGTCGTCCGTACGGAGGAAGGGATTTTCCAGATAGACTCCGTTTTCCGCCTCCGCCGCGGAGTAGGTCACGCTGACGTAGCTGCCCTCCTGCAAATCGGCGGTGCCGTCAATGAAGACCCGGAAGGGGTAGTAGGAGGCGTTGGGGTTGCCCATGCCGTTCCAGCCATCATCCTGGGTGGGGAAGTCGCCGATGGACTCCACCGTGCCGGTGTACATCATGCCGGTGTTCCAGTCGTTGATGGAGACCTCCTGCCCGAGCTTCAGGTTGTCCTTTTCCAGCTCACTGACGCTGCCCTGCACGTAGAACCCGCCGCCGCCGGAGACCTTCATCATGGGGAGCCTATTCTGCCGGGATTCCTCCTCGGTGATCAGGCTTACCACCTCGCCATCGAGGGTAGCTCGGATGCTGCCGTCGTTGAACTCCCGCTCCATCAGGTTATACTCAGATTCGGTCATTTTGGCGGAAGCGGACAGTTCTTTGATCTTCTTCTCCTGGTCCTTACGGAGTTTGGCGATCTCCGCCGCCGTCATACCGCTGCCGAAGTCAATTTCGGGGAAGGAAATCTCTTCTTCCTCTTTTGCAAAGGGGTCAGCGATAGCAGCATCGTAGAGCTGGAAGCCGAAGCTTCCTCCGTCATAGACAGTCACATGAATGCCCTGCCAGACCATCTGTGGGGTATATTGCTTATCGTCCGAGGTGACCCGCAAAACCATATAGAAGTCGTTGGCCTTTTCCTGCTGTTCTACCTTTTCCTGCACAGACAGGGTAAACTCGTATATATCAGACAGTACAGTTACGCCATCAGCTTTATACTCTGCGGTCACTTTATATTTATATTCAGCATCCTCCACATTGTCCGTTTTGCAGCTAAGTGTGTAGTTTCCATATCCGTTATTCATGCCCTGCAAGGGACCTGCTGGGCTACTTTCCACGGTCCATTTCACATACTGTTTATGTATCGGATCCGTGATGTCCGTGGAGAAAAACAGGTTTACTGCATTACCTTTCTGAACCGTAAATGTCTGCCCTCTACCCACATTCTTGCAGCTGATGCGCAGAGACAACGGTGCGGTTTCGATAAACATACTGATTGCCGTCTGATATGGGTCTTCAGGTGCGGAATCGTTGTTATCCCCACCGCCGGGTGTCTGGTTGTCCCCGCCACCGGGTGTCTGAT
>JAUNSH010000061.1 GCA_030539285.1 Eubacteriales bacterium
TGGTGGCCCGGACGGCCATCTTGGAGCGGGAACCGGCTTCCCGGGCGATGTTGCGCACTTCCACCTGGCCGTCGGCAATTTCGGGGGTCTCCAGCTCGAACAGGCGGCGCACCAGATTGGGGTGGGTCCGGGACACGTGGACCAGGGGGCCGCGGCCCATCTTATGGACTTCCAACACGTAGACCCGGATGATATCGCCTTCCTTATGCTTCTCACCGGGGATCTGCTCGGAAGCCCGGAGAACAGCGTCGGAGGTTTCATTGCCCTGGCCGATGCGGATGAACATGTCTCCCGTGGTGGGATCGATGCGCAGCACAGTTCCGGTGAGCAGCTCCTGGGCCTTGGAGGAATAGGATTCGTACATGACGCCCCGCTCGGCTTCCCGGATGCCCTGAATGACCACCTGCTTGGCGGTCTGGGCGGCGATGCGTCCGAATTTCGCGATGTCAACAGGGATGGCCACGGTATCGCCCACCTTCACGGCGGGATTGATCCGCTTGGCGGTATCTACATGAATTTCCAGCGCCAGATCGGTCAGCTCGTCCACGACGGTCTTGATCTGGTACATGCTCAGGCCTTCCTCGCTGAGGTTCACCACCACGTTCTCAGCGGGAACGTCCCGGTGGTCCTCCCGGTCCTTGCGGTAGGCATTGGTCAGCGCCTGCTTCAGTCGCTCCACCATATAATCCACGGGGATGCCCTTGAGCTTTTCCAGCTCCCGCAGAGAAGCGAAAATTTCCGCGCCGATATCCACCTTGGGAGCTTCGGCCTGCTTCTTGGCATTCTTTCTGGGTGCCATTGTTAATCCTCCTTAGAATTCCACGCGAAGCCGCACCTGGGCGACCTCGGATTTTTCAAACGTAATGGTTTCCTTTCCGGCCTCCACGGTGAGCTTTCCGGCGTCATATTCTTTCAGCACGCAGGGAATTTCCTTCAGACCGTTTCTGGGGCGGTAAAGCTTCACGGTAATGGGGCTGCCCAGGAACCGCTGGAAATCACCGGGACGTTTCAGTACCCGTTCCAGTCCGGCGGAGCAGACCTCGAAGTGGTAGGACCCGGGGATGGGGTCTTTTTCGTCCAGAATGGGGTCCACGGCCCGGGACACGGCCTCGCAGTCGTTAATATCCACGCCGCCCTCTTTATCAAGGTACAGCCGCAGGAAATACTCGCTTCCCTCCCGGACATATTCCACGTCCCACAGCTCGCAGCCATGTGCTTCCACAATGGGGCGGGCGAATTCCGCCACCAGCTCTGTCACTTTCATTGGCGTTATGACCTCCTCAAGGCTAAGAAGAAAGAGAGGCGCTCGCGCCTCTCTTTGCCTACATTCTACCGTTTAACGTGGATATTATACCACCGAATTCTCTGTTTTGCAAGGGGTTTTCCCTGAAAAATAGGCCAATATTTTTGCCGTCTTCGACAGATTATCGTGTAATTCCGCCAAATACGGAAACGGGACGGCAAAATCTGCCGTACACTCATTCTAAAATCCGCTGTAGGGGCGGGTCATTGACCCGCCCCTACGGTTTTCGCATCGTACTGTTACAGCAGGGACCTCGCGTTTATTCCACAGCGGGAAGCTTATTGCTCTTTTTCGCGGCGGCGAACTGCATGACGAACACCAGGGCAACCATCGCCACGCCGATGACATCGGTAGTCACACCGGGGAAGATCAGCATCAGACCGCCCACGCAGCAAACCACACGCTCATACCAGGCCATATGGGTCTTGATGTAGCCCTCCAGAGAGGCGGACACCGCGAAAATGCCGATAAAGGAGGTCACGCTGATGGAAATGACACCCACGATGTTGGTGTCCACAAACAGCATGGCGGGGTTCAGGGCGAAGACGTAGGGCACGATGAAGGCGGCCACAGCCAGCTTGGTGGCGGTGACGGCGGTCTTCATGGGACTGCCCTGGGCAATGGCCGCGCCGGCATAGGCCGCCAGCGCCACAGGAGGCGTCACATCGGCCACGATGCCGAAGTAGAACACGAAGAAGTGGGCCGCGATGGCGGGCACGCCCATGCGGATGAGGATGGGGGCGCAGGTGGCCGCCATGATGCAGTAGGTAGCGGTGGTGGGTACGCCCATGCCCAGCACGATGCAGCAGATCATGGTCAGGAACAGGGCGATGAACACCTGATTGCCAGCCAGGGCAACGATACCGTTGATCAGCATATTGGCAAGACCCGTCATGGTGATAGTTCCGGCAATGACGCCGGCAATGCCGCAAGCGGCGGCAACGGTGATGGTTCCCTGACCGCCGGCAGCCAAAGCTTCCAGCAAACGCTTGGGGGTCACGCGGGTGTTCTTGTCGAACAGGGATACGAAAATCGCGGCCACAATGGCGATGGCGGCGGCGTACTGGATGCTCTTGGTGCTGGTGCTCACGAGATAAATGAGCAGAACCAGCGGCAGCAGCAGATAGGACTTTTTCAGCAGGGGCCGCAGACGGGGCAGCTCCTCCCGGCTCAGGCCCCGCAGGCCCAGCTTCTTGGCTTCCAGATGGACGGCAACAAAAATTCCGGCAAAGTACAAAACGGCGGGCAGGATGGCCTTCAGGGCGATCTGACCGTAGGGGATCTGCACATAGTCCGCCATCAGGAAGGCAGCGGCGCCCATGATGGGGGGCATGATCTGACCGCCGGTGGAGGCTGCGGCCTCGGTGGCAGCGGCGAACTCGGAATCGTAGCCGGTCTTCTTCATCAGGGGGATGGTGACGGAGCCGGAGCCAACAGTGTTGGCAACGGAGGAACCGGACACCATGCCGAGCAGCGCGCTGGCAACGACAGCAACCTTAGCAGGGCCGCCGGACAGGCCGCCCAACACAGAGTTGGCCACGTTGATGAAGAAATCAGAAATGCCGCTGCGCTCCAGAAACGCGCCGAAAATAATGAAGACGACAATAAATTTCGAGCACACATTGATGGGGGTAGAGAGAATGCCCTCCTTGCTGTAGAACAGGTAGCGCACAATATAATTGAGCTTGCCCCAGAGAGTGGGGTTAGAAAGCCCCGCGATGAGGGCGTAGGCCAGGAAGCACCCCGCCACGATCAGGATGGGCAGGCCAACGCTTCTGCGGCAGACCTCGGCCAGGGCCAGAATGCCGATGATGCCGATGACGATCTGGTAGGACGCGAACCGGGTGCCCTGCTGGATGATGGTCACAGCGTTGAAGGAGAAGTAGAGGAAGGCCCCGGTGCCCAGCACCATGGCGAGGATGTCATACCAGGGGATGTGGTTGACCTTATGGTGAGACTTCTTCGCGGGGAACACCAGAAGACCCAGAAACACGATCCACGCAACGAAGGTGGTCAGCCGCAGCTCTTCCAGCCAGCTGGCAAACAGTGTCACGTACAGGCAGAACAGGGAGAACGCCGCCAGCACGCAGTTCACCGCGATACGGGGCTTTCCCTCCCAGACCCGGACATTGGATTCCTGGTCAAATTTTTTCATGACCGCTTCCAAGTCCATAGGCTCTTCCGGCTTGGTTTTTTTCTTCAAAAATGCCATTTGATCTCCTCCCAAAATTTTTATTCGGCACAGGCTGCCAGGCTGCGCCGTACGATAGGGCGGGGGCTTGCTCCCGCCAAGGGGACGCACTGCGTTTTCACCGAAACCCTGTGTGGAGACGGGAAACGGTGCCGCGCGGCGGGGGCAAGCCCCCGCCCTACCTTTTATAAATTTACGAATTGGCTGCGGCGAATTGCTCGCCGCAGCCAACGTTCATTCCTGTCAAAACGTACTTACTTGGTCTCCACGGTGACGCCCTTCTCAGCGTAATACTTGGCGGCGCCGGCGTGGAAGGGGGCGGACATGCCGCTGGTGGCGTTCTCTACGCTCAGCTCCTTGCCCTTGCCGTTCTCGGCGGCGATGGCATCCGCGTTGTCGAAGATGGCCTTGGTCAGGTTGTACACATCGTCGTCGCTGGCGGAGGCGGAGACGATCAAGGTGGCCTTCACGGTAACGGTGGTCACATCCGCGTCCTGACCATTGTAGGTGCCGGCAGGGATGCTGTAGGTGGTGTAGAAGGGGCAGTCGGCCATGAGCTTTTCAGCCACCGCGCCGTCGATGGGCACCAGGTACGCGTCATTGGTGGTGCACAGCTCGGTGATGGCGGCGGTGGGGGCACCGGCCACGATGAAGGCGGCGTCGATCTTGCCGTCCTTCAGAGCGTCGGTGGAATCCGCGAAGCTCTGGTACTGGGGCTTGATGTCAGCCTCGGTCAGACCGGCGGCACCCAGCACATCCATTGCGTTAAAGTAAGTGCCGGAGCCGGGAGCGCCGATGGAAACGCTCTTGCCAGCCAAATCAGCAACGGACTTGACGTTGGGATCCATGGTGATCAGCTGAACGGCCTCGGCGTACAGGCCGCCGACCACCCGGAAATCGTTGATGGCGCCGGTACTCTCGAAGGAGCGGGTGCCGGCCCAGGCGTAAGCCATAACATCGGACTGCACGGTGCCCAGCTGGTAGTCACCGGAAGCGATGGATTCAATATTTGCCTTGGAACCGTCGGTGGAAACCACGGTCACATCGATGCCCGCCTTGTCCTTGATGTACTGACCGAGCACACCGCCGAAAGCGTAGTAGGTACCAGCGGTGCCGCCGGTGCCCATGGTCATCTTGGTTGCGGAGCCGCCGCAGGCTGCCAGAAGAGTCACTACCATGATAGCTGCCAGAACGATGGAGAGAGTCTTCTTCATTTTCATTGTCTTTTCCTCCTTGTATTCTCCGTTTTGCGGAGTGAGTGATAGGTGCATTATATCACAGATTTGCAATTTTGCAAGTTAAAAATTGCATCGCGTCCCCCCGTAATCCCCATTTTGCCCGGTAATCGAGCGTGTTCTCTGCGATTTTTGACGGCGAATTATGCAAAAATCCGAGCTGGTATTCGTTGGAAACGCCCTGCCTTTGTGCAATGTCACCAGCGGTTCCGAATTTACGGGTCATATTTTACTGCATTCCTCCAAAATGTTCCTGCACGGCGGAAAATCGTTCTTTCATGACGGATAGTCCAACAAAAACGCCCCTGCTGGCAGCCAATTTTGCCGTCAGCAGGGGCACACTCTTCTTATTTTTGCTCCATCAGCCGCTGGATCAGGGCCTTGTCCGCCCTGTTGTACAGCTTGCCGTCCCAGCGCAGGTTCGGCCCTTTTCCGCACAGGCGCATACAGCCCACCCGCTTCACTGTGACATTTTTCGGCGCGGTTTTTTCCGCGAAATCCGCAAGGAAGGCGGATTTTCCGCAGTTCGGCCCGGCGCACAGCTCCATACAGTGGCCACCGGACAGCCGCAGACTGGGAACCCGCCGGATCAGCGCTAGCACCAGCGGCTCCCTGATCTCATAATACTCCGCGATTTTTGCCGGAGTGTCCGCCGGAATACAGCCGTTTTCCCGCTGAATTTCCTTTAACAGGGCGATCAATGCGTTCTGGTCTCCCGGCGCGCCCTGACGGCGGTAATAGTCCAGCGTTTCACCCAAATTCCACTCCATGTGCGTTTCCTCCGCTTACAGACACGCCCCAGCAAACAATGCCGGGGCGCTCAACAGATTTATTATAGCATGCCGTCCTGTAACAGTCAATTATTATCTGACCATAATTCTTATTTTCTCCTATTTGCACGGAAAAAACCGGACTATTTTAGGAAGGTTTCCATCTTGCGTTTTGAGAAAGGCGGTGTTATTATATAGCTACAAAGAGGTGATACCAATGATCTAATTCACCCCAGATTCCCATGAAAAACGGAATCGAAAGACGGATCTCACCTTTTCTTCCGATAACATAAATTTCTTGGAAACCATACTATAGGAATTGAGACGGAAGCAATTCAAAAAAATGAACGGAGATCGCGTCTTAGTTAAAGAAATGGAGGTTACCCAATGATCGATCCCTACTGTTCCATGAAATAACCCTCGGCAGCTATCGAACAAAGAAGCTGACCGGGGGTTATTTCATGCGGCGAGTCGCCGCTGACAATGCGTGCGCAGGCTGGTATATTTTCGTTACGCCATTGGGCACCGCTCGGTATCGTTCCCTTGCAGAAGGGAGCGTTCTTTTTTGCTCTCTCCACTGTCATCCTGAGCGAGCGAAGCGAGTCGAAGGATCTTTCCGGTTCCAATTCCTGCCGACAGAAGATCCTTCGACTCGCTTCGCTCGCTCAGGATGACAGAATTTGCTGTGCTGGCTTTCAGATATATCGTTTTAGGTTTAACACGCCGCCCCCCTACGACGCAATTTGCCCCCGGCGGATATCCGCCGGGGGCCTTGTTATAGAACGATTTTTACAGAGCGCAGGAAGCGACCACGCTGTAGCCCTCGGGCAGGGCGATCTGCTTGGCATCGCTGCCCAGCTTCCAGGTGACCTTGCCCGCCCAGGCGGAGGCCGCGGCGGCAAAGTGGAGCATGACCACGCCCAGGCTCAGCTTGCCGTCGATCTCCGTATTGTACTCATCGGGACGGCTGACCAGCATCACCTGACCGCCAGAAATGACGAAACCATAGGCCTGGCGGTTTAAGTAGCTGGGAGACAGGGACGCGGCGTAGAAAGCCTCCCACAGCATGTCGTCATAGAAGCCGATGTGCTCGTCCACGCCCTGAGTCTGCCCCCAGGCGTTCAGGAACACCATGTCGCTGACAGGCCGCTTGGGGTCAAAATAGTGCCGCTTGGCGCTGATATCCACGTTGGACATGCTGAGAATGTTGATACGCATACGCTTTCTGGCCTTCTGGGGATAACCAAAAGCGGCAATGGCGGCAACCTCCAGAGGAGAATCGATGCCCAGAGCCTCCTTGACCGCCTTGCTGTCGGTGAAGGTCAGCCAGCAGGAGCCGAGGCCCATGTCCTCCAGCTTCAGCACCAGATCCTCCATCATAAAGCCCGCGTTTTCGTAGGCCAGCTCCGCCTTCTCGGACAGCAGAACCAGATACTGGGGCGCGCCCACCAGGAATTCGTTGTAGCCCGCCGCACCCTCCAGCGCCTGACGGGTGTTGTCGCCGAAGATCCACAGCTCCGTGGAGATTCCCGGCACCAGCCGCTGGCAGGAATCCCGGTAGTAGGCTTCCAGCTCGGTGCAGACAGCGTCTCCCACCTTCTTATCCGTAAACTGACGGGCAGACTTTCTGTTCTGAATCAGCGCGTTGTAATCCATGGATATTCCCCCTTAAAAGATTTAGTATTTGTCTTTTTTCATAAAATAGCTCCGATTCCGTGTTTGGTTTTAGTATAGCGTAAACCAAATTTTCTGTCAAGGCTTGCCAATCTTTTTTCTTTCTTGCAAAATCGGGTGATCGCAGGTATAATGCATACATTATATGGAAAAGGAAGTATCGCTTATGGACAAATGGAAAAAATTCTTGCAGCGTAAAGATGTGATCTTCGCCCTCCAGCGCTACGGCATCGACGCCCTCGGGGCTATGGCCCAGGGCCTGTTCTGCACATTGCTGGTGGGCACCATCCTCAACACCATCGGCCAGCAGTTCTCAATCGCCTTTCTGCAGAACCCCATCGTCACCATCGGCTCCGGAGAGGGCGCGGTGACCTACACCATCGGCGGCCTGTGCTCCGCCATGGTCGGCCCCGGCATTGCCGTGGCCATCGGCTTTGCCCTGCACTGCCCGTCGCTGGTGCTGTTCTCCCTGATCCCCGTGGGCTTCGCCGCCAACGCCATGGGCGGTGCCGGCGGCCCCCTGTCTGTCTACTTTGTGGCCATCGTGGCTGCCGAGTGCGGCAAGCTGGTGTCTAAGGAGACCAAGATCGACATTCTGGTGACTCCCATCGTCACGGTGCTGGTGGGCATTCTGGTGGCTGACCTGATTGCCGCTCCCATCGGCGCGGCAGCATCCAGCGTGGGCACCTTCGTCCGCTGGGCTACCGTTCTGCAGCCCTTCTGGATGGGAATCTTAGTGAGCGTGGTCATCGGCGTTGCCCTGACCCTGCCCATCTCCTCCGCCGCCATCTGCGCGGCCCTGAGCCTGACGGGCCTTGCCGGCGGCGCGGCTGTTGCCGGCTGCTGCGCCCAGATGGTGGGCTTCGCCGTCATGAGCTTCAAGGAAAACCGCTGGGGCGGCCTGGTTGCCCAGGGCGTGGGCACCAGTATGCTGCAAATGCCCAACATCGTGAAAAACCCCAGGATCTGGATCCCTCCCACGCTGGCTTCCGCCATCACCGGCCCTCTGGCTACCTGCCTGTTCAAGCTGGAAATGAACGGCACTGCCGTGTCCTCCGGTATGGGCACCTGCGGCTTTGTGGGCCAGATCGGCGTGTACACCGGCTGGGTCAATGACGTGGCTTCCGGTGCCAAGGCTGCCATCACCGGCATGGACTGGGCCGGGCTGGTTCTCATTTGCTTCGTTCTGCCCGCAGTGCTCAGCTGGGTGTTCTGCGAGATCCTGCGCAAGAAGGGCTGGATCAAGGAAAACGACCTGAAGCTGGACCTGTAAGGCGGCAGGGCCGCCGGCCAATGCGTGCACAGGCTGGTCAATACGCGTTACGCCACTGGGCACTGCTCGGTATCGTTCCGTGGTGCTATACGGGGCGTCGGGGACGCCGCCCCCTGCGGGAACAATTTAACGGGAGGGTTTATGCCCTCCCGTTTTGTTATCTTCCGAACGCTCTGGTCATATTTGCCAGCGGCTCGATGACTGCCGCCAGATCCTTGATGGCCTGATTCAGGGCGTCAAAATCCACGCCGTTCAGTTTATCCATGGTAGCTTGCAGACTCTGCTGCCCGGTGGTCACCAGACCGTCCACATTGGACACCATGCCCTGCAGGTCCACCTGGGACAGCTGGTACGAGGTCTGTTCCAGATAATCCAGCACCGTCCCCACCTGGCTGACCGCGTCCTGTGCCTGTCCCAGTATGGCATTGATCTGGGGCATCAGCTTCATTACCGCGCAGGTCAGCACCACGACACACACCGCACACACGAGCACCAGGGCAGTACGGGCATAGCCCGAATATGTCTGCATCCGGCTGTTTTTCTCGATCTTCCGTAAAAGCTCCAGGGTTTCCTTGTTTTCTTCCATGTATGTCCGCGACCTTTCTTTATTATGTTTCCGATTTTGGGAAAAAAGCCTTCCCCTCCGGGGAAGGCGGCACGGCGAAGCCGTGACGGATGAAGTGCGGCCCCAGCTTGCGTCCTATCCGGCCATCCACGAATCCGTAACCGTATACAGCCTCATCCGGCCTCGCTGCGCTCAGCCACCTTCCCCAAAGGGGAAGGCTTTTTTCTTCCCTGTTCTGTATATTTTACCATATATTCTGTCAGGAAGCAACCGAAATTCTCCCAAGAATTGACATTTGTCTTCCAATCGTGTATAGTTATGCCATATTTTTTAGATAGCAACATGAGGAGGAGATTCTTTGGAAATTGTCACACAAGTCAATGGGATTCTCAACGCATTTATCTGGGGCCTGCCTGCCATGGTGTGCATCATCGGCGTAGGCCTGTATTTAAGCCTCAAAACCGGTTTCATCCAGATCCGGAAATTCTCCTACGCCCTGCGCTGCACCATCGGGCGGATGTTCAAGAAAAAAGAAGCTAGCGATGGTGCCATCACCCCCTTCCAGGCGGTGTGCACCGCTCTTGCCGCCACCGTGGGCACCGGAAACATTGCGGGCGTTGCAGGCGCGATCGCCATCGGCGGCCCCGGCGCGGTGTTCTGGATGTGGGTCTCCGCCCTGCTTGGCATGTGCACCAAGTTCTTCGAGGTGACGCTGGCAGTCCACTTCCGGGAGCGCAACGACCGCGGGGAACTGGTTGGCGGCCCCATGTACTATATTAAGAATGGTCTGGGCAAAAAATGGATGATTTTGGCCTACGCCTATGCATTCTTCGGCGTCTGCGCCGTCTTCGGCACCGGCAACGCCACCCAGGTCAACACCATCACCGCTGCCATTGACGCTGCGCTGCTGAATTTCAATGTGCTGCCCGCTTCCCAGCTCTCCACCTGCAACCTGATCATCGGCATCGTCATCTGCTGCATCGTGGGCCTGATCCTCATTGGCGGCGTTAAGCGCATCGGACGGGTCAGCGAAAAACTGGTGCCTCTGATGGCTCTGCTGTACGTCGTCTTGGCGCTGGGCATCATCGTCATCAATGTGGACGCCGTTCCCGCTGTGTTCGCTTCTATTTTTGAGGGTGCCTTTAAGCCCTCCGCCGTCACTGGCGGCATCGTTGGCAGCTTCTTCCTGAGCATGAAGAAGGGCGTGTCCCGGGGTATCTTCTCCAACGAAGCCGGCCTTGGTACCGGCTCTATTGCCCACGCCTGCGCCGACACCCGGGAACCGATCCAGCAGGGTATGTTCGGCATTTTCGAGGTGTTTATGGACACCATCGTCATCTGCACCATGACCGCGTTGGTGATCCTCCTCAGCGGCGTCTCTGTCCCCTACGGTCAGGCCGCCGGCGCGGAGCTGACCATCTCCGGTTTCACCGCCGTCTACGGCAACTGGGTGTCCATCTTCACCGCAGTGGCCATGTGCTGCTTCGCATTCTCCACCATCATCGGCTGGGGCCTGTACGGCGCCCGGTGCGCGGAGTTCCTGTTCGGAAGCCGTATCATCCTGCCCTTCAACATTGCCTACGCCCTCATCGCCATTGTGGGCGCTACCGTGAATCTGGGCCTTGTGTGGGACGTGTCCGATACCTTCAACGGCTTCATGATCGTGCCAAACCTGATTGCCGTATTCCTGCTGGCACCCACCGTTTTCAAAGTGCTGAAGGAGCATTTTCAAGAAAAATGAATAATCGCCTGCCCGGGAAGTTTCCTTCCCGGGCAGTTTTTTACCGGCAGAGCTTCGCCACGATGTCATGCATCTCCTGTTCGGAGTGGGCATGGTGCGCCCGTTCAATAAGAGCATCCTTTTCTTCTTCCGTCAGATTGGAATAGGCGTTAAAAGCCGGGGGATTCATGGCCAGCGCCATGCCGAAGCCAATGGGAATGTTGTAAAAGTCCATAGAAATTCCTCCTTACGCCGCAGCGTCAAGCATATTTTGGATATAGATGCCGTACCCCATAGTCGGGTCGTTGACAAGCACATGGGTCACCGCGCCGATCAGCTGCCCGTCCTGTAAGATGGGGCTGCCGGACATGCCCTGCACGATGCCGCCAGTGGTGCTTAAAAGATCAGGATCCGTTACCTTCAGCAGGAAATTCCGGCAGTCTGTTCTGGTTTGTGGATAGATTTTCAAAATTTCCACAGAATACTCCTGCGCTTGCCCACTGCCGGTCTGCGCCCGGATGGACGCGGGGCCGGTGTGGATCTGCGCGTATTCCGCCACCGGCAGCGCCTCCCCCTTCCAGCCCTGGGCGGTCACGCCGAAGACGCCCTGGGCCGTATTGCGCAGCAGCGGAGCCATGGGTTCAATGGAACGGGCCGTTCCCTTTAATTGGCCGGGGTCGCCGCTTTTTCCCTTCTTTACCTCTGTGACAGCCGCGTCATAGGCACTGCCCCGAGTCATTTTCAGCAGGCCGCCGCTGTCACAGACCCCGTGGCCCAAGGCGCCAAAAGCCCCGGTGTCCGGGTCATACCAGGTCACCGTACCGATGCCCGCGATGCCCTGCCGCAGATACACCCCCATTCTGGGGCCGTCCTCGGTCTGGGTGGGCGTCAGGGTCAGTTCCCGCTGCTTGCCGCCCCGGCTGACGGTCAGATTCAGTTCCTTTTCGCCGGAGTTCAGCGCGGCCCGGACATCCTCAGCACAGGTGATGGCCGCGCCGTTGATTTTCACAATGGTGTCCCCGATTTTCAAGCCCGCGTTTTTGGCGGTGCCCCCCAACACATCGTCGTAGGCCGCCACCGTTACCGTATCATTATATAGCTGCAAGCCGATGACCTGCCCCACCGGCACCAAATACTGGGCCGCGAATGCCCGCACAGGCAGCATCGCCAGCAGCACTATAAAAAACGACAGGCGCGAAAAATGCCTTTTCAAGTTCATCCCTCCTTTTTCTGTGCCTTCTTAATATGGCTTGCAAAGAGGAATGTAACCGCTGAAAAAGTCGAAAAATCAGGAAGCGCCTGCACTTCCTGACAAAAATTGCCGCAAATCGTGACTTCGTCACATCCGCGGCCGATTTACCTATTGACAATGTAGGTTGATGGTGCTATATTACCCATGGAATTACTAGGTAAATACCTTGGAGGAATACAATATGCGAGTTTACGCCGACAACGCGGCTACCACCGCCGCTTCTCAGGTGGCCATCAACGCCATGCTGCCCTACTTTGACAAGGTCTACGGCAACCCCTCTTCCCTGCACTCCGTGGGTCAGGAGGCCAAGGAAGCCCTGGATGCCGCCCGTGCCACCGTGGCCCAGTGCCTGGGCTGCGAGCCGAAGGAGATCATCTTCACCTCCGGCGGCAGCGAGGCCGACAATCAGGCCATCATCTCCGCCGCCCGGTTCGGCGCGCGCAAGGGCAAAAAGCACATCATCACCACCGCCTTTGAGCACCACGCCGTGCTGCACACCCTGGCAAAGCTGGAAAAAGAGGGCTTTGAAGTCACCTATCTGGACGTTAAGAACAATCACAACGTCTCCGCCCAGCAGGTCAAGGACGCCATCCGGCCCGACACGTGTCTCGTCACCACCATGTACGCCAACAACGAGATCGGCTCCATTCTGCCCATCCCGGAGATCGGCGCCATCTGCAAGGAAGCAGGCGTGCCCTTCCATACCGACGCCGTTCAGGCCGTGGGCCACCTGCACATCAATGTGAAGGAACAGAACATCGACATGCTGAGCCTGTCCGCCCACAAGTTCCATGGCCCCAAGGGCGTGGGCGCGCTGTACGTCCGCAAGGGCTTCCCCCTGGTGAACGTCATTGAGGGCGGCGCACAGGAGCGGGGCAAGCGGGCCGGCACCGAGAACCTGCCCGGCATCTGCGGCATGGCCGCCGCCATGAAGGACGCCTGCGACCACATCGACGAAAATATGCCCCGGGTTGCCGCCATGCGGGATCGCCTGATTGAAGGCCTTAGCAAGATCCCCCACAGCGCCGTCAACGGCGACCTTGTCCACCGCCTGCCCGGCAACGTCAGCTTCTGCTTTGAGGGCATCGAGGGCGAGAGCCTGCTGCTTCTGCTGGATGCCAACGGCGTCTGTGCCTCCTCCGGCTCCGCCTGCACCTCCGGCTCTCTGGATCCCAGCCACGTGCTGCTGGCCATCGGCCGGGTCCACGACGTGGCCCACGGCTCCCTGCGCCTGAGCCTGTGCGAGTACAACACCGAAGAGGAAGTGGATCACATTCTGAAGGTCGTCCCCGAGGTCGTCGCGTATCTGCGGAACATGAGCCCCGTGTGGCGGGATCTGCAGACCGGCAAGCGGGAATATATTCTGTAATTGTGCTGCCCGTAGGGGACGGCCTGCCGGACGTCCCTTCGGCGCCAGCCGCATATAACTAACAATACAGCATACGGGGTGTCGAGGACGCCGCCCCCTACAATATTCACAGATTATTGAAAACAGGAGATTGAATAGTATGGCACTGTACAGCGAAAAAGTTATGGATCACTTCATGCACCCCCGGAACGTGGGCACCATCGACGGCGCCGACGGCGTGGGTGAGGTCGGCAACGCCAAGTGCGGCGACATCATGAAGATCTATCTAAAAATTGAAAACGACATCATCGAAGACGTGAAGTTCGAGACCTTCGGCTGCGGCTCCGCCATCGCCTCCTCCTCCATGGCCACCGAGATGATCAAGGGCAAGTCCATCCACGAGGCTCTGGAGCTGACCAACAAGGCCGTGGCCGAGGCCCTGGACGGCCTGCCCGCCCACAAAATGCACTGTTCCGTTCTGGCGGAGGAAGCCATCAAGAACGCTCTGAAGGACTACTTCGACAAGAACAACATTCCCTACGACCACGAGAAGTTCGAGGAAATGGATCACGAGCAGCTCCACGCCCAGGTCCACGGCGAGTAAAGCCTATGATCGTATCCACCAAAGGACGCTATGCCCTGCGGGTGATGGTACATTTTGCCCAGCGGGGCAGCGGGGAATACATCCCCCTGAAGGAGATCGCCGAGTCTGAGGGCATCTCCCAGAAATATCTGGAATCCATTATGACGACCCTGTCCAAGGCGGACTTCGTGGACGCGGTCCACGGCAAAGGCGGCGGCTACCGTCTGAACCGGAAGCCGGAGGAGTACACCATCGGCAGCATCCTCAAGCTCACAGAAGGGGGTCTCGCCGCCGTGTCCTGCACCAGTCAGGGCGCCGCCGCCTGCTCGAGAACCCAGTGCTGCGAGGCCAAGCCCATGTGGGACAGGCTCGACAAGATGATCGATGATTTTTTTGAGGATATCACCCTGGCTGATCTTCTCAAAGACGGTAAGTAAACGAAAACGCCATTCTGCGGTGTGCAGAATGGCGTTTTATGCTGTTTAATACTATTACCTGATAAAACCATTTGGTTTTATCAGGTAGACACCGCCTTT
>JAUNSH010000062.1 GCA_030539285.1 Eubacteriales bacterium
GGACCTTCTTTCCGGCGTCAACAGCCTGCCGGGCAAATACCGCGCCGTACAGCCCGGCGCCGATGATCAGGTAGTCATACATAGCGTTTTCCTTCCTTTTCTGTATAATATTAAGAGAAGATCCTGAAATTACATCAGGATTTTCTCACTTCCCCATATGGATAGATAGTTGACGAAAGCACGTGCCTTATGGTATGATTACCCGATACGAAGACACACGAAAACTGTCGCAAAGAGGTGCCGATATGAACCTTCTGAACACCTGGAAGCCTGCCCGGAAATACATTGTGTATTTCGCGCTGGCGCTTTTCTCAATAGAACAGAGCTGGTTTTTTTCCAGCGTTTTTCCATTCAATGAGACCGTCGAAGAAGTCATCAAGCTTATCTACGTCCTGGCGATCGCTCTTGTTTTCCTGCTTCAGGATTTTTCGATAAAAATGTTCCTCATCTACGGTCTTCTCGGCGCTGCCTGTATCCTCACGCGCCTTGGCTCCGGCCAGATGTTCTGGATCTTTTCTTTGATCACCATTCTCGCCCTTCGGCAGGAGGATATTACAGATGTCCTCCGGCTTCTCCGGCGTTGCCTTACTCTGTGTCTCATAATCAGTACGCTGGCTTTCTTCTGCGATCTTCTTCAAGGGCAGCGGCAGCTGTTTGATATTGACGATGTAGGAAGACACCGGGCCAGACTTGGCTTTTCCCATGCGAACACCCTGTCCACGTATTTCTTCAATCTGGTGATGCTGTGGGTATGGGAAAAGTTTGATTCCATCGACTGGAAGGCGCTGGCCTGTATACTCCTCACCGCCCTGGGGATGTACCTGCTGACGGACAGCAGAACGGCTTTCCTGTGCGAGATTCTTCTGTGCCTGCTGGTCGCGCTGGCAAAATACGGCAGAAAAGCTGCTGTTCTCCTCCATTATGCCGCAAAGTGGGCCGCACCTGCCGGTGCCGTATTCACGCTGATCACCACTATACTGTGGATCACCACTCCCGACTTACCGTTTCTCAAACAGCTCAACCGTCTGCTGAGCGGGAGAGTGTATCTGAGTGCCCACGCCTTCAGCCACTATGGCATCACTCTCTTTGGCCAGCCACTTGCTATGGACCCCGTCACGGTAACACCGGAGTGGCCCACGCCTTTTATTGCTTTGGACAATGTCTATGCTTACTTTTTCTGCTGCATGGGAACCATTTGGCTGATCCTGATCTGCCTGAGCTTCTACAGGCTGGGAAAGCTCCGTGATTCCAGAATCAGCATATCCCTGATCCTGTGGGCAGTTTACGGCATATCCGAGATGCTGACGATACGAGTATACTATTTCTTCCCCCTTCTGCTGATCTGCATTGTGTTCCAGCCGAAGGAGGAGCTGGCCCGCAGATATCCGGCCATGGAGGGGCAGCGTCTCTCCCGCTCCCCCATTCTACCCGATTAGCAGCAAATTTGCAAGACGGAAGAATATCCCGAGAGGAGAGAGATACTTGAAAGATATTAAGATCATCGTCGCCACCCATAAGACCTACCCGATGCCCAGCGCCCAAATGTACCTACCCCTTCAGGTGGGCAGCGCCATCAGCGAGGCCCTGCCCTACGCCCACGACGATACGGGCAGGAATATCAGCGAAAAAAACAAGACCTTCTGCGAGCTGACTGGGCTGTACTGGGCCTGGCAGAATCTGGGGGCCGACTATATCGGTCTGTGCCACTACCGGCGGTATTTCGCCCGCCGCGCCTTTGGAAAGAAGGAAGCACGCATTCTTTCCGACGGGGAGGCCCAGGTGCTGCTCCTTGACCATGACGTCGTCCTCCCGAAAAAACGAAACTACTGGATCGAGACGAACTACAGTCAGTATGTCCACGCCCACCACCGGGAGGATCTGGACACCACAAGGCAGATCCTTGCCGAGGTGTGCCCGGAGTATCTCCCGGCCTATGACGCGGTCATGGGCAGGACCAGCGGCCACCGCTTCAATATGTTCATCATGAAGAAGGACATCCTTGACGCCTACTGCGGCTGGCTCTTTGATATTCTGTTCCGTCTGGAGGACCGTCTGGATATCTCCGGGTACGATGCCGTGAGCCGCCGGGTCTTCGGTTATGTGGGAGAGCGGCTGCTGGATGTGTGGGTGGAGACAAACCACATCGCCTACACGGAGCTGCCGGTGGTGAATCTGGAAAATCAGCACTGGCTGAAAAAAGGCGGCAGATTTCTGCTGCGAAAATGGAGAGGCATGAGACAGAAATGATCAAACAAAATCAAAAGTGGCTGAACATTCTGAATCTGCTCAGCGACGCCCTTCTTACCTTCGTATCCTGGTTTATCGCCTGCTGGATCCGCTATGACCTGATGGGCGGCTATGCCATCGTGGACTATACCAGCGGCAGTTACATTCTGATCCTGACCGCCTACTGCATGACCATCGTGGTCTTCTATTACATGCTTCTGGTCTATTCCCCCAAGCGCTACAAACAGGTCGGCAGTGAAGCCCTGCCGATCCTCTTTGCCAACGCGGTGTGCACACTGGCTCTTATGGCGGTGTTATACCTGATCCACAGCGTGGATGTGTCCCGTATAGCTATCCTGCTGTTCTACCTGATCAGCAGCTTTCTGGTCATCGGCAAGCACCTGGCGGAACGGATCTTCCTGCATTATATCCGCCGCGGTGGCTTCAATCTGAAGCACATCCTCGTTGTAGGCGATGGCCGTTTGGCGGCGCAGTACACTCGCAACGTGGAGAAGAATCCCCAGATGGGCTTCTGCATTGATGGCTATATCGCCCAAAATACTCCCCCATATCCCAAAAAACTGCTTGGTTCCTATGCCGATCTGGAGCGGGTGCTGCAATCCCGGGATATTGACGAGCTGGTCATCGCGCTGGACAGCTATGACGAGCGGCTGATGAACAAAGCGGTTCTCGCCGCCAACAAGGAGGGCGTCCGCGTCAGCGTTATCCCCACCTATAATAACTTCATCCCGCCCAATCCCTCCATCGACATCATTGGAGACACCAGCCTGATCGACCTGAGCAGCTGTCCTCTGGACAACATCGTCATGGCCGGAATGAAGCGGCTGATGGATATTGTGGGGTCTGCTCTGGCGATCACGCTGCTCAGCCCTGTCATGCTGGCGGTTGCCATCGGGGTCAAGCTCAGCAGTCCCGGACCGGTGTTTTTCGTGCAGGAGCGTGTGGGCAGGAAAAAGAAGATCTTCAAAATGCTGAAATTCCGCAGTATGCGGGTAAACGACCGGGAGGAAACCGGCTGGAGCACCGCGGCGGATCCCCGTAAGACCGCCTTCGGCAGCTTTATCCGCAAGACCAGCATTGATGAGCTGCCCCAGCTTTTCAATGTGTTTGTGGGCCAGATGAGTCTGGTAGGCCCCCGTCCGGAGATCCCCTACCATGTGAATCACTTCAAGGAGGAGATCCCCCAGTACCTTGTCCGACAGCAGGTGCGTCCCGGCATGACCGGTTGGGCGCAGGTCAACGGCCTGCGGGGAGACACCAGCATTGAAGAGCGGGTCCGCCTGGACCTGTGGTACATCAACCACTGGTGCCTGCGGCTGGACATGCTGATCCTTCTGAGGACGGCGTTCGGCGGCTTTATGAATCAGGAAAAAATGGGCGCGCTGAAATAAGAACTGTCCACGCCCCGGGGCGATTTTTTGCGGAGGTATGGGTTTATCAAAAGCAGAATGAGGCCGCTCTCTGCTTCTAATCCTATTTCTATCTAACGGTGTTGCCGTACCTGTGATTTTCGAGGTAAAAATCACAGATTCCCGTCTCATCATGATCTTCATATTAAAATGATCAATTCTTACGAATTGATCATTTTAATTGAATATCCGTATCAGAATATGTCTGCGCATATCGCGGGAGGCGCGAAAAGCACCCGCGTTTTTCCCTCAGTCCGCTCCCATAGCCTTCGCGAACGCCGCGAAGATGCGGCGGCTGGATTCCTCCGTCCCATAGGAAAACTCCGGATGCCACTGCACCGCCCACAGGAATTTCTGGTCCGGCTTGTATACCGCCTCCACCAGGCCGTCCTCCGACTCCGCCATGGGGATCAGGCTCCGGGCCAGCTCCTTCACTGCCTGATGGTGGTAACTGTTTACGCTCAGCTCGTCCTGCCGCAGCAGACCGTACAGTGGGCTGTCCTTCCGCAGTATGACCCTGTGGATGGGCTTGTCATAGGGCGGGCACTGACAGTGCTTGATCTGCGAGGGATGCTGCGTGGGCAGATCCTGGTACAGGGTCCCTCCCAGGATGACGTTGATGAATTGGATCCCCCGGCAGATCCCCAGCACGGGCTTGTCCAGTTCCATGGCTTTCTGTAATACAAGGGTCTCCATCCCGTCCCGCATCTTGCAGGTCACCACCGTATCGGACGGCGTTTCCCCGTACAGTTCCGGTGACACATCCTGTCCGCCTGTCAGTAAAACGCCGTCCACCAGTGACAGGAGCCGGTCGATCTCCCAGGCATCCTCTGTAAGCGGCAGCATGACCGGCAGGCATCCCGCCTGACGCAGCCCGTCCAGATACCCGGGCAGCATCCACAGGCTCTGTTTTTCCTCATCCCACAGCGGGGTCACACCAACAATCGGCAGCTTTTTTTCCATAGTTTCCTCCCCGAGATTGACCGTCGTCTTGTCCTTCGCATCTTGGCAGGCAAGCAAAAGCAGTGAGCGCTTCATTCCTCGCCGCCCTGTTTCCGACGCCTGTCAAAGGGCGCCCGCGTCCGCACAAGGTCCAGCGCATAGCGGAAATCCTCGTTCTTCCAAAATACCAGAATGCAGAACGGAATGGACAGCGCCACCGCCGCCACGCCGTTGACCAGGATCTGGGCAAACACATTCTCCAGCCGCACCACAGAGGCAAACCACAGGATCCCCATTTGGGCGGTCACGAAGCTGAGCAGATAGTAGACCCACCGGGCCGCAAATTTACCGGCGGAACAACGGAATACTTTCCCGTAGAGCAGTCTGGTTTTCAGTACCAGCTGAACCAACGTTGTCGCCGTGGTGCCGATAAAAATACCCGCCATTCCCAGCTTCACGCCCAGCACCACCGAAATCACCAAATTGGTCACAGCGCCTGCGATGGAAATATTCTTATTTTCTTTAAACCGCCCTGCCACGCCCAGAGTCTGCCACACCGGCGCTTTACAGAAATCTAGAAACAGATTCAGGCAGGAGATGAAGACCACGATCCCCGGCAGCAGGAAGTCCTCCCCCAGCCACAGCCGGACCACCGGCCCCACACAGGCAAACATCCCCAGGTTCAGCACGAAGGCCGCCACGTAAAACAGGTAATTCAGCCTGCCCAGGACCCGCACGCAATGCTCCGGGGTTTCCGTTGCCAGCAGGTTTCCCAAGCTGCCGGAAATTCCGCCGGAAAAGTTTGTCTGCAATTGTCGGATAATGCCAAAAAACACACTGTAGTTGGAATAATATCCCACTTGCAGGGTGCTGACCAGCACGGAGATCAGGATGTTATCCGTGGAATTGACGATCCGGTTGGAAAGGCTGTCCACAAACAGATATTTGACATTTTTAAAAATGCCCTTTCTCTCCTCTTTGGACATGCTCCTGTCCTTGCGCAGATACGGATAGGTCCTATCCGCGTAAAGCGCAGAAAGCATATTGGAGCCGAAGTTGAACAGGATCTGTATGAGCAAGTAGAGAATATAGTTGCCCGTGAGGTACAATACCGCCACGATCGCGACGACACTGACCGCTTTTGCCGCCAGCGTAATGATGGTGACCATGTACTTCTTCTGATCCGCCACCAGCAGAGATGCCTTGTAGGCAAATAAATAAGAAGAAGCAGACTGGATCACGAACAGCACGTAGACCAGCCGGATATAGCTCAGGGGATAGGAGATATCGTTTACCAGATATTGAATAAACGGCGTCAGAAGCAGGCCGACGGCAAAAATCACCAGTGCGATGGTCCTGTAGGCCGTCTGAAACAGGGTCATCAGCTGGCAGACCTTTTTTTCATCGTTCTCCGAAAGGGGCTTGTACAGATTGTAGACGATAGCCGAGCCGACGCCCAATTCCGCCAGGGAGAGCATCGTAATGATTTCGGCGAACAGTCCGTTCAGGCTGACGGCCTGAATGCCCAGTGTCCGGATCAGAGCAGTCCGGGTGAAAAACGACATGATCACCGTGGCTGCCTGAGACGCGATGGCCGTAGCTATGTTGATTGCTGTATTTTTTGTTCTGCTTCGTGACATTGACAATTCCTCAAAAATGGTGTTAAATTCGGACACCGCTCAGCGGAAGAGCGGGCAGTAAAACATGGCATATCCCCCGGCGGCTTCCCGGCGCTCCGTTCCACGCGATTTACGATAGATTATACCGTTAAAACCGCCATTCGTCAATCGCCTGCAAAGTCCGCCTGCAATTTCTTTGATCGGGGCCGGACTGTTTTTTGACCCTTTTCTCCCCGGGTCACAACTCTGATGCTATTTCTTGAATTCAGCGCGTCAGCGTGCTATACTGGACCCATCAAATTCAGGAGGTGTCAAAATGACGTTTTCCGTAAACCATCCCCTGCTCTACCTGCTGGTGGTCATCCCCATTGCCGCCGTACTGGGGCAGAGTGTGTACTTTCTCATCAAGGCCCTGCGCCGCAGCCGGGAGATCGGCATGAACCAAGCAAAAATCCGCAAGACCATCCGTACGGCGGCGGTATTCACCATCGCCCCGGCGGTGTCCATCGTCATCAGCGTCATCACCCTGTCCAAATCCTTGGGCATTCCCCTGCCCTGGCTGCGGCTGAGTGTGGTGGGTTCTCTGAGCTATGAGGCCATCGCCGCCAGCAACGCCCTCAGCGCCATGGGATTAGAACTTGGAAAGGTCAGTTCCCTGACGGCCCAGCAGTATGTCAACATCACCCTCGTCATGACCATCTCTATTCTGGTCGGCATCTGGCTGGTGCCCCTCATCGGCAAAAAACTGCTCGGCGGCATGAGCAAGCTGGGGGCCAAGGATGCCAAGTGGGCGGAGATTTTCCAGAACGCCATGTTCATCGGCATGATCTCCGCCTTTGTGGGCTTCGTGTTCTGCGACATCTCCCGGCTGTGGGCGCCGGTGGAGGGGTTCAGCCCCACCTCCGGCCTGATCCCCGTGTGCGTCATGGCGGTGTCGGCCCTCGTCATGCTGCTGTGCGGTCTGCTGCTGAAGGTGTTCAAGTGGCACTGGGTGAATGACTACGCCCTGCCCATTTCTCTGGTGCTGGGCATGGCCTCAGCCATTCCCATTACCGCCTGGCTGGGTTAAGGAGGGGTGAAAAATGAGAGATACCAAAAGCTACATGGACAGCGTCCACCGGGACGGAAGGATCTGGAACCTCGGCATGATGCTGCTTTTGATCGCGTTTCCCATCTGCGTGGCGGTGATTTTTGGCGCTTCCCCCGACTGGGGCGCGCTGGTTCTGGGACTTCTCGCCACGGCCCCCATGTACTGGACCATCGGCGTGGTAGAGACCTTTACTTACGTGCCCATGCTGGGCGCGGGCGGCTCTTACCTGAGCTTCGTCACCGGCAACATCGCCAACCTGAAGCTGCCCTGCGCCCTGAACGCGCTGGAGCAGAACGAGGTCAGCGCTTCCAGCGAGGAGGGTGAGATCATCTCCACCATCGCCATCGCCGTGTCCAGCATTGTCACCACCCTGATCATCGCGGTGGGCGTCATCTGCATCGTGCCCCTGACCCCCATTCTGGAAGCCCCGGTGCTGGAGCCTGCCTTTGCCCAGATGCTCCCGGCCCTGTTCGGCGGTCTGGGCGTGGCCTTCATCAGCAAGAACTGGAAGATCGCCATTGCCCCCGTTGCGCTGATGCTGGTGCTGTTCATCTTCATCTCCGCCTTGAACGCCGGCACCGTGGGCATCATGGTGCCCGTGGGCGTGCTGTTCACGCTGGGTGTTTCCCGGATTTTATATAAGAAAGGGGTACTGTAAATGGTTGGATTTCTGATTCTGGCGGTCATTGTTGTATTTTTCGCCGTTATTTTCATCCGCGCTCTGATGTTCACCCCCAAGCCCCAGCCGAAGCTGTCTCAGGAGGAAGTGGCGTTTGACAAGGACGCCGCCGTGGATGCGTTGGCCCAGCTGGTGCGGTGCAGAACCGTGTCCTATAACGACCACAGCAAGGAGGACGGAGAGGAATTTCAGAAGCTCATTTCCCTTTTGCCCAAGCTGTATCCGAATGTTATGTCAACCTGTGATTTCCGGCAGCTTCCCGACCGGGCGCTGCTGCTGCGCTGGCCCGGCAGGACTCCCGGCGACCCGGCGGTGATGATGGCCCACTATGACGTGGTGCCCGTGGACGAGGAGCACTGGGAGAAACCGCCCTTCGATGGAATTTTGGAGGACGGCGTTCTCTGGGGCCGGGGAACTCTCGACACCAAGGTGACCTTCAACGGCATTCTTTCCGCCGCCAACACCCTGATTTCTCAGGGCTTCCAGCCGGAGCACGACGTGTACTTCGCTTTCTCCGGCGGCGAGGAGGTCAACGGTCTGGGTGCGCCCAACATTGTCTCCTATTTTGAACAAAACGGCATCACTCCCGCCATGGTGGTGGACGAGGGCGGCGCGGTGGTGGAAAACGTGTTCCCCGGCGTTAAAATTCCCTGCGGTCTCATCGGCATTGCGGAAAAGGGCCTGATGAATGTACGCTTCACAGCCCGCTCTCAGGGCGGCCACGCCTCGGCTCCCAAGCCCCACACCCCCGTGGGTGTGCTGTCCGCCGCCTGCAAAAATCTGGAAGACCACCCCTTCCCCGCCCACATTCAAGGGCCTGCCGCCCAGATGTTCGACACACTGGGACGGTATTCTTCCTTCCTTTACCGGGTCATCTTTTCCAACCTCTGGTGCTTCGGCTGGCTCCTTGACCTGATGGCGAAAAAGAGCGGCGGGGAGATGAACGCCCTGATGCGCACCACTGTGGCTTTCACCCAGATGAAGGGCAGCTCTGCCCGGAATGTCATCCCCCCGGAGGCGGAAATGGTGGCCAATATGCGCCTGAACCCCTCGGATACAGTGGCTTCCGCTCTGGATTACCTGAAAAAGACTGTGAACAATAAGGCCGTAACCATCGAAGCCATCGAGTCCTTCGAGCCAAGCCCCGTGTCTGAGACCGATTGCGACGCTTGGAACAAAGTGGCCGCTTCCGTGGCCGAGACCTGGCGTGGCTGCGTGGTAGCCCCCTACCTCATGGTGCAGTGCTCCGATTCCCGGCACTATGGACGCATCAGCAACCACGTCTACCGCTTCTCCGCCATGGATTTGACCGCCGAGGAACGGGGCCTGATCCACGGCAACAACGAACGCATCCGGGTAGAGACCATCCACCGGGCGGTGGAATTCTACCTGCGCCTGCTGGGCCGCTGCTGACGCAAAAATGCTCTCTGCAAAAGGGAGCATTTTTTCTATAAGAACCGCTTCATTACACGCATATAATCTTTCCTGCCGTTGAAGACCGCCAGCACCGTGACCACAGAGCGCTCTTTGTCCACCGTGTAAAAGGTCAGATATTCCTTGTAAACCAGAAAGCGGTATCCGGCGCTTTTCAGCACCCGGTCTCTGGGCAGGGCGCCGCTTTCCGGGTAGGTTTCCAGAATTTCGCAGCTTTTTTGAAGCTCCCTGACAAAACGCTTCGCCAGCTCTTTATCCCCGGAAACTTCCGCGATGTGGAAAGCCAGTGCCCGCAGATCCTCTCTGGCCGTGTCAGTAAATTGCACACGATACTTCATAGCTCCAATTCGTCCAGTTCCTTTACAATATCATCGAACACGTCCCCTGCCTTCTGAACTCTGCCCAATTTTTCATCGTCCATGGCCTGAGCGAGATGGGCATACACAGCCAGTCGGGCTTCCAGCTCTGAAATATAGTTCTGCTGCTCCACAAAGGCATCGTGGCTCAGCACCACCGTGTCTTCCCTGCCGTTCACGGTAATGGCCACCGGATTGCTGCGGCTAAGTGCAGAGATCTGCGCGTAGTTATTCCGCAGATCCTTGGACGGCCGAATAGAAATGGCACCTGACATGAATAACGCCTCCTTTTGGTATCGTGATTATATCATAATATGACCACCATTGCAAGATGCTATTCTCCCGCTCTTGCGGGCAGGCACAATTTATGATATCATAAAGGCCGCAAAAGGGGGCGATGGATTGGACAGCAAGCACGAGGTACTCAACCGGTATTTTGGCTACACGGAGTTTCGGGGCGCACAGGAGGAACTGATCGACGCCGTCCTTGCCGGGCGGGACGTTTTGGGCATCATGCCCACCGGCGGCGGAAAAAGCCTGTGCTACCAGATCCCCGCCATCATACTTCCCGGCATCACGCTGGTGATCTCCCCCCTGATCTCTCTGATGCAGGATCAGGTGCTGGCCCTGAAAACCGCCGGCATCCCCGCCGCCTACCTGAACAGCTCCCTGTCTTTGGAGCAGCAGAGCCTTGTTTTCCGCAATCTGCGGCAGGGCCGCTACAAAATTCTCTACGCCGCCCCGGAGCGGCTGCTGGGGGAAGGGTTTCTGTCCATGGCCCGGGAGGTGCCCATTTCTCTGGTTGCCGTGGACGAGGCCCACTGCATTTCCCAGTGGGGGCAGGATTTCCGGCCCAGCTACCTGAAAATTCCCGAATTTTTGCAGCAGCTCCCAAAACGTCCCGTAGTCTGCGCCTACACCGCCACCGCCACCCCCGCCGTCCGCCGGGACATTCAGAAATGCCTTGGCCTGCAAGACCCGCTGGTGAAGGTCACGGGCTTTGACCGGCCCAATCTGCGCTTCGAGGTGCGCACCCCCGAAAGTAAGCGGGGGACGCTTCTGACCCTCCTTGCCCTGCGCAAGGACAAAAGCGGCATCGTCTACTGCTCCACCCGGAAAGAGGTGGATTCTGTGTGCTCCTTTCTGCTGGACAAGAATTTCGCCGCCGCCCGGTATCACGCGGGGCTGCCCGACGCGCTGCGCAGACAGAATCAGGAGGACTTTCTCTATGACCGGAAGACCGTCATGGTGGCCACCAACGCCTTCGGCATGGGCATCGACAAGTCCAACGTGTCCTACGTCATCCACTACAATATGCCCCAGAGCATGGAGAGCTACTATCAGGAGGCCGGGCGGGCAGGCCGAGACGGCGAAAAAGCGGAGTGCATCCTGCTCTTTGGCAAACGGGACATCATCACCGCCAAATTCCTCATCGAAAAATCCTACGAGGAAAGCGAACTTCCCGACGAGGAACGGGAAACCCTCAAGCAGCGGGATATGAAGCGGCTGTGGGACATGGTAGACTACTGCCAGACTCCCGGCTGTCTGCGGCAGTATATCTTAAGCTATTTCGGCCAGTACAACACCCCGAAATGCGGCAACTGCGGCAATTGTGTCCCGCCGAAAAAAGAAATGCCCCCAGCAGAACCGGAGGAACCCGGCAGGCTGGGGACAAAGGATATTACCAAAGAGTCCCAGATGGTGCTCTCCTGTGTCAAACGGATCACCACCGCCCTGGGCCACGACAGTACCATCACCATGACCGTGCTGGTACTGCGGGGAAGCAAGGATAAGCGGCTCCGGGAGAATAAGCTGGACACCTTAAGTACCTACGGCCTGATGAACGCCTATTCCCGGGAGGAGCTGCGGGAGATCATCGCCCAGCTGGTGCAGCAGGGCTATTTGAACTGCGGCAGCAGCGAGATCCTGGAACTGACCCCGGTAGCGGCAAATGTGCTGTTCCGGGGGCAGGCCGTCACCGTCACCATGGAGGAAAACGCCCTGAACCAGCGGTTCCCCCAGTCCGGCACGGTCACCGCCGATTCCGGGCTTCTGGCCGATTTGAAGGCCCTGTGGCTGAAGCTGGCCGCCAAGGAAAAGGTGCCCGCTTTTGTCATCTTTTCCAACGCCACACTGGAGGACATGGCGAAAAAGCAGCCCAAAACCATGGAGGAATTTCTCACTGTCTCCGGCGTCGGCGCCGTCAAGGCCCAGCGCTACGGCACCGCCTTTCTGAAAGAATTGGAAAAACACCGTCCATGAAGCGTATCCCCTATTTTAATTCTGTTTTCAGCAGCATTTTGTGTTCCAATTATGCTTCTGAAAACAGAATTTTTCTATATGTATTGCTTTTTATAGCTTAATATGCTACTATTCACAGCGAAATCATCCAAAAGAATTTATTCATGCCGTTTTGAATCGCTTTTTAAGTGAGGTATCACATATGAAAAAGCTCTCCACCGCCCGTTTGGCGGAAACCGTAAGAACCCGTCGGAAAGCCAAAAAGCTGACCCAGGCCCAGCTGGCGGACCGCACCGGCATCAACCGCTCCATGATCGGGCGGCTGGAAAACGAGACCTTCAAGCCCTCCACAGACCAGCTGGAAGCTCTGGCCGAAACGCTGGACTTCGAAATCACCGACCTGTACGTGGACAGTACAAAGGCCGCCGCCAAGGCCAAACCCGTGCCTTCCTGCAATATCGCTGTGGCAGGCACAGGCTATGTGGGTCTGTCCATCGCCACCTTGCTCGCCCAGCACAACCACGTCACCGCCGTGGATATTATCCCCGAGAAGGTGGCGCTGATCAACAGCCGCAAATCCCCCATTCAGGACGAATACATCGAAAAATACCTGGCGGAAAAGGATCTGGATCTGACCGCTACGCTGGACGGGGAAAGCGCCTACCGGGACGCGGATTTCGTGGTCATCGCCGCCCCCACCAACTATGACAGCAAGAAAAACTACTTTGACACCTCCGCCGTGGAGGCCGTCATTGAGCTGGTCCTCAAGGTCAACCCCAACGCCATCATGGTCATAAAATCCACCATCCCCGTGGGCTATACCGCTTCCGTTCGCAGGAAGTACCATACCGGAAACATCATTTTCAGCCCGGAATTCCTGCGGGAGAGCAAGGCCCTGTATGATAACCTGTACCCCTCCCGTATCATCGTGTCCTGCGATGACGCCACCCGGGAAAAGGCGGAACAGTTCGCCGCTCTTTTGCAGCAGGGCGCCGTCAAGGAGGATATCCCCACCCTGTTCATGGGCTTTACGGAAGCCGAGGCCGTCAAGCTCTTCGCCAACACCTATCTTGCCCTGCGGGTCAGCTATTTTAATGAGCTGGACACCTACGCCGAGACCAAGGGGCTTTCTACCCGGGACATCATCGACGGCGTGTGCCTGGATCCCCGCATCGGCAGCCACTACAACAATCCCTCCTTCGGCTACGGCGGCTACTGCCTGCCCAAGGACACCAAGCAGCTGCTGGCAAATTTCGCCGACGTGCCCCAGAACATGATGACCGCCATCGTGGAAAGCAACCGCACCCGGAAGGACTTTATTGCCGATCAGGTGCTGCAAATGGCCGGGGGCTACTCCTATGCCGACGGGCAATACGATCCCGCCAATGAAAAGGAAGTGGTGGTAGGCATTTACCGCCTGACCATGAAGCAGGGGTCCGACAACTTCCGCCAGTCCGCCATTCAGGGCGTCATGAAGCGCATCAAGGCCAAGGGCGCTACCGTCATCATCTACGAGCCGACCCTGAATAATGGCGAAACCTTCTTCGGCAGCAAGGTGGTCAACGATCTGGAAAAATTCAAACAGCTGTCCGGCTGCATCATCGCCAACCGCTATGACCCCTGTCTGGGCGACGTAAGAGAAAAAGTCTACACCCGGGATATTTTCAGGCGGGATTAAAAAGCGGATCTGAGCCGCCCGCCGAAGGGCACGAGGCCGGCCTGTCATACGGCGCGAACGTGAAAATCAAAAAATATGTCAAAATCTGCACTGTCTTCCTTTCTTTCACTTGGATTTGATTTAGAATCCGGGAAAAGCTATGGTTGCGGAAAGAAAAAGCCGATTTCCAAGTGAAACCGACGCCCTTTCCCAACTAATGACGTAAGGAGAGAATTGAAATGAGCAGCAACAACAATCGGATCAACGTTCCTCAGGCCAAGCAGGCTATGGAGCAGTTCAAGATGCAGGCCGCTTCCGAGGAAGATGTATCTTCTACATCTTAAAGGCAGCCCCATTATGTAACACAAATAAAATAATACACCAGCGTTTTTTCCAATTTGCTTACATAATCGGGAATAACTGAATATGAATGATCTAAACCTATTGGAGCCAGTACGATGATGTCGTAACCCTAAACGAGTTTTGCAAAATGCTCGGCGGTTTGGGAGAGGTTCAGGCCAGACGGCTGCTTCAAAATAAAACTGTTAAGAGTTTCAAAATTCGTGGCGAGTACCACATTCCGAAGCAATGTGTCATCGACTATGCACTGAGCACGCACTATGCAAAGTACCGACAAATCCTCAAGGCTCAAATACCATAACTGAAATCAATATGCTTCTCTCGAAAGGGTGTCGCGAAACGGTGCTGTTGACAAACTCTGAAATCTCGATTTTTCGCTG
>JAUNSH010000009.1 GCA_030539285.1 Eubacteriales bacterium
ACTCGCTACCTCCACCTTGGCAAGGTGGCGCTCTACCAGATGAGCTACACCCGCAACGGACATGGCTTATTATAACGATTTTTCGAGATTTGTCAAGCCCTAATTTGAAATTTCTTCATTATTTTCTGTGGGCTGGGTTTCCGGCTCCGGAACCGGCTTTCCAGTACAGGCGGGGTAGTCGGAATAGTCCCAGACGTACCCTTCCATTTCCTCATCCGTCCGCTCCCGGTACTTCCCGCTTTCGCTGCACCGAAGAAGATCGACGTGGTAGTATTCTTCCCCGTCCAGAACGATGTTCCAGGTCCATGGCTCCCCATCCCGGGTGCCGGTGACGGTCATACAGGTCAGTCCCGCGTCCCGGCACATGGCGGCGTAGACCTGGGCAAAGGCCCTGCTGTCTCCGGTGCCGTGGCGCAGCAGGCTGTAGGAGGGCGTTATGGAGGTTTCCAGCTTATAGTCAAAGCGCTCCATCAGGAACGCGTAGAGCTGGGAAAACTTCTGGTAGTCGTCTCCGTCGCCGCTGACATAGAGCACCGCCGAGTCGAACACGGGCTTCACCTGGGTCTGCATCCGGCGCAGGGAGTCCCGGCTGGTCTGGTAGGAGAAGATCAGCTCCACCACCCGGCTGTCTCCGGTGCCGTAGAGGGCCTGGGTCACCTGGGGGACCTCCATGATGGTTTCCGGGTGTTCGTTGGCATAGTCCTGCGCAAACTGGGAAAAATCTGTATCCTCATACTGGCTCACCAGCAGCACAATGCCCGCCTCATAGCTTTCCAGCGCGTTGGCAGTGATGGTTCGGGCCTGCTCGATTCCCACCGCGCTGCGGATGCGCTGCAGCTCCGTGGAGTTGTGACGGTAGGTGACCGTGATGGAGACCGCGGGCAGGCCGCTGCTGGAGCCGATCTCATACTGGATATCTTCCACCGCATAGGCCCCGATGGGATCATTGTGCATCACGTTGTAGACCGCCCGCCGGACGCCCACTTCCAGCGCCTTCGCCGGGTACTCCGCCACATGGACAGCGGCTACCTCCGTCCCGGCGGAGACCAGCTGCTTCAGCGCGTCCAGAAATTCCTTATAGTTGCCGGCGGTGATGGTATCCGTATGGGACACCTGCTTAGGGACCTCATGGGGCGTCACGGACACGTAGCTTCCGTTCAGCCAGCCGCAGCCACCCAGCAGCAGGCACAGCGCCAGGAACAGGGGCAGCAGCGTTCGTCTCATACATACACCTCTTTTACAATGCGTTTCGGTGATACCGGCTGAAGCCGTCACCCAGAACCTGATGGGCCTCCTGCACGATCACAAAGGCGGCAGGGTCAATGTCCATGACCAGCTCCTTTAATTCCGCGATCTGCTGGCGCTTGACGGCGGTGAGCACCACCATCATCTCCTGATGGGTATAGCTGCCCTGGCCGCGGAGGAAGGTCGCCCCCCGGTCCAGGCGGTCATTGATGGCCTCTGCGATTTTCTGGTGCTCCTTCGTCATGATCAGCGCCACCTTGGAATAGTCGAAGCGGTATACCACCGCGTCCATGACCTTGCCGCTGAGAAACACCGTCACGCCGGTGTACAGGGCCTTGTTCAGGTCCCGGAACACGATGCCGGTGATCACGGCGACCATGGCGTCAAAGCACATGGAGATCTGTCCAATGGGCACATCCCGGTAGCGCAGCTTGAGGAGCCGCACCACGATGTCTGAGCCGCCCGTGGAGGCCCCGGCAGCAAACACCGCTCCCAGCCCCAGACCGCACAGCACGCCGCCGTACAGCGCCCCGATCAGGGGTTCCGTGGCGGGCATGGGGATCAAGGCAAAGACATCGATCAGCACAGAACTGACCAGCATTCCCGTCAGGGAACCAAAAAAGAACCGCTTGCCGATTTTCAGGCCCCCAAGCAAAAACAGGGGCAGATTGATGAGGATGGACAGGCTGCCCACGCTGCCCGCTCCCAGCAGCTCCACCGCCACCAGCGCAAGGCCGGAGATGCCGCCGGTGCTGATGTCGTTTGGCATCAGGAAGCAGGAAAAGCCAAAGGCAAACAGGGCGCTGCCCAGAATGGTCACGATGATCCAGCCGAATTTTTTACGGAAATCACTCATACTCAAACCTCAAAGGACTGCTGCTTGTCGGCGGAATCTTCCTCCTTCAGCAGCATTCCGGCGGAGGGGATGGTCTTGGTGCGGTAGCGTCCGGGATTTACGATGCCGCTGTTTTCCAGCAGCACCGCATTTTGCAATACCGCTTTCTTTTTGAGCGTCATCACCGCCACACCTATGGTATTGCGGGTGGTCTTGGGCAGCAGCTGGGCGGTGGAGAAAATGGCGGCCCGTCCGTCGGAGGAATACAGGGCGATCTGAGCATCCTCCTCAAAGGCCATGGCGGTCACCAGCGGGCTTTTATCGGAGTAGGCGCCGGTGAGCTTTTTCCGGTTGGTTTTCGTCTCGTAGGCGGAAAGAGGCACCTTTGCGGCCTTGCCGTTTTCAAAGAAGAACAGCACGAAGCCCTTGTAGTCCCCGCAGAACTGTAGGGATACCATGTTCTCTCCCGGCTCGAAGCCCAGCTTTTGGGGCAGGTAATCGCCCAAAAGGGATGCCTTGCCGTCGTCAAAGTCGGAAAGCCGGGACTTATAGCACTGGAATTTATCGGTGAACACAAGGAACTCCGCACGGTTGGTGGTTTCCTTCGTAAAGGACAGGCTGTCGCCCTCCTTGAACTTCTGCTCGCCACTCATGCGCAGGGACTGGGCGGTGATTTTTTTCAGATAGCCCTCTTTGGAGACGAATACCGTCACGGGATAGTCGGGAATTTCCTCCCCCTCGTCCTCCGGGGCAGCTTCGGCGGCGTCGTAGATGATCTCGGTCTTTCTGGGCTGGCCGAATTTGTCGGAGACTGCCTGCAATTCCTTGATGATAACGTTTTTCAGTTTCTTGGCGCTTTCCAGGGTGCCGCGCATATCGGCGATCTCCTGTTCCAGCTGGGAGATGGCCTTGGTCTGCTTGAGAATGTATTCCTTGTTGATGTTGCGCAGCTTGATCTCGGCCACGAAATTGGCCTGCACCTCGTCGATGCCGAACTCGATCATCAGATTGGGCACTACCTCGCTGTCCATCTCCGTCTCCCGGATGACCCGGATGGCTTTGTCAATGTCCAGCAAAATCCGCTCCAAGCCTTTCAGCAGATGCAGCTTTTCCTCTTTTTTGCCGATCTGGAAGAACAGCCGCCGCTTGATGCAGTCGGTGCGCCAGGCCGTCCACTCGTCGAGGATCTCCCCCACGCCCATGACCCGGGGCATTCCGGCGATCAAAATGTTAAAGTTGCAGGGGAAAGAATCCTGCAAGGTCGTCATGCGGAACAGCTTTTGCATGAGCTTGTCCGGGTCAACGCCGCGTTTCAGGTCGATGGTCAGTTTCAGTCCGCCCAAGTCGGTCTCGTCCCGCATATCGGCGATCTCCTTGATCTTGCCTGCCTTAATGAGTTCCGCCACCTTGTCCATGATGACCTCCGTGGCGGTGGTGTAGGGGATCTCGGTGATCTCAATGAGGTTGCCTTCCTTGACATAGCGCCACTTGGCCCGGAGCTTGAAGCTGCCCCGGCCGGTGGCATAAATTTCCCGGGTAGCCGCTTCATCGAACAGCAGCTCGCCGCCGGTGGAGAAGTCCGGACCGGGGAGGGTCTCCAGAATGTCGTGGTCGGGATTCTTCATCAGGGCGATGGCAGTGTCGCAGACCTCCTTCAGATTGAAGGAGCAGATATTGGAGGCCATGCCCACGGCGATGCCCTGATTGGCGGACACCAGAACGTTAGGGAAGGTGGTGGGAAGCAGGGCCGGCTCCTTCATGGTGGCATCGTAGTTATCCACCATGTCCACGGTGTCGCTGTCAATGTCCTTGAACACCTCGGCGCAGATGGGGTCTAATTTTGCTTCCGTGTAACGGGAGGCGGCGTAGGCCATGTCCCGGGAATAGACCTTGCCGAAGTTGCCCTTGGAGTCCACAAAGGGGTGGAGCAGGGTCTCGTTGCCCCGGGCCAGACGCACCATAGTCTCGTAAATGGCTGCATCGCCGTGGGGATTCAGCCGCATGGTCTGGCCCACGATGTTGGCGGATTTCGTCCTGCCGCCGCTGAGCAAACCCATCTTGTACATGGTGTACAGGAGCTTACGGTGAGAGGGCTTGAAACCGTCGATCTCGGGAATGGCCCGTGAGACGATGACCGACATGGCGTAGGGCATATAGTTGATTTCCAAAGTCTCGGAAATGGCCTGCTCCGTGGTGGAGCCGTGCAGGCCCATGACGCCGTCGGTGTTTACTTTCTTTTTTTCAGGTTCCTTATTTTTTCGTGCCATATTGCACTCCTTACTGATAATGCGTTGGGTAGGGCGGGCTGCCCTCAGCCCGCCGCATTTTCCGTATCGGTGACCTGCGGCGGCTTGAGGGCAAGCCGCCCTACCATAAGCAGTCCCGTAGGGGGCGATGCCCACATCGCCCCTTTGCAGATGTTACGTATTCGCCGAAAACGATCTATTGACGCTCGCTTTTTCCGCGGGCCGATGTGGGCATCGGCCCCTACGGTGAGGAAACTATGGGTTCATGACACACTTCAGCTTCCCCAAAGGGGAAGGCTTTTTTACGAAATGTCGGCCAATTCCAGATATTTCGCGCCGTTTTCGGCGATGAAGTTTTTCCGCTCCTGCAAGGCGTCCCCCAGCAGCACATCGAAATAGTGGGCAGTCCGCTCGGCTTCCTCGGGCATGACCTTGATGAGGCGGCGGGTCTCCGGGTTCATGGTGGTCATCCACATCATCTCCGGGTCGTTTTCGCCAAGACCCTTGGAGCGCTGGATGGTCACCTTTTTCCCCTCCAGATCCTTTAAAATCTTCACCTTTTCCTGCTCATTATAGGCAAACCAGGTCTTGTCCTTGCAGGTGATCTCAAACAGGGGGGATTCCGCGATATACACATAGCCGTCCCGAATGAGGGTGGGGCACAGACGGTAGAGCATGGTGAGGATCAGGGTGCGGATCTGGAAGCCGTCCACGTCCGCATCGGTGCAGATGACCACCTTGTTCCAGCGCAGCTGGGATAGGTCAAAGCTAGACAGCTCCTTGGCTTTCTTGCCCTGCACCTCCACGCCGCAGCCGAGAACTTTCATAAGGTCGGTAATGATGGGGCTGGCGAAAATTTTGCTGTAGTCGGCTTTCAGGCAGTTGAGGATTTTTCCCCGCACGGGCATGATGCCCTGAAATTCCGCGTCCCGGCTCATTTTGACGCTGCCCAAGGCGGAATCGCCCTCCACAATATACAGTTCCCGCTTATTCGCGTCCTTGCTGCGGCAGTCCACGAATTTCTGCACCCGGTTGGCAATGTCAATGGAGCCGGACAGCTTTTTCTTGACGCTGCTCTTGGTCTTTTCGGCGGATTCCCGGGCGCGCTTGTTCACCAGAATCTGCTCCGCCGCCTTCGCCGCCTCCTGGGCGTTCTCGATGAACCAGACCTGAAGCTGCTCCTTGAAGAAGGCCGTCATGGCATCCTGTGTGAACTTGGAATTGACGCTCTTTTTGGTCTGGTTTTCAAAACAGCCGATGGTGGAGAAGCAGTTCGTCACCAGCACCAGAGAGTCCTGAATGTCCTGAAAAATGATCTTATTCTCATTTTTCGTGTACTTATTGTTGTCTTTCAGATACTTATCGAAGGCCGCCGTGAAGCCCAGCCGCACTGCCCGGTCGGGGCTGCCGCCGTATTCCAGCCACGAAGAATTGTGGTAATACTCGATATGGCTGACCTGCTTACTAAAGCAGAAGGAAGCGGTGATTTTCAGCTTCATCTCCGGGCGGTTCTCCGCGTCCCGGCCCCGGCGCTCGGCTTCCCAGAAGGTGGGCATGGTGAAGGCGTTGTCTCCCACCAGCTCCTCGATATACTCCCGGATGCCGTCCGCATAGCAGTATTCCTCTTCCTCAAAGGTCTTGCCCACCTGATTGCGGAACTTGAAGCGCACGCCCTTGTTGACCACGGCCTGACGGCGCAGCACGTCCCGGTAGTATTCCACGGGGATGTTGATGTCCGTGAAGACCTCCTTGTCCGGCTTCCAGCGAAAGCACGAGCCGGTCTTCTTTCGGTCGGCTGGGGACTTTTTCAGACCGCCCACGTTTCTGCCCTTTTCAAAGTGCAGATCGTAGCGGAAGCCGTCCCGGCGGATGGTGGCATCAAAATATTCGGACGCGTACTGGGTGGCGCAGGAGCCAAGGCCGTTGAGGCCCAGAGAATATTCGTAGTTTTCCCCGTTTTCGCCGTACTTGCCGCCGGCGTACATTTCGCAGAACACCAGCTCCCAGTTATAGCGCTTTTCTTTTTCGTTATAGTCCACGGGACAGCCCCGTCCAAAGTCCTCCACCTCTACGCTCAGGTCTTCGTAGCGGGTGACGATGATGGTGTCACCGTGGCCCTCTCTGGCCTCGTCGATGGCGTTGGAGAGGATCTCAAACACCGCGTGCTTGCAGCCCTCCAGATCATCAGAGCCGAAAATGACCGCGGGACGCTTGCGCACCCGGTCCTCGCCCTTGAGCATGGAGATGCTGGAATTTCCGTATTGTTCTTGCTTTTTCGCCATAATTTTTAAACCTACCTAAGCATTCCATAGTAAATCTAGTTTATTATACGCAAAAAGCGCGGGAAAGTCAAGGAAGGAGCCTCATCTGTCATCCTGAGCGAGCGCAGCGAGTCGAAGGATCTTCCCGCTCCTATCAACGGAAAGGAAAAGATCCTTCGACTACGCAGCCTTACGGCTGCTTCGCTCAGGATGACAACGTGCGATAATAAACCATCCGTATTTAGCCCATACTATTAAAAAGGAGCTGATGTTATGGAATCCATCTGGCACAAAACCGTCCAGCTGCCCCAGTTTCCCCGGCTGGACGGTGACGTATCCACGGACGTGCTGGTCATCGGCGGCGGTATGACAGGGCTTCTGTGCGCTTATCAATTAAAAAAAGCGGGGGTGGACTGCATCGTTGTCGAAAGGAAGCGCATTGCTTCCGGCGTCACCGGGAATACCACCGCCAAGCTCACCAGCCAGCATGGCCTGATCTACAGCAAGCTTGCGAAGAAGGGCGGATCAGAAGCCGCCAAACTCTATTTGCAGGCCAACGAGGGTGCCCTGTCCGAGTATCGGGCGCTGTGTGCAGAAATTCCCTGCGATTTTGTAGAGCAAAGCCACACCGTTTACTCCCGTCAAGGGGTTCAGAATCTGGAAGAGGAACTTGCTGTCCTGTCCCGGCTGAACTTCCCGGCGGAGCTGGTGAGCGCGCTTCCCCTGCCCTTCCTCACGGCAGGCGGCATCCGCTTTTCCCATCAGGCCCAGTTCCATCCGCTAAAATTCCTGAGCGGAATCGTGAAGGATTTGACCATTTTCGAAAATACCCCCATCCAGTCCCTGAGCAAAACGGAAGCCGTCACCGGGCACGGCAGAATTCACGCCAACTCCGTCATTGTCTGCACCCATTTTCCCTTCCTGAATAGGCACGGAAGCTACTTCCTCAAGCTCTACCAGCAGCGCTCCTATGTGCTGGCTCTGAAAAACGCCCCCATCCCTGAGGGGATGTATCTGGACGCGAAGGAAAACGGCCTGTCCTTCCGAAGCTGGGGCGATACTCTTCTGCTGGGTGGCGGCGGGCACCGAACGGGCAAGTCCGGCGGCGGCTGGGCGGAGCTGGAAGCCTTTGCCCGGAAGCATTACCCCGACGCGAACATCGTCACCCGCTGGGCCACACAGGACTGCATGAGTCTGGACGGGATCCCCTATATCGGGCAGTACAGCGCCTCCACTCCCAATCTCTACGTGGCCACGGGCTTCAACAAGTGGGGCATGACCACCTCCATGGCGGCGGCAAAACTCCTGACCGACCAAATTTGCGGCAAAGACAACCCATATTCCGCCCTGTTCTCCCCCTCCCGGAGTATGTTTCACCGGCAATTGGGGATCAACGCGATGGCGGCCGCGGTGAATCTGCTGACTCCCTCCCGGAAACGCTGCCCCCACCTTGGCTGCGCTCTGAAATGGAACGCCCAGGAGCACAGCTGGGACTGCCCCTGCCACGGCTCCCGGTTTTCCGGGGACGGAAAGCTCCTTGACAACCCCGCAACCGGTGATTTACCAAAGAAATGATAGGATTCCCTCTTGTTTTTTTCAAACAGTGCGGTTATAATAACCCCAGAAACAAATAGGAGGTCATTTTCATGGCTGTTAAAATTGAAAAGAGCACCATCATTGGTGACATTCTGGACATCGCCCCTCAGGCCGCGCCCCTGTTCTTCGCCATCGGCATGCACTGCCTGGGCTGCCCCTCTTCCCGTGGAGAGACTGTGGAGGAGGCCTGCATGGTTCACGGTGTGGACTGCGATCCCTTCCTGGCTCAGTTGAACCACTTCCTGGAGGCTTACGAGGCTTCCGAGGCGGAGAAGAACGCTTAACCAAAAAACGATGCAGGAGCGGCGTGTCCGCTCCTGCTTTTTTCGGAGGAATCAAATGAAGCTCTCTCTTTCTGACCGGCTGCTAGCCTGCTGCGCCCTTGTCCATCCCGGTGACCGGGTGACGGACGTGGGCTGTGACCACGGCTATTTGAGCATCCACCTGCTGCAAAGCGGCATTGCCAGCCATGTCTACGCTTCTGATGTACGGGAAGGCCCGCTAAGCAGTGCAAAACGCAACGCGGAAGCCTACGGCGTGACAGAGAAAATCGACTTTTTTCTCTCCGACGGCGTACAAAGCCTGCCGAGGGATTTTGACACGCTGGTCTGTGCCGGTATGGGCGCGGACACCATGGTGTCCATTCTCTCCGCCGCCCCCTGGCTGCAAGGCGGAAGCTATCGGCTGGTTTTGCAGTGTCAGAGCAAAACGCCCTTTCTGCGGCGGTACTTAAGCGAAACCGGCTGGGAAATTTCCATGGAAACCGTCCTCCGGGACGGGCGGTTCCTGTACACCATCATGGAGGTACTATGGAATCCCAACACGCCAAAGCTGACCGTGGGACAGTGGTACTTCCCCCCTGCCCTGCTGAAAAAGGAAACCCCGGAAACCGCCGAATACTACCGCTGGGTAGTGGACGGCCTACGGCTTGCGGTGCAGCACCGCCCGGACGAAGAAAATCAACAGGCGCTCAAGGAACTAGAGGCAATGCAGGAGGAACTATCATGACCACAGTCGGTGAAATTCTTACCTTTTTGGAAACCCTGGCCCCCCGCTCCATGAAAATGGACTGGGACAACGTGGGCCTGCTCTGCGGCGGCAGAAACCGCCCGGTGACAAAGGTCTTAGTGGCCCTGGACCCCTTTGAGGGCGTGTGCCGGGAAGCCGCCCAGTGGTGTGCGGAGCTGATCGTCACCCACCACCCCCTGATTTTCAGTCCCCTGAAAACCGTCACGGACGAGACTTCCGTCGGGCGGGCGGTGCAGCTGCTGTGCGCAAACAACATCAGCGCCATCAACGCCCACACCAACTTAGACTGCGCCCCCGGCGGAGTCAATGACTGCCTTGCGAATACGCTGGTCCTGCGCGACGTTCAGGTCATCGCCCCCTCCGGGGTGGACGAATTGGGCCGGGAGTGGGGTCTGCTGCGGCAGGGCGTTGTGGAAAGTCAGCCCCTTTCCGAATTTCTTGCCCATGTGAAAGCCGCCCTGCACTGTGAGGGCCTGCGCTATGTGGACAGTGGGAAACCCGTTCACCGGGTAGCTGTCGGCGGCGGGGCCTGTGCGTCCGAACTGATGGACGCGGTGAATGCCGGGTGCGATACCTTCGTCACAGCGGATGTGAAATACAACCAGTTCTGGGACGCTCACGATCTGGGCTTGAATCTCATCGACGCCGGACATTTCCCAACGGAAAATCCTGTGGTGGGCCTGCTTGCGGCGAAATTGGCCACGAATTTTCCCGATGTAACCGTGAAAATCTCCGAAACCCACCGGGACTGCATGAAGTTTTTTTGAAAAGTGTTGATTTTTTCAAACCATTCTGCTAGAATAGATACGCAATTTTTTATACTTTAACCAGAAAGGGTAGATATAGAATGTCCGGACATTCCAAATGGCATAATATTCAGAAGACCAAGGGCGCGCAGGACGCCAAGCGCGCGGCTGCTTTCACCAAGATCGCCAAGGAGCTGATCGTCGCGGTGAAGGAGGGCGGCAGCGCCGATCCCGCCTACAACTCCCGCCTAGCTACCGTGGTCACCAAGGCCAAGGCCGCCAATATGCCCAACGACAACATCAAGCGCTGCCTTGAAAAGGCTGCCGGCGCCGGCGGCGACAACTACGAGTCCATCACCTACGAAGGCTACGGCCCCGGCGGCGTTGCCGTCATCGTGGAGACCATGACCGACAACCGCAACCGTACCGCCGGTTCCATGCGCCACCACTTCGACAAGTTCGGCGGCAATCTGGGCGCTTCCGGCTGCGTCAGCTGGTCCTTTGACAAGAAGGGCGTGCTGGTCATCGACAACTCCGAGGAGGAGCTGGAAGAGGACGCCGTCATGATGGACGCCATGGACTGCGGTGCGGATGATTTCGAGGCTGAGGACGACTGCTTCACCATCTATACCGATCCCGACGACTTCAACGCCGTGGCCGACGCCCTGACCGCCAAGGGCTACAGCTTCGTCTCCGCCCAGATCGAGATGGTCCCCCAGAACTACCAGAAGCTGGAAAGTGAGGAGCAGATCTCCCTGATGGAAAAGCTGCTTGACATCATGGAGGATGACGACGACGTGCAGAACGTGTGGCACAACTGGGAAGAGTAATTCCAAATTCTGCTACACTGATACCACTCCTTTGCCGCCAAATGGCAATGGAGTGGTATTTTCTGCCTTTGAATGACCACCATAATCAAACAATCCAGCCTTGACCTTTCCCCGATTCCATGCTAAAGTAATAGAAATTCATTAGGGAGGGTATTACCATGAACATTATCCACACCGTCAACGCCCCCGCCGCCATCGGCCCCTACAGCCAGGGCTATGAGGTAAATGGGCTGGTCTTCACTTCCGGCCAGATCCCCATTGACCCCGCCACCGGCGAGATCCCCGAGGGCATCGCCGCCCAGTGCGAGCGCAGCTGCCGCAACGTCGCTGCCATTCTGGAAGCCGCCGGCACCGGCATGGACAAGGTATTCAAAACCACCTGTTTTTTGCAGAATATGGAGGATTTCGCCGCCTTTAATGAGGTCTACGCCAAATTCTTCACCTCCAAGCCTGCCCGCAGCTGTGTGGCTGTGAAGACCCTGCCCAAGGGTGTTCTGTGCGAGATCGAAGCCATTGCCACGAAATAACAAAATCCGCGCTTCCAACCGGAGGCGCGGATTTTTTATGCCTTATGCCAACACGTTTTCCCCGCGGCAGTGCGTGGGAGCGTTTCCCGTCAGCCGTTCAGCTGACCCATGATTTCCATGAACCTGGCAGGATCTGTCTGCCACAGCCTTTCCAGATCCCGACGGCATCCGTGGCATCCATAACACCGCTGCCAACAACGGGAACAGCGACAAACAGGAATCCCAAAATCATTCCCACGGTTCCCGTAAAAACGCCGGGTATTCTCATTGTTTTTCAACCTTTCTGTCCTGTGTTTTGGCAAGAATGTGGTGCTGGTTCCAGAAGATGAAAAGCATTTCACCGCTACCCTGCCCGTGGAGTTGTCCCCGCCCTTCTTTGCGTGGATTGCGACTTTTGGACGGGGTGCGAAGATACTTTCGCCTGCGACCGCAGTTGAAAAAATGCGGGATTTCATAAGTAGATGTGCCGATATGTATAAAGATGATGGGCAGAAGTAAAGACTTCTCCCCATTTGATATATAGTTGATGATAGATGATGCCAAGATGATGGTGAGTTGATGGAAGATGATGCCCTCATGCTTTCATCCGCACCCGTTCCTGTTTCAAACTACGGATGATATTTACCTTCTCAATGTCTTTTTGTAAATCACTGGTCAGAATATTCAAGTAATTTTCGGTAATTGCCAAGGAACTATGTCCGAGTATCTTTTGGAGTGTCACCACAGAACCCCCCATCGTTGCCCATTTCTTTGCGAATGTGTGCCGGAAGCGGTGAACGCCAGTCTGTTCCACTCCCCGTTCGTGGCAGTAGTCCCAAATTGCGTGGTAACAACTGCTTCGGGTTAGTTGTTTCCCATAGACAGAGAAGAAAAGCCAATCGTCAATGCCCCCACCACGGTATTGGAGATATTCTTGAAGAATTTTGATGATGTCCTCATTCAGGGGGATAATCAGGGGCTTGCGGTTCTTTGTAGTATTCACATAGACCACCGAATTATCAAAGTCAATGTCCCTGATTTTGATATTCACCAAACTGTTCTGACGGATTCCAGTAGAGAGAAGGAAATTGACAATGACCCAACTGCGGTAGGTGGAGAAGATACACTTGCGGACATCGGGCTTTTTCAGCAGTTTCCGCAATTCATCGTCCGTATAGGTCTGGATGGGAGCCTTGTCTGCTTTTGGAAGTTGGATTTCAAAGTGGGGAATGTATTGGCACTTCATAAAGAACCGCATCAGGGTTTTCAAATCCCGTGCGTAGGTTCCCATAGAAACCTCATTCAAATTGGGGTCATCCCGCAGGGCAATGTAGAAGTCGGTCATGGTCTGCTTATTCAGGGAAGAAATGGGAGTATCGGGCGGGATTCTCTTGTAAATCTGCTTGATGGATTCCTGATAATGGTGAATTGTTCCGTCCCGCAGGTTCCTTGCTTTACAGTCCAGAATGTATTCCCTGAAACCGTCCTCAAATGTCTTTTCTCTTGGGAAGCACATCCTCATTTTCTTCATAAAAACACCCCTAAAAACGCAAAAATAGGAAGCACATCATTACTCTTTTGGGGAGTAGGATGTGCTTCCTTGTTTCATTTTTGCGAAAATTGGGGTTTGAACTTTTTAGGTTCAAAAGTAAGGGTTTTACCCTCTTACTTCAAAGATTCCTCAACAGCAACAGCCACAGAAACGGTCATACCGACCATGGGGTTGTTGCCCGCGCCCAGGAAGCCTCGGAAGCACGCTTCCGTGAGGGAAAAAGCCCTAAAAATACCATTTCTTCAAACATTTAGACCGCTTTCTAAACAGCTATTTCTTTTATTCCACTTCCGTATGTGGACAAATGTGGACGAAAATTTTTTGTCCACACCGTATTCTTATTATATCAGGCACTCAATTTTTTGCAAGTGTTTCTTTTGAATCAAAGCGGTTTCAATCACTCTAAACCATCAACTTTTAACAACAATCCACCAGAATCATCAACTTTCTGGTGGATTGTATCATCTTTTATTCACTTTGGTATCTGCCCTGAATATCACCAAGGAACTTCTGGAAGTCCGCAACCACATCTGGCGGTGAAACAATCAATGCCTTTTTGCGAAAGCCGCAAATCCAGCCATAGAATTGGTCGCTGATTTCCACATCGGTAGTCACAATAAAATGGCGGTCATCGTCTGGCTTATAGTAAGTTTCCGCACCAGTGCCAAAACGTTCTACAACTGTGTCCAAAAGAGGATTGATAAAGCGGATGCCTACTTGTTTCCGTTCTCCACCGAACATAGAGAAAACTCGTTGGGTGTATGTTCCCAAATCAATTCTCTCGAAGACTTCTTTGCCCTCTCTTGGCTCGTCCAACATGGCAACCTCTTTCATTCTATCCAAACGGAAGGTTCTCATGTCATGTTTTTTGCTGTCATAGGCCAGAAGATAATAGTTGCCCTCGTTGATAATCAGCTTGAAGGGGCTGAAGATGTACGGTGCGCCTTTCCTACGCTCTACTTGCTGGGTGCGGTTTTGGAGGGTATACTTTTGATATTTGAAGGTGATTTTTCTGTTTTCCCGAATAGCCTGATTTATTGTCAGCATATAGCCCATCAGGTAGCGGTTGGTGGTTTTCGTTCTGCCAACCAAGTAAACCTCATTTCTCAATTCCTGAATCTGAGGTTCGCTGCAAAGGCTTTCGATTGCTTCCAAAAGTCCCTGTTCCTGTTTCTTGGAAATGAATTTGGAAGCCCGAACACACTCGGCAAGAAGCCGAAGGTCATCGAACTCATAGGGGCGGCGGGCTATTTTGTAGCCATGAAGGGACGGGTCATATTCAATTTCATAATTCAGAAGGTCACGTTCCTGAATCGTCACTTCTTGGTCTCGTGCCAGAAGCTCCATAAGGTCTTTAATATCCCGTGAGACAGAGTGTCGTTCAGCGGAAATACCATACTCTTCCAGAATATCCTTGATTTCAGAGATTCCAAGAGCATGGGTTTCATCGGTGTGTTTCAGAAGCAGATTCCACACAATCAGAGATTTGTATTTCTGTCCCTTTGACTTACCCCCTGTCTTCTTGGCTTTTGATTCTTCCATCTGCGGCAGCCTCCTATTTGAAAGTTCATTTTCAAATAGTATAGCATACCAAAAGGAAAGAGAAAAGGTGATAATTCCCAAATTCTATTGAATTTTTGGGACAGGTATGGTATCATACTTTTGCGACGCAATTCAATAGTGGAATTTCGTAGGGAATGTGTTTTTTGCTTTGGCAAAAACGCATTCTCCGCTTTGCGTTCCCTACGGGTTTCCAAAGAATTGCGTCGCAGCAATGGAGCTATGCGTTTTTCGGTGCGTAGCTTCGGCTACGCACTTTTTTATTTCAGGGAGAGTTGGGTACTAATGAAAAAGATACTATCTTTGATTCTTGCGTCCACAATTTGTCTGACCTGTGTCGCCTGTGGGGGCTCAGGTATGAAAAACGAAATGGTAAAACAGGGGACAGTAGTCGAACCTGTAAAACAGTCATCTGTTTACGAATTGCCCAAAGATATTCAGATGTATGTTCCCGGAAGCTCCATCAAAACGGACTTTGGCAGCATTACGATTATGGATGCTGCATTTTGCGAAAAAGCACAGCTTTATTTCACAAAGAACAGCCGTTCCAGCAAAACGACAATCAACGGGAAAACAACCGAAAGTTATGAGGAATTTATCTATCCCGGATACATTTCCATGATGGACGGAAAACTGATTTTTGCCTTAAAAACTGTGCTGGTCAATAATAGCGGAAACGATATTGAGGTTTGGAATCTGTCTGTGAAGGCTTTTTTCACAGAGGATGAGCCTGTCTATTTCAGCACGGGCGGAAACTATGAAATCTCTGATGAAGCGTACAGTTCTCTTCCGAATGGAGCGAGTGGCGAGTATATTTTCGCTGCTTTGCTCCCTGTGGAACAATACCAGAATGCTTCAGGATGCCTGCTTGAAGTAGGCAGCGAACAGCTTGGATTCCCCTATGATAGTATCAACATTTATAACGCACTTGGTTTCCAAACTGATGATAATACTGTGGTTACTATTGACAATCTGCTTAAGACCGCCGCAGACGCCGCCGCCCCCACCGATGCAAATACTGAAGGAAAATCCGAGACGCAACCCTCTGATGTGGATGTGAAATACTATTGCCTCGGCTGCAATCCTGAATGCCCATCTGGTAGTTGTAGTAGTGAACCATCTCATGCAGAAGGGTTGCGGCAACCTCTTCAATGGGTCTGGACAGCGTTCCCGCTCCGATGTTGATTTCATGGGTGCCGCCCAGCGTGGAAACCCAAGTGTCCTCCCGCAGAGAGAAATGACCATAGGCTTTTGGCGTGGACTGGATGGTGATGGTGGGTCTTGAAAGTTCACTTTCAAAGAACTCTGCGTTCAGAAGGTCGAAAACCTTGTTGAGATACCCTGCGACACGATTGTAACTGGTGAGCTGCTTCATGGTGTTTTCCTCCTTGATTTTGGAGGGGCAGAGGCTTATAATAAGCATACCCCTGAATGACTGACACGTTTTTTCTTGGGCTGCCCTTGCCAGAGTTGCCGCTCTGACAAGGGCTTTTTTATCAGGCGATGGAGAAGCGGCGGCTGGCGGTCTGCTTGATGAAATCCTTGTAGACCTCGGGCATCACCTTTTTGAATGCGGTGCTGTCGAATCTCTGGCTCAGAACGGGCGTCCAGCGAACAATGTACTGTCCAGCCTCCATCTCTTCGGTGTTGCGGTTCAGCATCTCGGTTTTGATTTCATCCCGAAGGGCTTCAGCTTCTGCCTTGGCTTCTTCAATCAGGGCTTCCAGTTCCTTCAGGGCTTCGATCTTAGAGGTGATTTCGATGGTAGACATAGTGGTTATCTCCTTTGTTGTTTTAATTTGTTCACCCATGTTGTAGCGTTTGAAAGGGGTCGCTTACCGGGTGGCCTCTGTTGTCCCCTCTGTTTGATTATATTTTACACTAGAACTAGTACATAGTCAATATGGGATTGTGTACTAAATCTAGTGCTCTAATTTGTGTATTTTTGTACTAGATTTAGTGCCTATCTTGTGGTATAATCAAGTGCAAGGATGGTGATAGTATGCCTATTGTGTACAATAAACTCTTTAACCTGTTAAAAGAGAAAAACAAAACTATGTATGATTTGCGAAAAGATAAAGTTATCGGAACCGCAACGCTGGAAAAAATGCGAAAGGGAATGGGTCATGTTGATACCCGTTCCATTGAAAGCCTTTGTGAATACTTAGATTGTCAGCCCGGCGATTTAATGGAGTATGTAAAAGAGGCGGATGTTCAGGAAACGGTGTGATTGCTTTCGTGAACAAAATCACCCTTTGATTGAACAAAAACTCCCCGCTTCTGGAAGCTCCAAAAGTGGGGAGGAAATGAATTGTTAAATTGGACAGGCAGTGGGGGTATATTTCGGGATAAAAAATTTGTCAATCCTCCAATAGGGGTATAGTGTGGCTCACACTCCCACCAAGAGTGATTTTCATTTGGGGAAACGGTTTTTACGCCTGTTCCCGCAAACACGCACCCAAGGCCGGGAGGCGAACAGCAACGGAGAATCACAGGAACTGCTTCAGAACTTCTCTGGCATCCACCGCATTCACATCCCACTTGCGCCAATTTTCTGCTTTTGGAATCTGCGTATTCAGCACGGGGCGGTACTATCGGATGTATTCGCCCTCTTTGCTGCCGATTTCTTCCTCGACTTCCGCATACCTTTTTCTTTTGGCATCGTAAAGCACATCAAAGTCAATGCGGTGTCCCTTGCGCTGGGCTTCTGCCAGAAGTCGGTATTTCTTTTCAGAGCCGGTGCGGATTCCCACATAATGCTACGCTACACGCACCAGCATATTTTCGCTCTTGCCTATGTATACAATCTACCCATCCAGCTTGATGCAGTAAATGCCCGGATGCTCGTACTTTGGGGCAAGTCCCCTGCGGCGCAGCATGGCGCAAGCATTTTCTTCATAGGTATTTGGCATTTCTTCACCCCCTTTGAAAGTGAACTTTCAATTTGTTATCTCTTAATCCTTACATATATATTATACAATATTTTTTAATTAAAATCAAAATAGACCGTTTATCTGGCGTTTTCTGAACTTTTCCAGAAGAAAACAGAAAAAGCGGCAGCCCGCCTCACGATGCCCCTTGCTGGGTTACATAATCGTGTAGCGGGCTGCCGCCTCTTTTATTTCCAGTCCTTAAACAAATCCTTCATCGCCGCATCCAGTGCAACTTGAAGCTCTTTTTCCAATTTTTTATCTCCCCGCTTCTGGGAGTTATCGTATATCTGCCGGGAAGCTGCCCCCATTATCTCATAGGGTGTGTAGCCATCCAGATACATGGTGGGGTAGTAGTCTGGGATATATCTTCCGAATTGTTCTAACATTGTCATCTTTTGGATTCTCCTTCGTCTGAATAATACAAATAAATTAGTCGTTTTTCCATGAGCATAGCCGACGAAGGAGGCGTATGCGGTTAATGGAAACAACGACTAATCATCTGTTCATTATTACTTGAAGAAGATAGAGGGAAGACTGATTTGATTTGCTTAAAATATAAACTCAGCACTATTTATATTTTTATCTATCAAATTATCTGTATTATTATATATTTCTTTACTGCCTTGCGAAGTTACCAGTCTGCCTCGCAAATCATCGTTTCCGTCCGGCAAACTGTTCAGTTCGCAAGGCGAAACCGCTTCCTTATCTTCTTTTCTCTTGGGGACTTCGTAGAAGTCATAAACATTGCTGTTCTCTTTGCGAGGAACAAGGTAGCCCTTCTCTATCATCAGGTTCACATACTTGTGATAGGAGGTTTTCTTTATCCCGGCCTCCCGTTCCGCTGCCTCTTGGGACAGAGCAAAATCAAAGCCATCCCTGTTTCCAGCGATGTAGAGATAGAGCTGTAACCCATACGGCCCCAAATCCTTATTGGCAGCATACCAATTATCTTTGCTGATTTGGAGGAAGTTTTTATCGCACTTCTGGCGATTCACATGAACCACTTTCTGGTTCGGCACGGTGTTCGGCATAGCTCCCCCTCCTGTTAGCCCACTTTGGGCATCTTCTGCTTGTACTCTTGGATATCAGGAGCCTTTTTGGGAACTACAGTCAGCTTCCCATCATTGAGCATAACCGCTTTCTTATAGTCGGGGAACTGCGCTTTGAACCAGTCGCATACATACTTGTAAGGGCTTGCCAGAGCAACGGACGCAGCCTTGACAGTTTCAAACACTTCCAGCAGCTCTTCTGCGTTCTCGTAGACCCGAATGTGCTTTTCCATGTTCTCATAGGTCAAACGGTGGTTCGCCTTGGCGGTGGTCTGCACACGCCCGGAGACAACAACCTCCTTCATGCCGGGGAAGTCGCTGCGAATATTCTTCAGGAGGGTGTTTTCCTTTGTGCCATACTTGGCAGCGGCAGCCGCAAACTTGTAATTCATAATGACGGTGTTGGTGTCAAACAGAATCTTGTAGCCCTCACGACCGGGCTTTACCATAGAAGTGTTAGCCATTGTATTCACCTTTCCTTTCTTCTGGATTACATTCCAGAGACAAAATCATATTCAGCTTCCTCGGTGTCCTCTGCCTCAATGACGGCAGAGGACTTGACCACGGCGAAGATGTTCTGCTTCTGGGCTTCCTTCTGGGCTTCTGCCTCAAAGAACGCCTTGTAGCTGTCGTAGTTCTCAAAGGTCTTCCTGAACCATGCCAGAACGCAGCGGTAGGGGTTGGTCTGAACCTTGGACAGCGCAATCTGCTTCTTAAACTCTACCATCAGGGCAGCGGCATCGTCCTGTTCCCGGATGTAGATTGCCATGTTCTCATAGGTCATGTTCTTGGTGGAGGTCTTCTTGTCGGGGTTCTTCTTGATGGTCTTGGTCACCATCTCAGCGGCGGGACAGTCCAGACGGATTTCCTTCCACATCTTGTATTCGGGTGTGCCGAAGATACGGGCGTTCTTGGCGAACTCCTTAGTCACCAGAACATGGGTGTCATCAACGAAACGGGGGGCGTTCTTCTTAGCAGCAGTAGTGGTCTTCATAGTAATTTCTCCATTCTCATTTTTTATTTGTGGGGGTATGTTCCCCTGTTTTCTGAGGCTATTATATCATTCGTGTTCTTTTAACATGGAACATAAATGTACCATTTGAAAAAGAACCATGTCAGATGATTGTTTCGTTGAAGGTGGGATAGCGGTTCTTATACTCGAAGTATATCTGCGCTTCGGGACTGGCAAGCTGATAGGATTTCTCCTTGATTGTTTTGGGAATAAACAATGTATTTCGGCTAATGTCAGCCAGAATAGCAAGTACTCGCATTTCATTCTTCTCAATAGGCATTTTCATTTTGGTAATCTCCTTTGTGATTTAGGTTTCTGTTCTTTACATTGATATTTTATCAAGCGGCTTCGTTTAGGGTGGAACAAAAATCTACCACTCCACTATACTCGGCAAATTCGCCTCTGAACCACTTGCTGGCGGCAGGATAGCCGAACTGAGAGCGCACAGACAAGAATGCTTCCATTCTTTCGGGGGCGTGCTGGGCAATGTACTGCTCCATACTGGCATAGGACAGACCACGATTAGCGTTGTAGATAACATGGGGCTGCTTGACTGTAACCATAAATTCAGGGAGGTCACGCATGATACGGATAAGCTGCTCGTATTCTCTGGTGTTGGGACGACTTGCCAGCTTCATTTCCTTTGCTGTCAGAACAATGCGCTTGCTTACAAACTCGATTTTCATAATGTTAACCTCATTTCGTTTTATTTTCGGGGTTTTGTGTTCCCCTGTTTTCTGAGGCTATTATATCAAACGCCTTTGGTGGGTTAGGAACATAAACATACCATCAAAGAAAACAGACAAAAGAAAAATGCAGCCCCGTGATGGAGCTGCATCATGCTCGGTGAAAGGAGCGGGTGGCGACTGGTATGAAGTGCTTCAGAGCGGCGTTCACGCACGACTATCACTTAGCTCTTGAAGACTATAAAGTTGATGATACTGACTGTAGAGTTCTTGAAAGTTGATGGTAGTTGATGATTTAGAACGATTGAGTGGAGTTTACGTCATCTTAGTACATATTCTCAATGACGGCGTTGCCTTTCTCTCGCAGAGCATCTGTCAAGTGTTGATAGATATTCATGGTTACATCAATCTTTTTATGTCCCAGCCGCCGCTGTACATACTTCAAGGGCGCACCGTTTTCTACCAGCATGGTTGCGTGCGTATGTCTCAAACTATGGAAATCGAACTCTGGCAAGTGAAGCTGTTCATGGATAATCTGTGTTGTGTACTGCATCGTTCTCAAATTGATGTATTCCCCGTTCTCCCGTCTGCAAACAAAGTCCACCTCTTTGTCTATTGGATTTTCTGTGATTCGCTTGCTGGAATCTTCATAATAATGCTTGTATCTCTCAGCAAAATACGCAGCCGCCCGCACTTGTCTGTCCCGTTCTCTCCATAGCAAATCAGTCAATACACTATCCATATCGATTGTGCGGTTTGAATCACACTTTGGCGCAGAAAAATACCAAAAGCCGGATTCGGCGTATTTGCTGCCGTTGGTTCTTTGCTTTTCTTCCTTGCTTCTGGGAAACTGCTTCCACTGGATTTGCTTGGAGACAGTAAGCTTTTTGTTCTCCAAATCAATGTCATCCCAAGTCAATGCGTACACTTCGCCAATCCTCAGTCCGCAGCGATAACCAATCATCATGGGAATATAGGATGAACTACCTTCTGGAAATCTTTCAAAAATGCGGTTCATCGTATCTTTGGGAAGATAACTGTGGGGGTCTGACCTTGTTGGAACAGCATTCAGTTCGCACCGTGGAATCCTAAGATTATGGGCGGGAGATAGCTGAATCAAACCGCAATTCACCGCATAAGTCATGGATTTGGAAATGATACCCCGCAATGTGCTGAGGGTGTTTTTTGAATAACCATCATTGTATTTGTCCTGAAGGAATTTCTGAAGTCGTTCCCTGTTTAGCCGCCTTACCTGATAAGAACCAAGTTCAGGCTTGATGTGGATTCTGATTCTCTTCCTGTAATTCAGAAGGGTTGTTTCCTTCAGATTGTACTTGCATTCCTTTTCCATCCATTCGTCCAGAAAATCAGCATAACTGATATCGGACGGTCTTTCCGACAAACCGCACAGGCAATATCGCTTCCATGCTTCAATACCAGCTTGTCTGGCTTCCTCTTCGGACAGGAATCCTCCTTTGCTGAGCCACTTACGTTCGCCTCCTACTGGTGCTGTTTCAAAGCGGTACTCGTAGGTTTTTCCATGCTTCACTGACTTGCGTTCCCTGATTCGTACTTCCTCAAACATACTAATCCTCCATCTGTCCCAGCCTTCCACCTGCTATGTGTGGACGATTGTGGACGAAAATTTTTTGTCCACGGAAAAACGGTTGTTTGGGGAAATAGCAAGGCAATTAGAGCGCAAAAAAATGCTCCCAACCAAGCGGTCAGGAGCATTTTCATGCTATATTTTGAAGAAATTAGCCCTTCAGGCTTTCCTCAACAGCGACAGCCACGGAAACGGTCATACCGACCATGGGGTTGTTGCCGGCGCCCAGGAAGCCCATCATTTCCACGTGGGCGGGGACGGAGGAGGAACCGGCGAACTGGGCGTCGCTGTGCATACGGCCCATGGTGTCGGTCATGCCGTAGGAAGCGGGGCCGGCTGCCATGTTGTCGGGGTGCAGGGTACGGCCCGTGCCGCCGCCGGAGGCCACGGAGAAGTACTTCTTGCCCTGCTCGATGCACTCCTTCTTGTAGGTGCCGGCAACGGGGTGCTGGAAGCGGGTGGGGTTGGTAGAGTTGCCGGTGATGGAAACGTCCACGCCCTCGTGGTGCATGATGGCAACGCCCTCGCGGACATCGTCAGCACCGTAGCAGCGGACAGCGGCCCGCTCGCCGTCGGAGTACTTGTACTCCTTGACGATGGTCAGCTCGCTGGTGTAGTAGTCGAACTTGGTCTGCACATAGGTGAAGCCGTTGATCCGGGAGATGATCTGAGCGGCGTCCTTGCCCAGGCCGTTCAGGATGACCCGCAGGGGCTCCTTACGGGCCTTGTTGGCGGAGCGGGCGATGCCGATAGCGCCCTCGGCGGCGGCGAAGGACTCGTGGCCGGCCAGGAAGGCGAAGCACTTGGTCTCGTCCCGCAGCAGCATAGCGCCCAGGTTGCCGTGGCCTAGGCCAACCTTGCGGTCCTCAGCGACGGAGCCGGGGATGCAGAAGGCCTGCAGGCCGATGCCGATGGCCTCAGCGGCCTCAGCGGCGGTCTTGACACCCTTCTTCAGAGCGATGGCGGCGCCCATGCAGTAGGCCCAAGCCACGTCCTCGAAGCAGATGGGCTGAATGCCCTTGACGATCTCGTAGGGATCGAAGCCCTTGGCCTGGCAGATCTCGCGGCACTCCTCAACGGAAGCAAGGCCATACTGAGCCAGAACGCCGTTGATCTTGTCGATTTTTCTTTCGTAACCTTCAAACAAAGCCATCTTAGCGTCCTCCTCTTATTCGTGACGGGGGTCGATGTACTTCGCGGCACCGGCGAAGCGGCCGTAGGAACCCTTGGCCTTCTCCAGAGCGGTGTTCGCGTCGTCGCCCTTCTTGATGAAGTCCATCATCTTGCCCAGATTGATGAACTCGTAACCGATGATCAGGTTGTCCTCGTCCAGAGCGCAGCGGGTGACATAGCCCTCTGCCATCTCCAGGTAACGGGGGCCCTTGGCCTTGGTGGCAAACATGGTGCCCACCTGGCTGCGCAGGCCCTTACCCAGATCCTCCAGAGAAGCGCCAACGGCGAGGCCGTCCTCAGAGAAAGCGGACTGGCTGCGGCCATAGACGATCTGCAGGAACAGCTCCCGCATGGCGGTGTTGATGGCGTCGCACACCAGGTCGGTGTTCAGAGCCTCCAGCAGAGTCTTGCCGATGAGGATCTCGGAAGCCATAGCGGCGGAGTGGGTCATGCCGGAGCAGCCCAGAGTCTCGACCAGAGCCTCCTCGATGATGCCTTCCTTCACATTCAGGGTCAGCTTGCAGGCACCCTGCTGGGGAGCGCACCAGCCCACACCGTGGGTGAAACCGCTGATGTCCTTGATTTCCTTAACCTGGACCCACTTGCCCTCTTCGGGAATGGGAGCGGGGCCGTGATAGGCGCCCTTGGCCACGGAGCACATATTCTGTACTTCTGCACTATAAATCATGGCAATTTTCCTTTCTTTCAAAAGACGTTATTTCGCCTTTGGATTTACTCTTTGGAATACCGAGGTTTTCCGCAGATATTATACAGTCTGCGGCAGGAAATGTCAATTCCCCATGTGATAAATTCGGTATAAATATATCAGTTGTGTCCCATATAATAACGGGCGGGTTATTGCCCCGCCCGCCTGTCGTCATTCCTGAATGGTCTTCACAAAGGCCGCCCGGTCCGGGGCCTTGAAGTAAGCGGAGCCGGTGACCATGACGTCCACCCCATTCTGCTTGCACAGGATCTGGGTCACTGTGTCGATGCCGCCGTCCACCTCGATGAGGCACTCCGGGTTCACTTCGTCCAGCGCAGCGCGCAGGCGGCGGGTCTTTTCCAGCATATCCGTCATGAAGGACTGGCCGCCGAAGCCCGGCTCCACTGTCATCACCAGGATCAGGTCACATTTAGTTAGGTACGGCAGCGCCATCTCCACCGGGGTGCCCGGCTTCAGGGACAGACCCGCCTTGCAGCCCATGGCCCGGATCATCTCCAAACACGCCATGATATTCTCCGGGGTGTCCGCCTCCAGGTGAACGGTCAGCCAGTCCGCTCCCGCCTTGACGAACCGCCCGACATAGCGGATGGGCCGATCGATCATCAGGTGCACGTCCAGCGGCAGCTTCGTTACCCGGCGGATGTCCCGCAGAACAGGCAGGCCAATGGTGATATTGGGCACAAAGGTGCCGTCCATCACATCCACATGGACCCAATCGCCGCCGTTTTCCTCAATATTATGAATATCCCGCTCCAGATTGACAAAATCCGCAGACAGGATGGAAGGCGCAATTTTTGCCATAAACGATTCTCCTCTTCATGATCACATCATAATGCAAAATGATGAATGCAGAATGCAGAATTTTAATGATTTCCGAAGGAAATACCTTAATTTCGCGTTTCGCATTCCGCGTTCAAATTCCCGCTTTACCGCACTCGTCAGAAGCACCGATTTCACTTCACGCTAAAAATACCACATCCCCCGCCAAAAAGCAAGGTTGGAAACCTTTTCCTGAATACGATTTTCCCGGCAAGCCATACTAAACGCGAATCCAATCAAAAGGAGGAAGAAGCGATGGATCATCATGCCAACAAGTGCATCGAGTGCACCGTGCACCAGTGCGCGCACCACTGTGAAAACGAGAACTACTGCTCTCTGGACCGGATTCTGGTGGGCACCCATGAAGTAAACCCCACCGTAGACCAGTGCACAGACTGCAAGTCCTTCCGCAAGCGCTGATCACCCTTCACGAGGCTCCCGGAACGGCGGGAGCCTCCTTTTCTGTGGCGCTCCTTGACATCAGGCGGAAAAGCCGATATGATGAGTCTGGAAGTTTATATATTTTTCCTTGCGAATACACAAATTCTTCATAAGTGGGCAGTATTCTCTATGCAAGGAAAACAGATAAGGAGGCAGCCATTATGGAATCCTTTGAAAACAACGAATTTGAAAACGAGCCGGAGGTCTCTCCGGAAGTCCCCGCCGAGCCTGTGCGGGATACCACCGATGACGGTGCGTATCATGCCGCAGGTACCGGCCGCCGGGAATCCCCCTACGCCGACTCCCCCTACGAAATGAACCATCAGGCCCGGAGCAATTATTCGGCGCAGACCCCGCTCACCCACAAGCCCCACAAGCAGAAGAAATCCCACAAGCCCGTCTGGAAAGGCGTCCTCGCTGTTGTGCTGGCGGTGGCGCTGGTCGCCGGCGGCTGCGGCATCACCGCCGCTTTGGTGAACAAACGCTGGGAGACCCGGGAGCAGGCCCTGACAGAAAAGATCGACGTCCTGCAAAAGCAGATCACCGCCGCTTCCTCCTCCGGCAAGGCCACCCTGGTGCCCACCGACGGCAGCGCCATGACCCCCAGCCAGCTCTACGCCTCCTGCGTAGACAGCGTGGTGGCCATTACCTCCACGGTGACCTCCACCGGTATTTACGGAAACACCTCCACCGGCACGTCCTCCGGCTCCGGCTTTATCCTGACCGATGACGGCTACATTGTCACCAATTACCACGTGGTGGAAGGCTCCACCGCTATGACCGTCACCACCTACGACGGCACGGAGTATGAGGCCACGCTGGTGGGCAAGGACTCCACCAACGATGTTGCTGTTCTGAAGGTCGAAGGTGAAAATATGCCCGCCGTAACTCTGGGCAACAGCCATGATCTGGCCATCGGCGATATGGTCGCCGCCATCGGCAATCCCCTTGGCAAGCTGGCAGCCACCCAGACCATCGGCTATGTCAGCGGCATCAACCGTGAGGTCGCCACCGGCGGCGTCACCACCATCAGCATGATCCAGACCGACGCCGCCATCAACCCCGGCAACTCCGGCGGTCCCCTCTTCAATATGTACGGCCAGGTCATCGGCATCACCACCGCCAAGTATTCCGGCACCACGGGTTCCGGCGCATCCATCGAGGGCATCGGCTTTGCCATTCCCATCGACGATGTATCCGCCATGTTTGATGATCTCATTGACTACGGCTATGTCACCGGCGCGTATATGGGCGTCAGCGTGGAGAACGTGGACGAGGAATCCGCTTCCCGGTACGGCCTGCCCACCGGCGCCTACGTTGTCAGTGTGGAACCGGACAGCGCCGCCGAAAAGGCCGGCATTGAGGTCAAGGACATCATCACCGACGTGGGCGGCTACAGCGTCAGCAACATCACTGACCTGACCCGCGCCATGCGGAACTTCAAGGCCGGCGACACCACAACTGTCACCGTCACCCGCAGCGGCAAGCAGGTCACATTGCAGATCACACTGGATGAGCGTCCTCAGGACACGGAAGACCAGGCCCAGCAGGATGCCGCGAAGAATATGCCTGACAGCGGAAGCTTTGACGAGTGGTACGATTATTTCCGCCGTTATTTCGGCGGCTGAGCCTCACAGCGAACCGCTTTGGGCGTGCCGCGTTACGCGGTGCGCCCATTTGTCGATAATTGTCGAAAACCATCCCCTCCGTTTTTATTGAAAAAAGGCCGAAATTATGGTATTGTATATCCTGAATTCGTAGGGACGGGGGGCAGAATATGCAGACACTGCTGATCGCGGACAGTAACGATGCCTTCCGGCAGCAGCTGGCGGAGGCGTTCCAGCCCTATTACCGCACCTTGACCTGCGGCAATGGGCAGGAGGCACTGGAGATCCTGTGTCAGGAGCATTGCGACTGCCTGGTACTGGATCTGATGCTGCCGGAGCTGGACGGTATCTCCATGCTGGAGATGGCTGTGGCCCGGGATGCCCGGCCCATTGTCATCGCCATCAGTCCCCTGTTTACCCAGTACACCTTTGACGTCGCGGAGGCGCTTGGCATCGGCTATATGATCCGAAGACCCTGCCCTGTGCAGACCATCGTCGCCCGGATGCTGGACCTGAAGCAGCGGGTCAATCCCATCTGGGCCTCCCGGGAGCAGCTGGGCCGGTTCCTGTTCTGGTTGGGCGTGCCTTCTGGCTACAATGGGTATTCCTCCCTGGTTGAGGCGCTGACGCTGCTGGCGGAGGACCCTTCCCAATCCATCACCAAGGTGCTGTATCCCGAGGTCGCCAAGCGGATCGGCAGCGGGCCCAAGGCCGTGGAGCGCAATATCCGCAGCATCATCGAGCAGGCCTGGAAAATCAGGAACGCAGAGCGCTGGGCGCTGCTCTTCCCGGAACTGGAAGAGCGCCCCTCCAACAGCCTGTTTTTCAGCCGGGTGCTGGAGACCCTTCGCAGCGGACACTGGGAATAACCAAAAGACAGCGTGCATATTCTGTTTCATCCATCTTCCCCATCAGGAGGAACCCATATGAAGCGAAAACAGCACGATACCTTTGCGCGCTCTGTCATGAAGCTTGTGTGCTTCCTGCTTGCGCTGATCCTTACTCTTCTTCTGGGCGCTACCGCCCTGTTCCAGCAGGTGCTGGGAAAGATCCACTATACCCAGCCGGCTGCCGATTTTGGCACCCGGCTCAGCGCTTTTATATCAGATGCCGTCTCGGAAGGGCAGTCCGGCCTCATTGGCGGCACCGGCAGCGGCATCGTCAACATCCTGCTGGTCGGACAGGACCGCCGGGAGGGTGAGCAGACCGCCCGCTCGGATTCCATGATCCTGTGCACCTATCACAGAAAGACCGGAAACGTGACCATGACCTCCTTCCTCCGGGACCTGTATGTGCCCATCCCCGGGCATCACAGCAACCGCATCAACGCCGCCTATTCCGAAGGGGGCGTCGAGCTGCTGGACGACACCCTGCGGGAAAATTTTGACCTGCACATTGACGGCAACATCGAGGTGGACTTTTCCCAGTTCGCCCAGATCATCGACCTGCTTGGCGGTGTGGAGCTGGAGCTGCGGGAGGATGAGGCCGCCGAGATCAACAAGGAAACCGGCAGCAGTCTCACCGCCGGCACCCAGACGCTGAACGGCGAGCAGGCCCTCACCTACTCCCGCATCCGAAAGCTGGATGCCGACGGCGATTTCAGCCGCACCGACCGGCAGCGCAAGGTCATGAGCGCCCTGCTGAGCAGCTATCGGAACATCAAATGGACGGATCTTCTGCCGCTGATGGATCAGCTGCTGCCGCTGATCAGCACGGACATGAATTACGGCAAGCTGGTGCTGCTGGCAATGGAGATCCTGCCGAAGCTTTCCGATGCCCAGATCACCAACCATCGGATCCCGGCAGACGGGACCTTTACCGACGAGAAGATCGATGGCATGGCGGTGCTGTCCGCCGATTTGGAAGCCAACCGGCAGCTGCTGCGGGATACGCTGCTGAATGGATAAGATGTACACGGCGAAAACGTTTTCGTTTTCGCCGTGTACTGTATGCTGCGTACATTCTGTTGCTGTTTCCGACCGCCGGCCTGTGGAATTCCCCAAAATAGCAGTCGGCACACTTTGGAAGCTTTTGTGCCGCATCCATAAAAACGCGGTCCCATATTTTGCGCAAAAATACGAATTCTATCCCTACGAGCTTCTATTTTATAGCAAAATAGGTGATAAAAAATTCCATTTTTCACACTAATTGCATTGACAAAATATTGTTGTGTGTCTATAATGGTATGGAGTTCAGGCGAGGAGGTGTGTGGATGGAACTCACAAAAAGTGAAATGGAAATTATGGATGTTCTTTGGGAAAGCGGCCAGCCCCTGTCCCGCTCTGATCTGCTGGAGCGCTCCGAGGAAAAGACCTGGAAGGACAGCTCCGTGCACATTCTGCTGAACGGTCTGCTTCAGAAGGGCGCGATCCGGGAAGCCGGTCTTGTCAAGCGCAGCAAAACCTATGGCAGAGTCTTCTCCCCCACCATGAGCCGGGAGGAATATTTCGCCACCACCATCTTCAGCCACCGCCACAAACCGGAGATCGTAGGCCTGTTTGACGCGCTGCTTCGCCGGGAGGATATCTCTCAGGAAGACCTTCAGAAAATTGCCGGTCTTGTCAGCCAACGAACTGTGTAACGCCATTGGAGCCGCCCTGCGGCTCCTTTTTCATTCTCTTATGAATCAAAAATGCAAAACTTTCAGTCGGATTGTATACATTTTTTGCCATAACCGTTGACAAACGCCCTCATGCGGTGTATAGTAATTCCGTTCATTCTGCCGTCGGCATCATGCCGAAGGAGGTATTCTTTATGTTAAAAGTAAACCAGCTGTACGATCTGACCCACTCCCTTGCCGGGGAATATCTGTCCGGATTTGAATATCCATGGCAGGCGCTGGGCGGCATCAAGGCTCTGATCCTCTCCCTTGGCCCACAGCTGGGCGAGGGCTACAAGGAAGTATCCCCCACCGTCTGGGTCCACGAGACCGCCACGGTAGCGCCCACGGCATTTCTGGGCGCGCCCTGCATCATCGGCCCCGGTACCGAGGTTCGCCACTGTGCCTTTATCCGCGGCAGCGCGCTGGTGGGCGCGAACTGCGTGGTGGGTAACTCCGTGGAATTAAAAAATGTCATTCTCTTCGACAATGTGCAGGTGCCCCACTATAATTACGTAGGCGACAGTATCTTAGGCTATAAGTCCCACATGGGCGCAGGTTCCCTGACCTCCAACGTCAAGTCCGACAAGACGCTGGTAGTGGTGAAAAACGGCGATGAAACAATCGAAACGGGACTGAAAAAATTCGGCGCTATGCTGGGCGACTACGTGGAAGTGGGCTGCAACAGCGTCCTGAACCCCGGCACCGTCATTGGCCGCCACACCAACATCTACCCCACCTCCTGTGTCCGGGGCATGGTGCCGGAGAACAGCATCTGGAAGACCGGCGGCATCGTCGTGCAGAAGGTCTGAAAACCGCCATACTGGCTTAAGATACAAGATATAAGATACCAGATACAAGATATTTTTATTCCGAACCTGCTGCGTCCTGTTTTATCTTGTATCTTGTATCGCGTATCTTGTATCTCTACAGAAAGGAGTCTTTATTTTGGGCAAATACTTTGGAACTGACGGCTTCCGTGGGGAAGCCAACTGCAATCTGACCGCTGACCACGCCTACAAGGTAGGCCGCTTTCTGGGCTGGTACTACACCCAGCTGAAACGCCGCAGCGGCAGCGACGGCCCTGCCCGCATCGTCATCGGCAAGGATACCCGCCGTTCCAGCTATATGTTCGAATACTCTCTGGTAGGCGGTCTGGTGGCCTCCGGCGCCGACGCTTACCTGCTTCACGTCACTACCACCCCCTCTGTCGCCTACGTGGCCCGGACGGAGAGCTTTGACTGCGGCATCATGATCTCCGCCAGCCATAACCCCTACTACGACAACGGCATCAAGCTCATCAACAGCTTCGGCGAGAAGATGGACGAGAGCGTCATTGAGTTGGTGGAAAGCTATCTCGACGGCCATCTGGAAGCCTTCGGAAAAAAATGGGACGAACTGCCCCTTGCCAAGCGGGACCAGATCGGCCGCACCGTGGACCACGTGGCAGGCCGTAACCGCTACATCGGCTACCTGATTTCCTTAGGCATCTATTCCTTCAAGGGAATGAAGGTGGGTCTTGACTGCGCCAACGGCTCCTCCTGGAACATCGCCAAGTCCGTCTTTGACGCCCTGGGCGCCAAGACCTACGTCATCAACGCGGAGCCTGACGGCTACAACATCAACATGAACGCCGGTTCCACTCACATCGAGGGTCTGCAAAAGTTTGTGGTGGATAACGGTTTGGATGTGGGCTTTGCCTACGACGGAGACGCCGACCGCTGCCTGTGCGTGGACGAAAAGGGCAATGTGGTCACCGGCGATCACATTCTGTACATCTACGGCAAGTATCTGAAGGAGCGGGGCAAGCTTCTCATGAACACCGTGGTCACCACGGTCATGAGTAACTTCGGCCTGTACAAGGCCTTCGACGAACTGGGCATCGACTACGCCAAAACCAAGGTGGGCGACAAGTATGTCTATGAGTACATGATGGCCAACGGCTGCCGCATCGGCGGTGAGCAGAGCGGCCACATCATCTTCTCCAAATATGCCTCCACCGGTGACGGCATCCTCACAAGCCTCAAGATCATGGAGGTCATGCTGGCCAAGAAGAAGTCCCTGAGCCAGCTGTGCGAGGGCTTTACCTTCTACCCCCAGGTGCTGAAAAACGTCCGGGTCGCCGACAAGGCCGCGGCCCAGGCCGACCCCGACGTGCAGGCCGCCGTATCCGAGGTCGCCGCCAAGCTGGGCGACACCGGCCGCATTCTGGTCCGAGAATCCGGCACCGAGCCGGTGATCCGGGTCATGGTGGAGGCCGAGAGTAAGGATATCTGCGAACAGTACGTGGATTCCGTTGTCGATGTCATCCGCCGCAAGGGACATACCGTGTAAAAATCTCGAAAGCGCTGTGCCACCCGGCACAGCGCTTTTTTAAGTTGCAATGCCCTCCGATTTGTGGTAAACTATATGTAATTATGACTTGGAGGGACACCATGGACGACGAGAAGCTGAAATACCAGATCGGCGCGAATATCGCCGCCTATCGCAAGCAGGCGGGCCTGACCCAGGCCGGTCTGGCGGAAAAACTGAATTATTCCGACAAGGCTGTTTCCAAGTGGGAACGGGGCGAGTCCGTGCCCGACGTGCTGACGCTCATGCAACTGGCTGCCCAGTTTGAGATCACCGTGAATGACCTTTTGGTAGACCCGGAGGCCCTGCCCGGCAACCCGGGCACCCTGGAAAAGGCCATGACCCAGGTGTCTGAGAAGGCCCTCAAGCGCAAGGCCAACAAAAATGTGATCCTCGCCCTGTCCTCCACCCTGGTGTGGTTCGTGGCGCTGTTTGCCTTTGTGGTGCTGTCCTCCTTTGACTTTCTGGAACGGTACAGCTGCCTGCTGTTCTTCTACGCCATCCCCGCCAACGCCATCGTTCTGCTGAGCCTGCGCTCAGCCTGGCACGACTTCCGCTGGAACAAGGTTCTGATCAGCACCATCGTCTGGGGAAGCCTTCTGAGCATCTATGTGACCCTCCGGGTCGTCATGGAGGTCCATTTCTGGAAGATCTTCCTGCTGGGCATCCCGGGACAGATCGCCATTTTCCTATGGTTCCGGATGTTCCGGGCCAGCGACACAAAAAAGGAGAATACCAATGGATAAGAAAGAATTGCGGCGTACCATCCGGGAACGCAAGCGGGCCATGACCGAGGAGGAGATCGTCAGCCGCAGCGAGAAGCTGGGGGTGCTGTTCGCCCAGAGTGAGGCCTACAAAAACGCCAGGACCATTTATGGGTATCTGCCCTACAATCAGGAGGTCCGCACGGTGCCCATGCTGGAACAGGCTTTGCGGGACGCCAAGCGGGTGGCTGTGCCCAAGGTCTACGGGGACGAGATGAAATTTCTCTATCTGGATGACCTGAGTAAGGTTTCCAAGGGCTACGCCGGGATCCCCGAGCCAATTGCCGACGGGCCTGTTGCAAACGATACCACCGCGCTGGTGCTGATGCCCGGCCTGGCCTTTGACCCGGCGGGACACCGCATCGGCTACGGCGGCGGCTTTTACGACAAATTTCTCGCCGCAGAGCCGAACCACCCTACATTAGCCCTGTGTTATGAATTTCAGATGCTGCCCAAACTGGAAACGGAGGAACACGACATCCCCGTGGATACAGTGCTGTGGGCATAAAAGGAGCGACTATGACTTTTATCCTGGTTATATTGATTGCCGCCGCAGTCTTCGGCCTGTGCTTCGCGGTGGACAAGGCTTTCGCCAAGCTGTTCCGCAGCAAGGCCCAGCACCGCAGCGGCAAGGCCGTCCGGGCCAATAAGCGCTACGGCATGTTCGGTGTCATTCTGTCCGTATTGGGCATTATGGCAATTTGCGTGGGCATTTCCGACGGTTCTGTACTGCTGTGGGGCGGTGTCATCGTGCTGCTCATGGGCGTATGTCTCGCGGTGTACTACCTGAGCTTCGGTGTGTTCTACGACGGTGAGACCTTCCTGCTGTCCCGGTTCGGGAAGAAGGAGGTTACATACCGGTTTGACCAGATCAAGGGCCAGAAGCTCTATTTGGTGCAGGGCGGCAACATCATCATCGAGCTGCACATGGCAGACGGCGGCACCGTCAGTCTGCAATCCACCATGGACGGGGTCTATCCCTTCCTGGACACCGCCTTCGCGGCCTGGTGCCTGCAAACCGGCCGGGACCCCCAGAGCTGTGACTTCCACGACCCCAGCCAGAGCCTGTGGTTCCCCACGGTGGAGGATGTGTAAATGGCCCACGTCCCCACTGTTGCCACCACAGAACTGGAGCTACTGACCTTCCAGGATGCTTTGGAGGCCGCCAACACCCCTTCGCCGGACTATGACATCCAGAAATGGCTCTATGCTCCCAATTTTTACTCGGAATACCGGTATCTGCTGGGTACCAGAGGAAATGATCCTCTGATCTGCATCGGCATCAACCCCTCTACCGCAAAGCCCGATGCGCTGGACAACACGCTGAAATCCGTGGAGCGCATTGCCTTGGGCAACGGCTACGACAGCTTTCTCATGTTCAACGTCTACGCCCAGCGGGCCACCTCCCCGGACGATATGGAGAAGGTATACAACCCAGCCCTGCACCGGGAGAACCTGGAAGCTTTCCGCTATATTCTCTCCATTTCTGGGCATCCCGCGGTCTGGGCGGCCTGGGGAGCTATCATCGAAAAGCGGCCTTACTTACCCGAATGCGTTCGGGATCTGGTTTCCGCCGGCGAGGAATTTGGCGCCAGCTGGTACTGCGCCGGGGCCATCACCAAAAAGGGGCACCCCCATCATCCGCTGTACCTGCGCAAGGACGAAAAGCTGAAACCCTTTGACGTCAAAACCTATTTAGAACAGCTGTAACTTTCCCAAAATTTGTTTCGTAGGGGGCGATGCCCACATCGCCCCTTCTCAGATCTTCCGAATTCGCCGTAAGCGATCTATGATCGCTCATCTTTACTGCGGGCCGATGTAGGCATCGGCCCCTACGGCTGGAAAACACAATTTTTGATACACAAGCGGGGCACTGCCCCGCTGTTTTTGGAGGTATTACCATGAAACTCATTATCGCATCCGATATTCACGGCTCCGCATTCTGGTGCGGAAAGCTGATGGAGCTTGTAGACCGGGAGCAGCCGGATAAGGTGATCCTGCTGGGCGACCTGCTGTACCACGGCCCCCGGAACGATCTGCCCTGGGACTACGCCCCCAAGCAGGTCATCCCCATGCTGTCCGATCTCAAGGACATGATCATCGCCGTCCGGGGCAACTGCGAAGCAGAAGTCGATCAGATGGTACTCCCCTTCCCCTGCATGGCGGAATTTTCCGAACTGCTGCTGGACGGCAGAACCTTCTACCTGACCCATGGACATCACGCGAGCCCCGACAACCTGCCGCCCCTGCCGGAAGGTTCTGTTTTTCTGTCCGGTCACACCCATGTGAAAACGGACGAGATCCGGGGCGGCATCCGCTGCCTGAATCCCGGCAGCGTGTCCATCCCCAAGGACGGCAGCCATAGCTGCCTGATTTACGAAAACGGCGAATTTTCCGTAAAAATTTTGGAGGACTGACATGGATTCGACGGAATGCGACAGCTGCTGGTATTATGATTATGATGAGGAATACGAGGAGTATTACTGCATGATGGACCTGGACGAGGACGAGGTCTACCGCATTATGACCTCCCGAAACCGGCACTGCCCCTACTACCGGCAGGGCGACGACTACACCCTCGCAAGGAGACAATAACCATGAAAAAAGCCCTCTGCCTGATCCTGACCTGCCTGTTGCTGGTTGGCTGCGCCGCCCAGCCCGATGTGGATGTGACCGCCCCCACTGCTGTGCAGACGGTTCCCTCCGAAACAGAACCTATGCGGTTGTACGTGCCGGAACATCCGTTGGAGCAATCCGCTCCCGGCGCTCTGCGGGTCTACCCCCTGCGCCAGCAGGCCGGGGGGATCCTGGCAATGGGCAGCGACCTGATCGTCTTATGCGGCAGCGACACCACGGTGCTGACGCTGTTGACCGGCGAAGACCTGGTGGTCGGCGCCACGGCAGAGCTTTCCTTCCGACTGGACGAAAATGACCCCTCCCTGCGGGTGGGGAGGGATGCCCTGTCCTACTTTGACCCGGTGCGTCGGGAAACCGTCATTCTCAGCGATACGCTTAAAGATGTGAGCCGCATCGCCGCCCCGGAGGGGATGGTCGGCTCCCCTATCCTCTCTGCCGACCGTTCCACCCTGTACTACTGCACCCCTACCGCCATCCGGGCCTGGGATCTGGAAACCGGCATCCGGCGGTGCGTCAAGGAACTGTCCTACGAAAGTCAGGAGTTGACGGGGCTGCATCAGGAAGACACCATTCTGCAGTGCCTTATCACCCAGGACGGTGAGGAGCGGACCCTCTTTCTAGCAGCGGACACCGGGCGGCTGCTTTGGGAGGTTCCAGGCGACGTGACATTGAAGACCCAAGGCAGCGGCTATTACGCTTCCGTACCCGAAGGCCCCGTCCGGCTCCAACTCTTCGGCCAGTCCGGGGATGCCCAGCTTCTGACCCCCGGCGATATTTACGCAGACTGCTATTATTTGGAAAACCAACGACGTGTTGTCGCTGTGTCCGGGCAGGAAATACCCGTACTGAACTGCTACGAGCTGGACACGGGACTGCGGTGCGCCAGTCTGACACTGGACGGCAATTATGAATTTGTGTCCATCACCGCCTGTGAAGCCGATGCCGTGTACCTGCTGCTGAAGGACCGGGATGGCGACGGTCTGATCTGCCGGTGGGACCTGTACGCCGAGGCCAGCCGCACCGCTGACACCCGCAGCTATGCGGGTCCGCGGTACACGGAAGGTGCCCCGGATTCCGCCGCACTGGCCCAGTGCCAGGAAGATGCTGCCCAGCTGGGCGAAAAATACGGGATCCAGGTGCTGGTCTGGCAGGATCCGCTGACCGTCATGCCTTGGGACTATGAGTTTGAACCGGAATATCTGGCCCCGGTGCTGAGCAGGGAGCTTTCTGAACTGGATCAGCGGCTCTCCTACTACCCACCGGAAATACTGGCGGGCATCAAAGAGCATTTTTCCGATTTGACCATCTGTCTGGTGCGCGATATCCAAGGCTCCCCCGAATCCGGCAGTCTGGCAAAAGCCACAGGTATCCAGTTCTATCAGGGAAGCCATGCCTACATAGCCATCGCCGTGGGGCAATATGCCGAACGGGCGCTGTACCATGAGCTGTACCACGTAATGGAGACCCGGCTGCTCACCGACAGCACTGCTCTCGACCGATGGGACGCCATGAACCCTGCCGGCTTTGCTTACGATCTGGATTACGCCGCCAACCAAAGCCGCAAGGCGGATGAATACCTTCAGCCGGACACCCGCTCCTTTATCGACACCTATTCCATGAGCTTTCCCAAGGAGGACCGGGCACGGATCATGGAATGCGCCATGAGCGCCGGCAACGAGGCTCTGTTCCGTTCCCCCGTGATGCAGGCAAAGCTGGGGTGTCTCGCCACTGCCATCCGGGAAGCCTACGGGCTGAAAAAGTCCACGGAGAACTTCCGCTGGGAACAGTATTTGAAGTAAACCTCTTCCGGCCTCGCTTATGCTCGGCCACCTTCCCCACAGGGGAAGGCTAAAAATCTCCCGCCTTCCTGATACGGAAAGCGGGAGTTTTCTATGTAGTTTAGTCTTCGGTAAACAGCTGGTCCCGGCAATACTGGATAATGGCCTTGCGGGTGATCAGACCGATGAACGCGCCGTAGTCATCCACCACGGGGACAAAATTCTGGTTGGACGCCCGGTCGATCAGGTCGTGCATGGATGCGGTGATGCGGACGGGAACATTGTCCTTCCGGCGGGAGATCTCCATGATCCGCCGGGCCTCTGCCTGCCGCATGTCCATATAGCACATATTCTTCAGCGCCCACAGCAGATCGCCCTCAGTCAGGGTCCCCCGGTATTCGCCCCGGCGGTTCAGGATAGGAAGCGCCGCGTAGCCGGAGGCCTCCATTTTTTCCAGTGCCTGTCGAATGGTAAAATCGTCGTGCAGGTAAGCGCACATCGCTTTCGGTGTCAGAAAAAATAAGATACTGTTCATCGCTTACTCCTTTACGGTCCCAGTGGAGGGGCCTTCGTGCCTCTCCCGTTATGAATATTATAGCACATACCGCAGGGAAAAGCATGAATTTTTATCGTTATTTTGTCTGCCGAACGTCAAATATTTTATGGCATCATTGTGCAATTTGCATAATCATTCTGTGAAAGTGAACTCTGTACAGTCAAAAGTAGCAAAATAATCCTGAACCGTCTCCGCACGGCGGATCAGCTGAAAGCTTCCGTCGGATTTTAGGAGCACCTCGGCGGAACGAAGCTTGCCGTTATAGTTGTAGCCCATGGAGAAGCCGTGAGCGCCGGTGTCATGAATACACAGAATATCCCCGACTTCAATTTCTGGCAGGCTGCGCTCAATGGCGAACTTGTCGTTGTTCTCGCACAGGCCGCCGGTCACATCATACACATGATCCAGAATTGCGTCCTCCTTGCCCAGCACGGTGATGTGGTGGTAAGCGCCGTACATGGCAGGGCGCATCAGGTTGGCAGCGCAGGCATCCAGACCGATGTACTCCCGGTAGATGTGCTTCTGGTGGAGGACCGTGGAGATCAGATGCCCGTAGGGCGCCAGCATGAACCGCCCCAGCTCGGTAAAGATGGCGATGTCGTCCATGCCCTGGGGAGTCAGGATCTCCTCGTACTGCTGCCGGACACCCTCGCCGATAAAGGTGATGTCGCTGGCGGGCTGCTCGGGACGGTAGTCCACGCCCACGCCGCCGGAGAGGTTGATAAAGGAGAAGTGGCAGCCCGTGGCGTTGCGCAGCCGCACCGCCAGACGGAACAGCTGGCTGGCAAGCTCGGGATAGTAGCCATTCTGGGTGGTGTTGGAGGCCAGGAAAGCATGGATGCCGAAATGCTTGGTGCCCAGCTTCATCAGCCGCTGAATGGCTCCCGCCATCTGGTCTTCCGTCATACCGTACTTGGCATCCCGGGGCATATCCATGATAGTGTTGCCCAGGGAGAAGGAGCCGCCGGGGTTATACCGCAGGCACACCGTCTCCGGCGCCTTTCCGTCCGCGATCTTCGCCAGGAACTCCACATGGGTAGCGTCATCCAAATTGATATAGGCCCCCATCTCGTATGCCTTGCGCATATCCTTTTCCGGGGTCACATTGGAGGAGAACATCACGTCGTGGCCCGTGCAGCCCACAGCCTGGGCCAGCAGAAGCTCTGCGTAGGAGGCACAGTCACAGCCGCAGCCCTCCTCCTTGAGGATCTGAATGATGTAAGGATTGGGGGTGGCCTTCACGGCAAAATACTCCCGGTAGCCCTTGTTCCAGGAAAAGGCCTTTTTCAGTGCCCGGGCGTTGGCCCGGATACCGGCCTCGTCGTAAATATGGAAGGGTGTGGGGATCTCCGCAATGATCTCCTTCGCCTTGTCCAGTGTCAGAAACGGTGTCTTTTTCATGGTTCTACCTCTTTCCAAACAATTAAAAACCCTGTGCGCCGGGCACAGGGAAAACACATGTGTTTATCCCGGCAGCGCAACATCCAGTGGATGACAGTTCCGCGCATATTCTGCGCGGCCCCAGGAAGCGCCCGCTTGGCGGAAGGCACATCCTTCGGCGAAAGTCCCTTTCCCTGATTCGGCAATTGCCAAACCGAACCGGTACTGATGGCTTCCGCAACCTCAGCCGTAACAGGCTCATTGTACGCTATGCGCAAACATTTGTCAACCCCAAATCCGACTCTACCAGCGGTAGAATTGCCGTCTCTCCCGGGGATAGAGGGTAGAATTGCATCGGTAGGTAGCATTTTTCACTGTATGTGGTATGGTAACAGCACTTGAAAGTGAGGAATTGCAATGAAACGAACGAAACTGTCTGACCGTCAGCTGCCGGACTACTCCCGGGGCGAGGAACTGATGAACATGATCACCCACATTGTCGGCGGCGCTCTGGGCGTCATCGTGCTGCTGACATGCGTGGTGCGCTCCGCCCTCAACCAGAACTATTACGGTATTGTCAGCTGCACCATCTATGGCACCACCTTTATTACCATGTTCACCATTTCCAGCGTCTACCACGGCCTGAAGCCCAGCATGAGCAAAAAGGTGATGCAGGTCATCGACCACTGTACCATCTATTTCCTGATCTGCGGCACCTACACCCCTGTGGTGCTGGCCGCCATCCGGCCTCTGCATCCTGCGCTGGGCTGGGGACTGCTGATCTTTGAATGGATGCTGGCTATTATCGCCTGCACCCTGACCGCCATTGACCTTAAAAAATACAATGTCTTTTCCATGATCTGCTACATCGGCATGGGCTGGGCCGTGATCCCCTTTGCAAAGCAGACGCTGGAGGCCATGGGCCTTGGCGGATTTCTGCTGCTGCTCCTGGGTGGCATTGCCTACACCGTCGGCTCCGTCCTCTATGGGCTGGGCAAGACCAAAAAGTGGATGCACTCGGTATTCCACATCTTCGTGGTTCTGGGCGCGGTCCTGCAATACTTCGCAGTACTGCTGTACGCGATCTGAGGTTTTGAGGAACGCCCCATGGAACACATCTTCCTGCATGGTCTTGGGCAGACTCCCAAAAGCTGGGAGGCCGTCACAAAAAAGCTGGGCAACAAAGCCAATTGTCCAGACCTTTCCGCGTTGCCCTCTGAGAAGCCCCTGACCTACGCCGGGCTGTACCGGGCTTTTGCGGAGAATGTGATGCCGCAAAGGAGAAAATCCATCTGTGCGGGCTGTCTCTCGGCGGTGTGCTGGCGCTGAATTACGCGATGGAACACCCAGAAAGCGTTCAGTCTCTCGTCCTGATTGCCGCCCAGTACCGTATGCCAAAGCGCACCCTGCGTCTGCAAAACATTCTGTTCCGCCTGATGCCGAAAGGAATGTTTTCCCAGACCGGATTTTCCAAGGAGGACATGATCTCCCTGTGCGCCAGCATGACAGATCTGGATTTCAGCGGCTCTCTTTCCAAAATCCGCTGCCCAGTGCTGGTGGTCTGCGGGGAAAAGGATGCCGCCAACTTACGAGCCTCCAAAGAACTGGCTGCGCTCATTCCTTCTGCCCGGCTGGAAATCATCCCCGGTTCCGGGCACGAAATCAACCTGGACGCCCCGGAAAAGCTGTCCGAACTACTTCGAGACTTCTATCAAACCGCTTAATGAACGAACGCCCCTGCCGAATCTGGCAGGGGCATATCCTTATTCTGCTTCTTCCGTCTTCTCCGGCTCCTCAAAGCCGTCGAACATGGCTGTGGTGGAAGCGTCTCCCACAGCTCTGCCTTCCATGATGGCTTCAAACTGCTCGCCGGTCATGGATTCGTGCTCCATCAGGAAATCCACCACGGCATTCAGCTTGTCGGCGTTTTCCGTCAGGATGTTCTTGCAGTGGGCATAGGCCCGGTCGATCAGGGCCTTGACCTCGTCGTCGATGGTGCCCGCCACCTTCTCGGAGTAGCTCTTGGTGGTCTGGTAGTCCCGGCCGATGAACACCTCGCCGCCATCCAGGTAGGAAACGGTGCCCAGCTTCTCGCACATACCGTAGCGGGCCACCATGTCACGGGCCAGCTTGGTGGCACGGTCAATGTCGTTGGACGCGCCCACGGAAATGTCGCCGATGAACAGAGCCTCCGCCACCCGTCCGCCCAGCAGAGAGATGATCTGCTCGTACATTTCGTTCCGGGTCAGGTTGGAGGAATCATCCTTGGGAAGGGACCAGGTGGAGCCAAGGGACTGACCCCGGGGGACGATGGTGATATGCCGCACCGGGTCATGGGTAGGCAGGTGGTACATGGCCACGGCATGGCCCGCCTCGTGGATGGCCGTCTCCTTCAGATCCTTCCGGGTCTGGACACGGCTCTTTTTCGCGGGACCGGCGGTGATCTTCATCAGTGCCTCGTTCAGATCTTCCATGTTCAGCGCCGGACGGTTCTCGCGGGCGGCAAGAATGGCAGCTTCATTCAAAAGGTTACTCAAGTCAGCGCCGGTAAAGCCGGCGGTGGAGCGGGCCACGGTCTTGAGGTTTACGGAAGCATCCAGCTTTTTGTCCCGGGCGTGAACCTTCAGGATGTCCTCCCGGCCCTTTACATCCGGGCGGCCCACCTGGATCTGCCGGCCAAACCGGCCGGGCCGCAGCAGCGCCGGGTCAAGGATGTCCGGGCGGTTGGTAGCTGCCAGCACGATGACGCCCTCCGTGCGGGAGAAGCCGTCCATTTCCACCAGCAGCTGGTTCAGGGTCTGCTCCTTTTCGTCGTGTCCGCCGCCCAGGCCGGAACCGCGCTTGCGGCCCACCGCGTCGATCTCGTCGATGAACACGATGGCGGGGGCGATCTTCTTCGCCTGCTCGAACAGGTCCCGGACACGGCTAGCGCCGACACCCACGTACATTTCCACAAAGTCAGATCCGGAAATGGACAGAAACTGTACCCCGGCCTCGCCGGCCACCGCTCGGGCAAGCAGGGTCTTGCCCGTGCCGGGAGGGCCCACCAGCAGCAGGCCGTGGGGGATCCGGGCGCCGATCTCGGTGAACTTCTCGGGATTTCTCAGGAAGTCCACCACCTCCTGCAATTCTTCCTTCTCCTCGTCGGCACCTGCCACGTCGACAAAGGTAACCTTCTTCCCATCGGGCACGCCCAGAACGGTGCGGGCTTTACCGAAATTGTTCAGGGGGTTAGAGTTGTTGGCCCGGCCCGCCATGAAGCCCCAGACAAACAGCAACACCAGCCCCACGATCAGCAGGGGCAGGATCAGGTCATAGGCGGACATTTCCTTTTCCGGGCGGAAGTGGTAATATTCCAGAATGCCTTCCTCCGACTGGGCCTCCAGGGTTTCTTCCATTTCAGAGCGGAACCGGTCGGTATCCGCCAGCGTCGCCGTCAACGTGGTCTGCCCGGCGTATGGCTCGTACAGGTTCATACTAATGACATTGCCGTCAACCTCGAAGGACTTGACCTGCTGACTGCGGAACAGCTTCAGCACTTCGGAATAGGGTATCTGATCCTGGCTCTGGGTGAACAGGCCGCTGGCCCAGGAAAACACCGCGATCAGCAGCACCAGATACACGATCATCGGGATAATTCTACGATTTTTCAATTGGGTTCTCCTTATTTTGTATATACTTCCGGCTTTAAAATGCCCACATAGGGCAGATTCCGGTATTTTTCGTTGTAGTCCAGGCCGTAGCCCACCACAAAGGCATTGGGGATGGTGAAGCCCACATAGTCCGCCTGTAAAGTGACACCGGGGCGGCGGCGCTCGGGCTTATCCAGCAAAGTGCAAATCTTGATGGAGGCAGGATTCTTCTCTTTCAAGTGGTTCACCGTGAATTCCAAAGAGTTGCCGGTGTCGAAAATATCCTCCAAAATCAGCACATGCCGCCCCGCAATATCCGCGGTCACGTCCTGCCGCACCAGCATCTTACCGGTGGAATTGGCACCGGAGTAGGAGGACAGCCACATGAAGTCCATCTGGCAGGGCACCTTGATTCTCCGCACCATGTCGGCGTAGAACACCACCACGCCCTTGAGGACGCCCACGATCACCGGGTTTTTGTCCGCGTATTCGGCGGTCAGCACCTCACCCAGCTCTCGGATCCGGTTCTGGATCTGTTCTTCGGTCAGAAGAATTTGCTCAATATCCTTATCCATTCTGTTTCTCCCCCTGAATTTTTTCAAAACGAACCGTTACGGCGGGAAGCGAATCCGCCGCCCGGTCCAAATTTACGCCAATGGAATGAACACCTAAAATGCCAATATCATCGCACAGCACCGGGATCTCTTCCCGCTGGGACGCCGGGATCTTTCGGTCGATGAACAGCTTTTTGAGACTCTTGCTGCCGCCGGGAAGCCGCATGGCGTCCCCGGTCTGCCGGGAACGCAGCCGCATCGGTCCCATCGGGCGCACGGTAAGGGTGTCTGTCGAATTCTCAATTCCCTTTGCCGGCTCACAGATCACACGGAAGCTGCCAAACACCGTCTGACCGGGACAAGGCAAGGGAATTTCGCCAAACGTTCCCTGCTCCGCAAGGACTGTCAGCCGGTCATAGCTGCGGGAAATCGTAACACCGCCGGGAAATGCTGCCTTTGCGGACGGATTGTCAGAAAAAACCAAGGCCTCCGCCTGGGAAATATGAGCATCCTCCGGTTCCAAAACGCCGTTTTGCTTCAAAAACCGCTCCAACACCCGGCTGCGGATCGGCTTTGGAAGTGTCCGCAATGCAGAAACATCCGGCAAGGTTTCAAAAGTGCTTTGCTGCAACAAATATTCTTCATCCACCCGCAGGCGCAGGGCCATTTTTGACAGATTCTCCCCGATTTTTGGGTTTTCCTCCCACAAAATCGGCATCACATGATGGCGGATACGGTTGCGAAGAAATGCGTCGGAAGCATTGGAGCTATCCTCCACATGCGGAAGGCTCCATTCGTTCAGGAAATCTTCCACCTCCTGCCGGGTGATGCAGAGCATGGGGCGGATGAGGTTTCCCCTCTTTGGAGAAATGCCCCCTAAACCTTTCAGCCCGGTGCCCCGAATGAGGTGCAGCAGCACCGTCTCGGCGTTGTCATCGGCAGTGTGGGCTGTGGCGATCTTGCCGTCCAGGGATTGAAGAAATTCATATCTCGCGTCCCGGGCGGCGGCTTCCAGCCCCTTCTTGCCAGTCTGCACCTGTCCCCCGCCCACATGGAGCGGGATATCATACCGGACGCAGAACTCCCGGACGAAATCCTCGTCCCGCTGGGATTCTTCCCCACGAAGATGGTGGTTAAAATGGGCGGCTTCCAATTGAATATTCATTTTATCCTTCAAAAGATACAGGGCAAAGAGCATTGCCACGGAATCCGCCCCGCCAGAAACGGCGCAGATGACCCGGTCTCCCGGTTTGATCAGCCCTTGCTCCCGGATAAATCTCAGCAGCTTATTCTGCATGCTTCCACTCCCGGTCCGCAAAGGTCTGGTACTGGCCGATCCATTGCAGCTTTACCGCGCCGGTCTCACCGTGACGGTTCTTCGCCACGATGCACTCAGCCACGCCCTTTTCCTCTGTATTTTCGTGATAATATTCGTCCCGGTACAGGAACATGACGGAGTCCGCGTCCTGCTCGATGGCGCCGGATTCCCGGAGGTCAGAGAGGATGGGCCGCTTGTCGGTGCGGCTCTCCACCGCACGGGACAGCTGGCTCAGACAGATGACGGGCACGTTCAACTCCTTCGCCATAATTTTCAGGCTTCGGGATATCTCGCCAACCACGACCACACGGTTTTCGTTGTTCTTGCCGTAGCCGGAGCCTTGCATCAGCTGCAAATAGTCGATGATGACAAGACCCAAATTGTCCAGACGGCGGCATTTGGCGCTGATGTCCGCTACGGTGACGGAGGGGTTGTCGTCAATGCGGATGTCCGTCTGGCTCAGAGCGGCAGAAGCCATGCACAGCTTGGTCCACTCCTCCTCGCTGAGCTTGCCGGTGGCCAGCTTTTGCAGCTCCACAAAGCTCTCGTTGGCGAGTAAACGCATGGCAAGCTGCTCCCGGGACATTTCCAGGTTGAAGATCGCCACGGTTTTTTTGTATTTTTTTGCCACATTCACCCCGATATTCAGAGCAAAGGCCGACTTACCCATGGCAGGACGGGCAGCCACCAGAAGAAGGTCGGACTTATTAAGACCATTGATCTTGGTGTCCAGGTCCCGCAGGCCCGTACTCAGGCCGGGGATCAGGGAATCGGACTGGGCAAGCTCTGTCAACCGGTCAAAGACCTTGTGCAGGGTGGTGCCGATGTGCTCCAGGCTGTCCCCCCGCTCGCCCTTTCGCAGGGCGTAGATCTTCTTTTCCGCCGATTCCAGCATCTCCGCCGGGGTGCCCACCTCGTCGGACACCATCTCGTGGATGTCTGTGGCCGCCTGATTCAGCCCGCGCAGCATGGCCTTGTCCCGGACGATATTTGCGTAGCGTACAACATTGGCAGCGGTGGGAGTGATCTCCATGAGCTGCAGAATGTAGTCCCGGGAATTGTCGTGGTAATAGCCCAGCTCCTTCAGCTTATCCAGCACCGTCACCGGGTCGATGGTCTGGGAGAAGTTGAACATGGTGTAGATGGTCTCATAGATCTCCCGATTCTGCTGGAGGTAGAAGTCCTCCGGCTTCACCAGCCCCACCACTTCCGTAAGACAGCGGCTGTCGAGCAGAATGGAACCCAGTACCGCCTGCTCCGCTTCCAGAGACTGGGGCGGCTGACGGGTCAACAGTTCTTCATCCATGTCAGTTTCTCCTTTCCTCAATGATGCTTCTGCTTCGCAGACGGGCGGGTCAGTGACCCGCCCCTACGGAAACGATTGAAATCAGGCTTCCTCGATCTTGACGGTCAAGGGCGCGGTGATCTCGTAGCCCAGCTTGCAGGTCACGGTATAGGTACCCACGTTCTTGATGGTTTCATTCAGCACGATCTTCCGCTTGTCCAGCTTGATGCCGGTCTTCTTTTCCAGGGCTTCCGCGATCTCCGCATTGGTGATGGAACCGAACAGCCGTCCGTTGCCGCCGCCCTTGGCAGTCACCGTCACGGTCAGCTCCCGCAGCTGCTTGGAAATGGCCAGAGCTTCCGCCTTTTCCTTGGCGATGCGCTCCTGGGTGGCCTTATCGTTCATGCGCATGGTGTTGATGGCGTCGGGGGTAGCCTCAATGGCCATCTTCTTGGGCAGCATGAAGTTCCGGGCGTAGCCGTCGGAAACCTCAATCATCTGGCCCTTCTTGCCCTTGCCCTTAACGTCCTGCAACAAAATAACCTTCATAATAAAAATCTCCTTATTTTTTAGATACAAGATACAAGATATAAGATACCAGATACAAGATAAGGTGAAGTCGAAAGATATCTAGTATCTTGTATCTTTCGTATCTTGTATCTAACCGGCTGTTCATTCTTCGTAGAACCGATCGATGGATTCCACCAGTCTGTCCAGCGTGTCTTTAACGGTGGCGTTCTTTACCTGCGCGCCCGCGGTAGCGGTGTTACCGCCGCCGCCGAGAGGTTCCAGAATCATCTGCACGTTGGCAGAGCCGATGCTCCGGGCGGAGATGATCACCTGATCTCCATCCGGGTACAGCACGAAGGATGCGGTGATACCGGAAATGTTCAGCAGCTCATCCGCCGCCTGGGCCGCAAGGATGCGGCTGGTGGGGTTATTCAGGGCGGCAATGGCGATCTCCTGCCGGTAAAGCCGGGAGGACTTGATGATCTGGTACTTGGTCATAGTGTCCTGGAAATCGTTTTGCAGCAGGAGCTTCACCTCCGTGGTGTCCGCTCCCAGCCGCCGCAGGGATGCCGCGGCTTCGAAGGTGCGCTCACCGGTGCGCACGTTGAAGAACTTGGTATCCAGACAGATGCCCGCCATCAGGGATTTGGCCTCGATGGGCAGCACGTCGTTCTTCTCCACCGCGTATTGCAGCAGCTCTGTCACCAGCTCCGCTGTAGAGGAAGCATACGGCTCGTGGAAATTCACCACCACGGGGTTGATATAATCCGCCGCCCGGCGGTGATGGTCGATGACGCAGACCTTGGTGATGGCTTCCAGCAATGGCTTACACTCCACCTGATCCGGGCGGTTGGTATCCACCACGATCAGAATACTGCGGTTATCCGCCATCAAAAGGGCGTCCTGCCCGGAAATGAAGCAGTCCCGGTACTGGGGCTCCGCCTGAATTTGGGAGATCAGCTTGGGGGCAGCGTTCTTTTCCAGATCAATGACGATGCTGAACTTTTTGCCTTTCTTTCTGCACAGGCAGCACACGCCCATGGCGGCGCCCACGGCATCCAGATCGGCATTCTTATGGCCCATGACGAAAACGTGGCCGCTCTGACCGATCAGCTCCATCAGGGAGTTGGCGGTGACACGGGAACGCACCTTGCTTCGGTAATCCGCTTCCCGGTTCCGTCCGCCGTAGAAGCTGAAATTGAAGCGGTCCTTGACTACCGCCTGATCGCCGCCCCGGCTCAGGGCCATTTCAATGCTTAGGGCCGCGAAGTCGTAGCCCTCCTCAAAGTTCCCGCCGTCTACGCCAAGGCCAATAGAAATGGACGCGGGCAGGCCGGAGGGGTTGGTGATCTCGTGGATGCTTTCAAGCAACGAGAATTTGTCGTCCACCGCCCGCTGCAAGTCCCGTTTCTCAAAAATGAACAGGAAACGGTTGCGTTCCAGCTTCCGAAGCAGACCGTGATACCCATCCGTCCACTGGGTGATGGTGTCGTTAAGTCTGGCGTTCATATTGGAAATGGCGCTTTCCGTCAGGTTTTTGGTCAGTTCCTCATAGTTGTCAATGAGAATAATGGAGATCACCGGGCGGGAGCGGATATATTCGTCCCGGATCTGGTACAGCTCCGTCAGATCACTGAAATACAGCACACCCAGCATGGTACCACGGCTGTCCTCCGCCCGGACGGTGGTGCCGTAGACCCGGTAGCGCCGGGCGCCCAAGGTGGCATCCTGGGGGCTTTCGGTCTTGCCGGATTCCAGCCAGTCCAGAGCAAAGTCCGGCAGGACCTCTTCCAGCTGCTGCTCCATCATGGTGTCGGCATAGCCTGTCAGCTCGCTGAAGCGGTGGTTGGCCCAGATGATGACCCCGTCACCCAAACGAATGAGCACAGCCGGCAGGGGGCTGTCCCCCTGAGAAGTAGCCTCCAACGTGTTGGACACCGATTGGATATAGCGCTGCAACTGTCTGCCCCGGCGGTTCCGGTTCATGATATACAGCATGAACACCACCAGCGTCACGGTAGTCTCCACCGCCGCCAGCCAGTAGCACCCTTCCAGCAGCGCTGCCGCGCAGAAGGCCGCCATCACGAAAAAGTATACGCCCATACCGGGCTTTAAGAGCCTGTCCAGCTTTCTGTTCACCTGACCGCCGCCTCCTTAAAGCATAGCAATCCATAGTAGAGTCTCTATTATAGCAAATCCCACCAAATCCCGCAACCACTTTTCCGAGATTTCGTAAAAAAGGCTTTATAAATTCCTGTATACTTTTGCGTCATTTTGTGTTATACTACCGTAGACGTTTTCCGGGTCGGGCTTTTACCGGAAGCAAACACCGCGCGTTTTGCGCATCTTTTTAGAGAAAGAAATAGATTGCAGGCGTTTTTTCAGGGCGAAGGCGATTCAGGGCCTTAAGCCTTCGGGAAATGGCTGCCTGCTTGTGTTGTCTGATTTTAACACAAAGGCTGCAAAGAACCCCTTTGCAGATATCGAAAGGAGTATTGTTTTGGCTGAAAAACTGAAAATTATCCCTCTTGGCGGTCTGGACGAGATCGGCAAGAATATCACCGTGCTGGAATACGGCAAGGACATGATCGTGGTGGACTGCGGCGTGGGCTTCCCGGAGGAAGATATGTACGGCGTGGATCTGGTGATCCCGGACTTTTCCTATCTTGTGGCCAATCAAAAGAAGCTGCGGGGCTTCTTCATCACCCACGGCCACGAAGACCACATCGGTTCCATCCCCTACGCCATGCGGGATGTAAACTGCCCTATCCACGGCACCGCTATGACCAACGGCCTGATCAAGCTGAAGCTGGAAGAGCACAATCTGGCAGACAAGGTCAAGCTCATCACCCACAAGCCCGGCGACGTGGTGAAGGCCGGGTGCTTCCAGGTGGAGTTTATCCATGTGAACCACTCCATCGCCGACGCCGTGGCCTTCGCCATCCACACCCCCGTGGGCACCGTGGTCATGACCGGCGACTTTAAGATCGATCCCACCGCCAAGGACGGCATGATGGACCTGGCCCGTCTGGGTGAGCTGGGAAAGCAGGGCGTGCTGGCTATGCTGTCCGACTCCACCAACGTGGAGCGCAGCGGCTACACCCCCAGCGAAAATATGGTGGCAGAGAGTCTGGACCGTCAGTTCCGCAACTGTGACCAGCGGATCATCGTCACCACCTTCGCTTCCAATATGCACCGCATCCAGTCCATCGTCGCCACGGCCCAGCGCCACGGGCGCAAGGTGGCCGTCACCGGCCGGAGCATGGAGAATATGCTGAAGGTGGCTCAGGAGCTGGGCTATCTGAAGGTCAAGCAGGGCACCATTGTTGACCTGGCTTCCATCAAGAGCCTGCCTAAGAATAAGATCGTCATTGTCTCCACCGGCTCTCAGGGGGAAAATATGTCCGCCCTGTACCGCATGGCCTTCAACACCCACAAGCAGGTGGAGATCACCGCCGGTGACCGCATCATCATTTCCGCCTCCGCCATCCCCGGCAACGAAAAGGCCGTGTCCAAGATCATCAACGAGCTGTACCGCAAGGGTGCCGACGTGATCTATGAAAAGAGCGAGGGCCTGCACGTATCCGGCCACGCCTGTCAGGAAGAGCTGAAGATCATTCACGGTCTGGTAAAGCCCCGGTTCTTCATCCCCATTCACGGCGAGCAGCGGCACCTGCAGATCCATTCCAAGCTGGCCCAGACCATGGGCATGAACCCCAAGAACATTTTCATCGGGGAGATCGGCTCTGTGTTTGAGCTGACCGCCAAGAGCTGCAAGCTCAAGGACACCGTCACCGCCGGAAAGGTCTTCGTGGACGGCACCGGCGTAGGTGACGTGGGCAGCGTGGTGCTGCGGGACCGAAAGCACCTGGCTGAGGACGGCATGATCGTGGTCTGCGTGAACCTCAGCGCCGAGGACGGCAGCATCATCACCGGTCCGGACATCATCACCCGTGGCTTCATCTATGTCAAGGAGTCCGAGCAGCTGATGGAGGCTTTGCAGGATGTGGCGACGGAGGCCATCGAGCGCTGCCAGCGCAAGGGCATCCGGGACTGGTCCGCCATCAAATCCACCATCAAGAACGACCTGAGCGGCTATCTGTACAAGTCTACCAAGCGCAATCCCATGATTTTGCCCGTGATTTCCGAGATTTAATGAGAAGTGGGCGTGCCGCCGGCGCGCCCACTTTTACGTAGGGGCCGATGCCCACATCGGCCCTTTTTGCGGCATTGTGAAACCTTTCGATGTTGAGGGGCGATGTGGGCATCGCCCCCTACGGGATTATATGAACTACTATTTTGCCCCCATGGAGGGGCTGACGGACAGCATTTACAGGCGGGCGCACCACCGGTTCTTCGGCGGCGTGGACCGCTATTATATGCCCTTCTTCTCCCCCACCGTTCACCGTGCGCTGACTTCCAGAGAGATCCGGGAGCTTCCCAAAGCGGACAGCGTTTCCTTCACCGCCGTGCCCCAGGTGCTGACCAAGTGCGCAGAGGATTTTCTCTGGGCGGCGGAGGTCGTCCGGGATCTGGGGTATGAGGAGATCAATCTGAATATCGGCTGCCCCTCCGGCACGGTGGTGGCCAAGGGCAAGGGCAGCGGAATGCTGCGGGATCTAGATGGGCTGGCTCAGTTTTTCGACCATATTTTTGCTGCTGCTCCCCTGCCTGTTTCCGTGAAGACCCGGATCGCTCTGGAAAACCCTGGGGAATTTCCGGCGATCTTGGAACTATATAACCGCTACCCTATTCAGGAACTGACCATACATCCAAGAGTGAGAAAGCAATTCTATGACGGGCAGGTGCACCGCGAGTGGTTCACCTATGCCGTGGAGCACAGCAAAAATCCCCTGTGCTTCAACGGGGATATCCGCACGATTGCGGATATCGACGCTTTGCAGGCCCAGTACCCCGGCCTGAATGCCGTAATGATCGGGCGGGGACTGATCGCCGACCCCGGAATGCTCGTGGGCGGAACGGACATCCATACATTGGAAGCTTTCCTGAATGCCCTGATGGATGACTATGAAGTGGAATTTGCCAGCTGCCGCAACGCCCTGTTCCGTATGAAGGAAAATTGGGCACATCTGCACGACCGCTTTGGCGGCAGCGACAGACTGTGGAAGAAAATGCGCAAAACCACCGATGCTGCCGAATTTCGGCGGCTGAGTGCGGAGCTGCTCCATACCTGCCCCATGGTGTCCCCCAAGTTTTTTTCATAACAAAACCCTCTCCCGGTTCCGTTTGGGAGAGGGTAAACTTACGTTTTATACTGATATTCAATAGAAAACTTTAATTTGGAACAAATTGAAGTTTTCTATATGAAGATCATAATGAGACGGGTATTCATGATTTTCTATTTCGAAAATCATGAATACGGCAACGCCAAAGGCGGTGTCTACCTGATAAAACCAAATGGTTTTATCAGGTAATAGTATTAAATACTATTAGCCAATAAAATACCATAAATTACTATAATATATGGGTATGCAGCTGTAGGGGCGGGTCAATGACCCGCCCCTACAGTCACTCATCTGAAATAAAGTGAAAGATTTTTGCCAGATGCCAGTATTAGATTGCTTCTTCTTTTCTGTAGAACACGAAGGCGGCGGCAGCCAGCAGGGCCGCGGATACGCCGGCAACGATCCAGACGTAGGAATCTCCTTCAACAGGCTCTGCAGCGGGCTGCGCCTGTGCCTGAACCTCCGTTTCCGCTTCTTCTTCCGCTTCCCCGTTCAGGTCCACAAAGCCCAGCAGGATCTTGTCAAAATCCGCCTCCACGGGATACTGTTCCAGAATGCCGTTCAGCGTCTCGTTGGCCCGGGCGCTGATCAGGTCGCTTCTGGCGGATTCCATCCAGATGGGCTGGCTGTCCACGAAGAACATCAGGTGGTATCCGAACTCGGTCTTCACCAGGCCATAGTCACCGGGCTGGCGGATATCGTCAAAGCACCAGTCGTTGAAGGCTTCCACCATCTGCCCCTCCTGCACGCCGGTGTACAGGCCGCCGTCGGAAGCGGAGCCGTCCTGAGAGTGCTCCATGGCAAGCTCAGCAAAGCTCTCCTCGCTCTTGTCGCCCTGCTCCCACTGGGCCAGCAGCTCCTCGGCTTTCACACGGCTGCTCTCCCAGGCGGCGTCCTCGAAGGTGTCGGTACGGATATTCTCGCTGGTGGCCCCCTCGGGCATGATCAGCACATGGCGCACATCCACGGTCTTATCCTCCCGGGTCAGGCCACTGGACGCGTAGGCTTCCTCGTTGGCGGTGAAGTAATCCTCCACCTCCTGGTCGGTGGGCGTATTTTTCTCGCACAGGTCGGAGAAATACATGCTGCCGGTGTAGTATAGGTTCAGGAAGTGCTGGTAATCCTCCACCCCAGCGCCAGGGCCCACATCGCTCCGAAGCAGCGCTTCCGCGCTCTCAAAGCCGTACATCTGGGCGGTCATTTCCAGATTCTCCACGGCAGAATCCAGCTGGGCCTGCATCTCGGCATCCATCAGGTAGCCGGTTCTCTCCGCCTCGGCGGCAGTGGCCTGATAGTTGCGCCAGCTGTTCAGGGCGCTGGCCAGGAAGAACTGCTGCCAGGTACAGGCGGTGTCCGCCAGAGCGCAGGTCTGCACATCCAGGGGCTTGGTGGTGTCAAATCCCAGATAGGAAGCGTAAGCACCGTAGCTGGACAGGAAGTTCCGGACCTCCGTCCAGTAGAACATCTGAAGCTGGCCATTGGTCAGGGTCTTGTCCCCCACCCGGGCAACAACGGTGTCCCTGGCGGCGATGACATCGGCATCGGAGGCGGTGTAGGTGCCCTTGGCCGTCTCGTCGTCGGGGTTGCCGTCAGCGGGAACGGTTGCCGCTTCTGTTTCAGCCACGGTCTCGGCCACGGTCTCCACCGCCGCTTCCACCTGCTCCTCAGAGGTCACAACCACGTTCATCCCGGCGTATACCAGCGCCACAACCAGCGCCGCCAGCACCACCACAGCAGCAACCACCAGTGCGGTCTTTCCGGGGGTCATTTTCTTTTCATCCCTGTTAACCTCGCCGCACTGAGGGCACAGGGTTGTCCCTTCCGGCAGCTCGGCCTGACAGAATTTACATTTTGCCATGAAAAAATCCTCATTTCTCCTTAGAGTCAACGGCCCAAGTTTACCACGTTTTCCACACGATTGCAACGGTTGACACAGAATATTTACATTTGAGCCTTCCTCAAAGAGCGTGTCAAAAAAGCATCTCGTAGGGGGCGATGCCCACATCGCCCCTTTCGTAGATGTCCGAATTCGCCGGAAACTTTGAAATAATCGTGCGATTTTACTGCGGGCCGATGTGGGCATCGGCCCCTACGGTGAGGAAAATGCAGGTTTTTCTTCATTTCCGCACTTGCAAAGCTTCCACAAAAATGATATTATTTATAGTTGAGATATTATCCGCAAAGGAGCAGCCTATGAATACCAAAACCACCGTCATTTCTCAGGAACAACTGGATATCCAGTTTGCCTGCTGTGATAAAATCGCCGCCTATTGGCAGGAAAAGGGTATCACCCCCGTGGCCTACGTGGAGACCTACGGCTGTCAGCAGAACGAGGCCGACTCCGAAAAGCTCCGGGGCTATCTTGCCCAGAGTGGATACGCCATTGGGACAGAAGCTGAGGGGGCGGACGTGGTCATTATGAACACCTGCGCCATCCGGGAGCACGCGGAACAGCGGGTCTTCGGCAACTTAGGCGCCCTGACCCACACCAAGCGCCGCCACCCGGAGCAGAAAATTTTCCTGTGCGGCTGCATGGCGGGAGAAACCAAGGTCTCCGACCGCATCAGAAAGAGCTACCCCCATGTGGACGGGGTCTTCTCCACCCACCACCTGTGGCAGTTCCCGGAGATCCTGTGGAATGTGCTCAGCGGCAGAAAGCGGCAGTTCTTCATCACCGACGAGCCGGGTTCCATTGCCGAGGGCATCCCCCAGGTGCGGGACTCCAAGCTGAAAGCATGGGTGTCCATCATGTACGGCTGCAACAATTTCTGCACCTACTGCATCGTGCCCTATGTCCGGGGCCGGGAGCGCAGCCGGAAATTTGAGGACATTCTGGCGGAGTGCCGCTGTCTCATTGAGGGTGGCGCAAAAGAAATCACCCTGCTGGGCCAGAACGTCAACTCCTACGGTAAAGATCTGCCGGAAGGAAAGGATTTTGCCGATCTTCTCGCCGCCATTGCGGAGATCCCCGGGGACTTCCTGATCCGCTTCATGACCAGTCATCCCAGAGACGCTTCCGAGAAGCTCTTTGACACCATGGCGAAGTATCCCAAAATTGCCAAGCAGCTCCACCTGCCCTTCCAGTCCGGCTCCAGCCGGGTGCTGAAAGCCATGAACCGCCACTATGACCGGGAGACCTACTTAAATAAGGTAACTTACGCAAAAAAGGTCATGCCCGATCTGGTGCTGACCTCTGACGTCATCGTGGGCTTCCCCGGCGAGACGGAGGAAGAATTCGAGGAGACCATTTCCCTGATTTCGCAGGTGCACTATGACAGCCTGTTCACCTTCATCTTCTCCCCCCGCCCCGGCACCCCTGCCGCTTCTATGGAAGATTCCACTCCCAAGGAGGAGAAAAACCGCCGGTTTGATAAGCTCTGCGCAGTGCAGAATGCCATTTCCGAGGAAATCCACAACAATTATATTGGAAAAACCATGCGCTGTCTGGTGGACGGCCGGGACAAGGATATGCTGACCGCCCGGACGGAGGGCGGACGGCTGGTGCGCTTTGCGGGTGATGACAGCCTGATTGGCACCTACCGCAATCTTACCATCACCGGAGCCACCACATGGAGCTTGACGGCGGAAGACCCCATTGCCCAATTTGTCCGGGAATCCTGGTTGGATATTCCCGAGTATGACGCTTATTATTACGGCTACCCGGAACAGGCAGACGAGATTCTTTCCTCCCTGCTGCGGGGCGACAAGCGTGCCACCACGGGGTTAAAATGCCTGTACGAAATTGAAAACGAGCCGCTGCCTCAGGTAGGGCAATGCTCCGTGATTCTGGACAGCCATGGCCTTCCCCACTGCATTACCAGAATTACCAAAGTTGAAATTACCAAATTCCGGGAGATTTCCGAGGAATACGCGTTTATTGAGGGCGAGGGCGACAAGTCCCTTGCTTATTGGAAGGATGCCCACCGGGAGGTCTTCAGCCGGGAATGCCGGGAAGACGCAGGCATCGAATTCAGCGAAGATATGGAATGTGTCTGTGAGTATTTTGAAGTAGTATATCAGAAGTAAAGGAAACGAATTATGGCAAAGCCCGAAAAGGAACTGACGCCCATGCAGCGGCAGTATCAGCAAATCAAAGAACAGAATCAGGACTGCATCCTGTTTTTCCGTCTGGGCGACTTCTATGAGATGTTCAACGAGGACGCCAAGCTGGCCGCGAGAGAACTGGATCTGACGCTGACCAGCCGGGACCGCAGCAAGCCCAAGGAGGAGCAGACCCCCATGTGCGGCGTGCCCTATCACAGCGTGGACTCCTACATCGCCCGGTTGGTGCAGAAGGGCTACAAGGTTGCCATCTGTGAGCAGATGGAGGATCCGGCGCTGGCAAAGGGTCTGGTGGAGCGGGACATTACCCGCATCGTCACCCCCGGCACCGTGACGGAAAGCTGCATGCTGGACGAAAGCAAGAATAACTACATGGGCTGCGTCTACGGCGAGGGCGGCAAGTTCGGTCTTGCCTTCTGCGACGTGTCCACCGGCGCGTTTTTTGCCACGGTCTGCGGTGACGCCCAGAATGTAGCCTCGGAACTGGGCCGTTTCTCCCCCAGTGAGGTCATGCGTTACGGCACAGGTGTGGACTGCGAGCCCATTGAGGACGCTCTGTTCCGCCGGTTAAACTGCTGCGTGGACGAGGGAAAAAGCGAGCTTTTTGGTCTTGAAAAAAGCGAAGAATTGCTTCAGCGGCATTTTGGGCAGAACCTTGCCCAGCTGGGTCTTGCGGGTATGCCCGCCGCCATTATCGCCAGCGGTGCCCTGCTGCAAACCCTGCTGACCCTGCAAAAAAACGACCTGGCCCATATCCGCCAGCTGCAATACTACGCAACGGGCCGTTTCATGGAACTGGATTTGGACGCCCGGCGGAATCTGGAACTGACGGAGACCATGCGCTCCAAGGAGAAAAAAGGGACGCTCCTGTGGGTGCTGGACAAAACCCACACCGCCATGGGCGGACGGTTACTGCGCTCCTGGCTGGAAAAACCGCTCCTTGACCCTGTTGAAATCACCCGCCGCCACGCCGCCGTTGAAGACCTGGTGGACAATGTGATCCTCCGGGGCGAACTGGAAGAAGCCCTGCGGGACGTGACCGACTTGGAGCGTGTGATGACCCGGATCGTCACCGGCACCGTCAACTGCCGGGATCTTCTTGGCCTTGCCCGGGGCTTCCGGGCGTTGCCGGAGGTCAAGCGGCAGCTTCAGGGCTGCGGTGCGCCCATGCTTCAGAAATTAGAACAGGCCATCGATCCCCTGACGGACTGCGCCGATCTGATTGAAAGCACCATCGTGGACGAGCCGCCCCTGACCGTCCGGGAGGGCGGCATCATCCGCAGGGGTGCGGACGCCGAAGCCGACCGGCTCCGGGATATTATGGAGGGCGGCAGCGGCACCATCGCCGCCATTGAGGCTTCCGAGCGGGAGAAGACCGGCATCCGCACCTTAAAAGTGGGCTTTAACCGGGTATTCGGCTATTATATTGAAGTATCCAAGTCCTTTATGGATCAGGTGCCGGAAACCTACATCCGCAAGCAGACCCTGGCCAACTGCGAACGCTACATCACCCAGGAATTAAAGGAACTGGAAAATCATGTGCTCACCGCGAAAGACCGGCTGACGGCACTGGAATACCAGATTTTCACCCGGCTTCGGGAACACCTTGCCCAGCAGGCAGCCCGGGTGCAGCTCACCGCCCAGGCGGTAGCCGCCGCCGACGTGCTGTGCTCCCTGGCCGCCGTGGCGGTGCAGCGGGGCTACTGCCGCCCGGAAATTACTCTCGGGCGGGAAATTTCAATCACCGACGGACGGCACCCGGTGGTGGAGGCGGTGCTCAAAGACACCCTGTTCGTGCCCAACGACACGAATCTGGGTAGCGACGACAATCAGGTGGCCATCATCACCGGCCCCAATATGGCTGGTAAATCCACCTATATGCGGCAGGTGGCCCTGATTGTGCTCATGGCCCAGATGGGTTCCTTTGTACCCGCCCGGGCCGCGAAGATCGGTCTGGTGGACCGGGTATTCACCCGCATCGGCGCCAGTGACGACTTGGCTTCCGGCCAGTCCACCTTCATGGTGGAGATGGCGGAGGTCGCCACAATTCTGAAATACGCCACCTCCAGGAGCTTGCTGATTCTGGACGAAATCGGCCGGGGCACCTCCACCTACGACGGCATGGCCATTGCACGGGCGGTGCTGGAATACGCCGCCAACCCCCGGCGGCTGGGGGCAAAGACTCTGTTTGCCACCCACTACCACGAGCTGTCTACTATGGAAGAAAAGCTTCCCAATGTAAAAAACTACAACATTGCCGTAAAAAAGCGGGGTGAACAGATGATTTTCCTGCGGAAAATCGTCCCCGGCGCGGCAGACGACAGCTACGGTATTGAAGTTGCCAAGCTGGCGGGCATCCCCAATGTAGTCATCTCCCGGGCCCGGGAAATTCTCGCGGAACTGGAAGCCGAGGGCGTCGCCCCCGCGCCCGCCTCCATAAAAGAGCCGGAGGATCAGGTGAGTATGCTGGACTTGACAGGCCAGCAGGTGATTGCCGCCCTGTCTTCCATCACCGTAGAGACTCTGACTCCCATTGAAGCCATGAACGAACTGTACAAGCTGAAAAAGCTGCTGGATTAACTATGAGAAAGTCTATTTCTGCCCGTTCCTGCCCCAATTCTCAGGAGACGGTAGGCGGGTTCTGCTACCTTGCCTTTCAGCTTCTGCTGCTGCCGACGCTGCTGACCATGCTGAACGGCCATCTTTCCACGCCGCTACGGGAAGCGGAACTGAATTTCGTATTTTACCTCATCAATTTTATTGCGGTGCTACTGATTTTCCACGATTTTCTTGCCGGTGCTGCCAATCAAGCTGTCCGCCACCCCGCCTACCTGTGTCAGGCGGTGATTCTGGGCCTTGCGGCCTACTATGCCTGCCTGCTGGTGACCAACCGGGTCATTGGCCTGTTGGTGCCCGGATTCTCCAATTACAACGATTCCGCCATCGCCCTTATGGGGCAGGACAGCCGGCTTCTCGTCATCATCGGCACGGTGCTGCTGGTGCCCCCGGTGGAGGAGTGCTTTTTCCGGGGCCTGATTTTCCGGAATCTCTACGGGAAATCCCACTGGGCGGCCTACCTCGTGTCCATGCTCGCCTTTGCCTTTATACACATTCTGGGCTACGCCGGACGCTACACCCCTCTGGAAATTCTCATGGCGGTTCTGCAATACCTGCCCGCCGGACTGTGCCTGGCCTGGAGCTACACCAAGGCCGACACGATTTTCGCCCCCATTATCATTCACGCCATCGTCAATTTTATCACCCTCACCTCATGGAGGTAGTTCCATGCCCAAAATTCAACAATTATCCCCCCACGTTGCCAACCTGATCGCCGCCGGCGAGGTGGTGGAGCGGCCTGCCAGCGCCGTCAAGGAGCTGCTGGAAAACGCCGTGGATGCGGGGGCTTCCAAAGTCACCATTGAAATTCGGGACGGCGGCATGACCTTTCTGCGAGTCACGGACAACGGCTGCGGTATGTCCCCGGAAGACGCACGGACAGCTTTCCTGCGCCATGCCACCTCCAAGCTGCGTACCGAGGAGGATTTAGCAGCAATCGGGACTATGGGCTTCCGTGGTGAAGCCCTTGCCGCCATCGCCTCTGTCAGCCGCATCGACCTGATGACCAAGACTGCCGGAAGTCTCAGCGGTGTCAAGCTCCATCTGGAAGCAGGGCAGGTCACCGAGGAAGCGGAAGCTGGCTGTCCCGACGGCACCACCATTCTGGTGCGGGACCTGTTCTTCAACACCCCCGCCCGGATGAAATTCATGAAGTCCGACACCGTGGAAGGAAGCCGTGTTGCCGCCGCCGTGCAGATGCAGGCTCTGGCCCACCCGGAGGTTGCTTTCCAGTTCCTCCGGGACGGCAAGCAGGTTCTGTCCACCCCTGGCACGGGCGGTTTGCAGGCCGCCATGTACTGCGTCTACGGCCGGGACTGCGCCAAAATGGTCAGCGTGGAAAGCCGTTGGGAGGGCTATACCCTGACGGGCTACGTTTCCCTGCCCACCGACGCCCGGCCCAGCCGGAGCTTGCAGACCTTTTTCGTCAATGACCGCCCGGTAAAGTCCAAGCTGCTGATCGCGGCTTTGGAGGAAGCCTACCGCAATCAGATCATGGTGGGCAAATTTCCAGCCTGTGTCCTTCACCTGCGGCTGCCTGCCAGCGCCGTGGACGTGAACGTCCACCCGGCAAAGACAGAGGTAAAATTCCTGTCGGAAAAGGCCGTATTCGACTGCGTGCACTACGGTGTGCTTGGCGCACTGAATAAAAAGCCCGACCGGCCTGCCGTGCAATTCAAGTCCGTAGGGGGCGATGCCCACATCGCCCCTGCCACCCCTCAGCCGCCTGCGGCGGCAGCTCCCCTGCAAGGGGAGCCAAAAAAGCCCCCCGTCATCCCTCAGTCTGCTTCGCAGACAGCGCCCCTGAAAGGGGAGCCAAGGAAGGAGCCTTTCTTCCGTACCATGACGGCAGAGGAATACAAGACCTTCTCTGCCGCCTTGCAAGACGCTCCCCAGCCCAAGCAGCCCGCGGCGGCAGCGGCGGCTCAGAAGATACCAAAGCCCGACAATATGCCCCTGCGGGAATTCGTCATGCTCCCTCAGCTGCATGAGAACAAGCCAGAACCGAAGGCCGCGGAACCCCCTCAGTCTGCCGCGCAGACCGCTCCCCCGGAGGAGGAGCCTCTAATGGAGCAGACTGCGCTGGAAATGCCCCCGGTAACCCCCTGGCGCATGGTGGGCGAGCTGTACAATACCTACATCCTCGTGGAGCAGGGGGAGGATGCTTTCCTCATCGACAAGCACGCCGCCCACGAGCGGATCCTCTTTGAAAAGCTGAAAGCCAATCCCGAATCCATTTCTGCCCAGAGCCTGCTCCAGCCCATCCCCGTGCGGCTGAATCCCGCCGCCGCTGGTGAACTGCTGAACAACACCAAACTACTGGAAGAGCTGGGCTTCGAGGTGGAGGAATTCGGAGAAAACACCCTGCTTCTGCGGCAGATCCCCATGGATCTAAGCTCGGAAGCGGCGGCGGAAGCCTTGGAGACTCTTGCCGACGACATGCTGAACGGACGCCGGGAGAGCAAGGACACCGTGCGGGACACCCTGCTGCACACAGTAGCCTGCAAGGCCGCCATCAAGGCAGGCTGGAAAAATGACGAAAAAGAGCTTCTGGCTGTTGTCAAAGCCGTTATGGACCGGGATGATTTGAAATACTGCCCCCATGGGCGGCCCATCTGCGTTTCCCTGAGCAAAAAGCAGCTGGAAAAGCAGTTTAAGAGAAGCTAACCACCCTAATCTGTAGGGGAGGGGCATTGACCCTCCCGTCGGCGTAAAGCGCCGGAAAAAGCCGCTGATGCGGTCGGTCGGGTCGATGCCCCGCCCCTACAGCGCGAAAAATAATGGAATCACCGCATCACAGGAGGTCTGACCCATGAACAACATCATCTGCATCGCCGGGCCGACGGCCTCCGGGAAGACCGCTCTGGCGGTGGAGCTTGCCAGGGAACTGAACGGAGAGGTGGTGTCCTGCGACTCCATGCAGGTCTACCGCCGCATGGACATCGGCACTGCCAAGCCCACAAAGGAAGAAATGCAGGGCATTGTCCACCACATGATCGACGTGGCGGAGCCTGACGAGGACTTTTCCGTCAGCCGCTACTGCGCCATGGCCTCCCCCATTGTGGACGATATCGTGGCCCGGGGGAAGACCGCCATCATCGCCGGGGGAACCGGACTTTACATGGATTCCCTCATTCGCGGCAACGCCTTCGCCCCCTTCCCCGCCACCGGGGTGCGGGAAAGGCTGGAAGCCCAGGCCGATGCCGAGGGCATGGAGTTTATGTTGAATTGGTTGGCTTCCGTTGACCCGGACTCCGCCGCAAGGCTCCACCTGTCTGACAGGAAACGCGTCATCCGGGCGCTGGAGGTCTATCTGGAAACGGGAGAAACCATCACGGAACACAACCGGAGAACCCAGGAAATTCCGCCAAAATACACGCCATTGTGGCTGGGGCTGGACTTTACCGACCGGGCGGAGCTGTACCGCCGCATTGATCTGCGGGTGGATATCATGCTGGAAATGGGGCTGATTCGAGAGATTCAAGACCTCCTTGCCAGCGGCATCCCTGCCAAATGCACCGCCATGCAGGCCATCGGCTACAAGGAGTTCGTAAACGCCCTGAACGGGGAGGAATCTATAGAACAGGCGGCGGAGGAAGTGAAAAAATCCAGCCGCCACTATGCCAAGCGTCAGCTGACCTGGTTCCGCCGGAATCCCTCCATGCACTGGCTGCCCCGGCAAACCGGGCAGAAAAATGAAGAAATTCTGCCAATGGCTCGACAAATTATTTACGATTTTGACAACTGAAATCTGGTAGGATGTGTATACCCAATCGGGAGGCGTCCATGGGGAGTATCGAGACGCCAATTACAAGAAAGAAGGTATACATATGAATGAAACGATCAATTTACAGGATGCCATTTTGAAGGAGGTGCGCCGGGACCGGGTTCCCGTGACGCTGTTCCTGATGAACGGCTTCCAGCTCCGGGGCGTGATTACCGGCTACGACAGCTTTGTGGTGGTTCTTGTGACGGATGGCAGACAGCAGATGATCTACAAACACGCCATCTCCACTCTGGCCCCCATGAAGCCGCTGAAAGCAGCCGCAGTTCCTGCGTAACGCAAAAGGCGACGGAGCATTCCGCCGCCTTTTCTTCTTCTCATACTAATACCTGATAAAACCATCTGGTTTTATCAGGTAGACACCGCCTTTGGCGTTGTCGTATTCATGATTTTCGAAATAGAAAATCATGAATACCCGTCTCATTATAATCTTCATATAGAAAACTTCAATTTGTTCCAAATTAAAGTTTTCTATTAAATATCAGTATCAGGCCTACCGTAGGGCTTATGGCATGCCCCCGCCGATCACGTAACAAATTCACGGAGTTTTCGTCGAATGGTAATTGGCCGATTTTCATTCCCTTCAAGCCTCATATCATCGAGACCGGGTCGGCGGAGTCATGACTCCGCCCTACGAAATAAAAAAATACAGAAAGAAGCGATTTCTATGTCCATTGCTGAAAATGTTGCCCGTATCCGTGCCGAAATGGCCGCTGCCGCCGCCCGCTGCGGCCGTGACCCCAAGGAGATAAAGCTCTGTGCCGCCACCAAAATGAATGACGCCGATGCCGTCCGGCAGGCCATTGCCGCCGGGGTGGACTGCTGCGGCGAAAACCGGGTGCAGGAGCTGACCCAGAAGCTTTCCCAGAACGCCTACGAAGGCGCGCCGGTGCACTTTATCGGGCACTTGCAGACCAACAAGGTAAAGCAGGTGGTGGGAAAGGTCGACCTCATCCAGAGCGTGGATTCCGAGCGGCTGCTGCGGGCCATCAACGCCGAGGCCGCCCGGCAGGGCATCCGGCAGGATATTCTGCTGGAAGTGAACATCGGAAACGAGGAAAGCAAGTCCGGTTTTCAGCTGGAGGAGGTCCTTCCAACTCTGGAAAAAATGGGCGTATTTTCAAACGTTTGTATGAAAGGACTCATGGCAATCCCCCCAATTTCGTCTTTTCCCGGAGAAAATCTGCAATATTTTCAAAAAATGTTCCAATTAAGTGTTGACATCAGGGAGAAAATCAACGATAATGTCACAGTGGACTGTTTATCGATGGGTATGTCCGATGACTACGCAGACGCGATCTGCTGCGGCAGTACCATGATTCGAGTCGGCACCGCTATTTTCGGCGCCCGTGACTATACCAAGCTATCATCAAACTGATGCGCATATACTTAGGAGGATACATAGAATGAGCTTATGGGATA
>JAUNSH010000010.1 GCA_030539285.1 Eubacteriales bacterium
CCCGAACACAGAAGTTAAGCTCATGTACGCCGACAATACTTGGCGGGTGACTGCCTGGGAAGATAGGTAATGCCAACACAAACATTCCCCCTTAGCTCAGTCGGTAGAGCGACGGACTGTTAATCCGCAGGTCGTTGGTTCGAGTCCAACAGGGGGAGCCATAAAAGAAACCTCTTAAGTCTACCAAGACTTGAGAGGCCTTTTATTTTATATTGTTCTAAAAATACCCTGTTTTCAGGGTAACACGAAACTCAGCAGGAGCTGGAGCAGCCGATCAGGCCGCACCGGCTCCTGCTTTTGTGTTTTTAGGGTTAAAATTGTATGTTACTTTTTAGAGTTCATTGCAGAGCAGTGAACTCGGAAAAAGTGACCCTCTGTTGGACTCGAACCCTTAAATCGACACTTGTCCGTAAAAAGTGACAGGTCGTTCTTGTGTTTTGTGAAGGATAGTGCTACAATATTATAAGAGAAATTATAATTATTTCACGTTGCAGGAGGTATGGAGTATGGCACAGGATAATTGCCAGAAAATTAAACTTCTGAAATTGTTAGAATTATTGCGGCAGGAGACCGATGAACAGCATCCGCTGCCCACCAACACGCTTTGTGCCAAGCTTGGTGCTATGGGTATCACCTGCGATCGCCGTACACTGGCCAAAGATATTGCTTTGCTGAATGCTCAGGGTTACGAAGTCATGTGGATTTGGGTTGGTAAGGAAAAGGGCTACTATATTGAAGACCGTAGCTTCTCTGTGCCAGAGCTGAAGATACTGATCGATGCAGTACAGGCAGCAAGTTTTATTACCGATAAAAAAACTGTAGAGCTGATTGATAAGATTGCAGATCTGGGTGGCAGCCACCGCGCCGATATTATGAAAAGTAATATGGTTTGTTTCAATACCCGGAAACATAGTAATGAGGCCATTTATTATAACGTGGGATTTCTGGAGGATGCTATCCGCCAGCAGCGGAAGGTTATTTTCTATTATTATGATTTGAATGAAAATGGCGAAAAGATTTACCGGCGGCAGGGGCATCATTATGTGGTGGAACCGGTTGCACTTGTTTTCAATGAAGATAATTATTATCTGATGGTCTACAGTGCAAAACATGATAACACGGCAAACTACCGCGTTGATAGGATGGAGAAGGTCGAGATCATCGAAGATTCCATCTGTGAGAAGGCATTAGCTCTGCGGGACAGCATCGGTGGTTACACTGAGCAGGCATTCAAAATGTATGGCGGTCAGATGCAGGAGATCACAATTCAGTTTGAGAGCTGTCTTATTGGCGCAGTGTATGATAAATTCGGTGAGAATACCAAGATGCGTCGGATCAGCGATACCGCCTGTGAGGCCACTGTAGCGGTTCAGATTAGCCCAACATTCTGGGGCTGGATATTTCAGTTTGGAAAACTTATGTGGATTACTGCGCCGGATAATATGATTGATGAATATAAAAATAAAGCAGCGATGCTTATGAATTGAGGATTATTCTATGTTAGGTGCGATTATTGGCGATATTGCGGGTTCGAGATTTGAATGGCATAATATCAAGTCTAAAACTTTTGATCTATTTACATACAAATGCATAGTAACAGATGATAGTATTATGTCGTTAGCTATCGCCAAGGCTATTATTGCCTGTGGAAAAAACTATGATCAACTTGGCGAAATGGCCATTAAACATATGCAGGATGTCGGAAGGCATTATCCTGACTGCGGCTATGGCGGTCATTTTCATAAATGGATTTTTTCTCGAAATCCTCAACCCTACAATAGCTGGGGTAATGGTGCAGCTATGCGTGTAAGTGCATGTGGATTTGCTGGAGACAGCCTTGAAGAAGTAATTATGCTTTCCCGTTCGGTAACTGAAGTAAGCCATAACCATCCTGAGGGAATAAAGGGTGCTGAAGCTACTGCGGTTGCAATTTATTTGGCACGTACCGGCAGCAGCATAGTTGAAATTCGCGACTACATTGACAAGCATTATTATCCTATGAATTTTACACTGGATGGAATCCGCGAGGCTTATCACTTTGATGTGTCTTGCCAGGGCTCTGTTCCTCAGGCAATTATGGCATTCCTGGAATCCACCAGCTTTGAAGATGCGATCAGAAATGCAATTTCCATCGGTGGCGATAGTGACACAATTGCCGCTATATGCGGCGGTATCGCTGAAGCGTATTATGGAATTCCTACTGAAATTAGAAAGCACGCTTTGACATTCCTAGATCAGCGGCTTATCGATATACTGAATGAATTTGAGGCAATCTATGGTATGACTGCCGAGAAGGTAATCAAAAAGGATATCAACCGTGCAGTGCAGTATGTACCGGTAGCGATTGATAAAACGTCATCCCGTGAAGATGCTATCCTGACGGCTGTTGAGACTGCCGATGCAGCAGAACACAGTGTTGATATTATTGACACCGAAACGACTGCCAATCAGCTGTATAGCCATCTGTTTGAGGCTTGCAATATTCTGCGTGGCCCCATCGACCAGGATGACTACAAATCCTATGTTATTCCTATCTTGTTCTTCAAACGTCTCTCCGATGTATATGATGAGGAAACTGCTGAAAACGAGCAGAAATACGGTGATGATATTGAGTTTTATCCTGAGGATGAGCTTCATGCTTTTGTTATTCCACAGGGCTGTCATTGGCGCGATGTGCGTCAGACCAGTGAGGATGTAGGTAAAGCTATTGTCGATGCTATGATGGGGATTGAACACGCTAATCCTGATACCCTGGCAGGTCTGTTCTCGTCCTTTGACGATGCAAACTGGACAGATAAAACGAAGCTCAGTGATGAACGCCTCAGGAACCTGGTGGAGCATATGTCCGAACTGCCTGTCGGCAATCGAAATTACTCTGCTGATGTTATGGGCGACGCTTACGAATACCTGATCAAAAAATTCGCCGATATGAGCAAAAAGAATGCGGGTGAGTTTTATACGCCTCGCGCGGTGGTCAAGCTCATGGTACAGCTCCTGCTACCCAAGTCCGGCGAATCTGTGTATGATCCCGCCGCAGGTACAGGTGGTATGTTAATTGAGGCGATCCGGAATATGGATGACGAAAAAGCCTCCTATGGTAAAATCTACGGCCAGGAAAAGAATCTGTCCACATCTGCAATTGCACGAATGAATCTGTTCCTCCATGGAGCAAAGGAGTTCAAGATTCTCCGGGAGGATACGCTCCGCAGTCCTCAGTTCATTTATCATGGCCAGCTCCAGCAGTTTGACTGCGTCCTTGCGAACCCGCCCTTCGGCCTGAGCAAGTGGGGCGCTGAGATCTTTGAAAATGACCAGTGGGGTCGTAATATTTGGGGCAGCCCCACTGATTCCAATGCGGACTATGCCTGGCTGCAGCATATGGTGAAATCTATGAACCCCCGGACGGGCAGGTGCGCCGTGGTTATGCCCTAGGGTGTTTTGTTCCATGGTGGCCGTGAAGGTGCAATCCGTCAGAAGATGATTGAGTCTGATATCGTGGAGTGTGTAATTACGCTGGTCGGAAATCTGTTCTATGGTGCCGGTGTTTCTGCGTGTATTCTGTTTTTGAACAATAACAAGCCCGCCGCGCATCGGGGCAAGATCTGCCTGATTGATGGATCCACTATGTATACCCCCCAGCGTGCCAAGAACATCATGACCGAGTTCGATGTACAGAAGGTATATGATTTGTGGCTGGGCTACAAGGATGTAATAGACAAGTGTGCCATTGCGGACATGGATCGCCTCAGAGAAAACAAGTTTACACTTGCGGTCAACAGCTATATCGATAAATCACCCGCGCCGCCCATTGACCCCCAGAAGGTATGCGAGGACTTTATGTCTGCGCTTCAGCGGGTAAAGGATTGCGAATCCAGACTGATGCAGCTTTTGCAGGAAGGAGGATATATTGATGGCTAATCGTATGACAATCGACGAATTAAAGTCTTATCTGTGGGAATCCGCAGTACTTCTGCGGACGAACATTGATGCAGGTGCCTACAAGCAGTATATCTTCCCGCTGCTGTTCTTTAAGCGTATTGTGATGTATACGACGAAGAAACCAAAGCCGCTGAGCAGGAATACGGTGACGATATCGGTATGTACCCCGAGGAAGAATTGCACACCTTTCTGGTACCCAAGGGGCACCATTGGAGCGATGTCCGTCAGGTAACTGAGGATGTAGGTGCCTCTATTGTGAAAGCATTCCGGGAAATCGAAAGGGTCAATGGCGACCGTATGACCGGTATTTTCGGTGACGGTGCCTGGACCAACAAAAATCGTCTGCCTGACCGCTTGTTGAGAGACCTCATTGAGCATTTTTCTTCCAAGGTGCTGTCTCTGGAAAATTGCCCGGAGGATGAGTTGGGCCAGGGCTATGAATATCTGATCAAACAGTTTGCTGATGACAGCGGACATACCGCCCAAGAATTTTATACCAACCGTACCGTGGTACATCTGATGACGGAAATGCTCCAGCCCCAGAGTGGTGAATCCGTATACGATCCCACCTGCGGCAGCGCCGGTATGCTTATTTCCTGTATTGCCCATCTGAAAAATCAGGGCAAGGAATGGCGCAACTTGAAAATCTATGGCCAGGAAATCAACCAGCTTACCAGTGCTATTGGCAGAATGAATCTGTTCCTCCATGGCATCGAGGACTTTAATATTGCTAATGATGATACTCTTAAAGCACCTACTTTTATTGAGGCTGGACGTCTGAAGCAATTTGATTTGATTCTGGCAAACCCTCCGTATTCCATTAGCCAATGGGATCGTGGCGCATTTGAAAACGACAAATATGGTCGGAATATATATGGCACGCCTCCACAGGCAAGAGCGGATTATGCTTTTATCCAGCATATTCTTGCATCGCTGAAACCTGAATCTGGCCGAGCAGCTATTCTATTGCCCCACGGTGTTTTGAACCGCAATGAAGAAAAAGAAATCAGAAAGGCTATTGTTAAGAGTGATTGTGTTGACGCGGTAATTGGTTTAGGGCGACATCTTTTCTATAATAGTGGACTGGAATCCTGCATTGTAATCTTGCGTACCAATAAACCACTGAAGCATAGAAATACTGTTTTATTTATTGAGGCGGAAAAATGTACACACAAGGTACAGTCACAAAGTTACCTCTTCGAAGACGATATTACAAAAATAGTGTCTGCTTACTTTAGCGACGAAGATGTTGCAGACTTTTCTAGAAGAGTGTCCATTGATGAAATCCTTGAAAACGATGGAAATCTGAATATTAAACTTTATGTAAATAGCGATGAAGATACGGATGACGGTGATTTTGCGGATAACCTGGATGCTTTTCTTTCCTCTTCTATTGCAACGCATGAACAGTATTCTGCACTGGCAGAGGGCCATAAGGAAAGCTCGTTCAAGGGTTTCTCTGTCATGTTCGATGAATTTGATCGGTCGACGTGGAAACGGGTAAAACTTTCTGACGTTGCAACGGAATACTCTGAGAGAATTGATGATCCTTCAACCTCTGATTATGAATGGTATATCGGATCGGATTGCATTGATGGATTTGCATTTACTATTTCCAGAAAGCAACCTGCAAGTAAGATTCATTCTGCACAAAAGTTGTTTAAAAAGGGCGATTATTTGCTGGTTCGCCGTAGCTTGTACGGTAGTGATTTCCGTGAACGTGCTCCGCGAGCAGATTTTGATGGAATTTGCTCTGCAGACATTCTGACGATTCGTGAAAAACCAGACGCAATTGTTGATGGGTATCTAATTGCGGTACTCTATAGCAAACAATTGTGGAAGTTCATTGTATCCAATTCCACAGGCTCTTTAACGCGCCGAATTAAATGGAATCAGTTGAAAGATTTTGAATTTGATCTTCCCCCTGTTGAGTTGCAGCAGAAACTGGTTGAGCTACTGTGGGCAATGGAGGATACGAAAGCTGCTTATAAAGAGTTGATTGCAAAGAGCGATGATTTTGTGAAATCGCAATTTATCGAGCTGTTTGGTGATGCGAAGAATCCTAAATGCCCTATTGTTAGGTTAAAAGAGCTTACAGATGTATGTAGTGGCGGAACGCCTGATCGCAAAACGGCAGAATATTGGGAATCAGGAAATATACCATGGGTTAAAACTACAGAGCTTCAAAACAATGTTCTAACAACAACCGAAGAATTCATTACTGAAAGCGGCTTGCTTAATTCCTCTGCTAAGATTGTACCATCGAATACCATACTGATTGCCATGTATGGCCAGGGAAAAACGCGGGGAATGACGGCTTTTCTCGGTGTTGAAGCTTGTACTAACCAGGCATGTGCCTGCATTTTGCCTACAGATAAAATTGACATGCTGTTTCTCTGGCAGTACTTCATCTTATCGTACAACGAGTTAAGAAATCTGGCAAAAGGCAGTAACCAGGCAAATTTGAATGCTGGACAGATAAAGAATTTTCTCGTTCCGTTGCCCCCTTTGGAGGCTCAAATGGAGTTCCGAGTATTTGTTGAACAGCTCGATAAATCAAAATTTGAAGCCAAACAAGCGTTGGAATATATCACAGCAGCACAGAAAACATTGATGCGCCAGCATCTGGGCAACTAAAATAAGTGGAGTAGCGATGACGGTACAAAGGAGATTACTATGTACCATCAGATTATCGCTGCGGTGGAAATCGCCATGGCTCCCCATTTGAGTAATGAACAACTGGATATTCTTCATGACACCCTTGTACAGGCAATGCAGGAATTACCGAGCACCACTACGGTGGAGGAAACTGCCCCGGATCTGGTGCAGATATTCCTATCGGCCAAGCGTGTCGAAGGATGTTCCGATAAAACGGTTCTTTATTATGATTCCACGATTCGCAATGTGCTCAATGCCGTAGGAAAAGATGTCCGGGATGTCACTACCGATGACCTGCGGATCTACCTGGATCGTTATCAAAGCACCAATGGAGTCAGCAAGGTTACCATAGACAATATCCGCAGAATTCTTTCCAGCTATTTTGCGTGGCTGGAGGATGAGGACTATATCACGAAAAGTCCGGTCCGCCGGATTCATAAGGTTAAGACCTGCAAAACGGTGAAGGAAACCTATTCCGATGAAGCCCTGGAGCTGATGCGTGCGTACGCCGCTCCGAAACGACAGCTGGACCGCTGAAGCCCGACACCCTGACCGCTGAAAACAGACACCCCTTCCGCTGGTCCGACAGTTGGAGAAATTGGCGTGGGGGCCGGCATGCTGTCAGTCCCCACGCCGTTTGTTTTATTCCATAATGCCCTTGCGCTTTCTCATGGTGTCACCTTCAATCCGGATAATATAGGAGTCATAGATAATCCGGCCACAGATGGCGTCAGCCAGAGTCGGGTCATACAGGTTCTCATGCCAGCCCGGAACATCGAACTGAGAGCAGAAAATGGTCGAGGCTGTTTTGGCTCTGGCCTCTACCAGCTCCAGCACATCCCTTGCTTCGCTCTCCTTCAGCGGATACAGGAGCCATTCATCCAAGATCAGCAGCTTCGTTTTCTTCAGCTTCTTCATGTACTCCCGGTAGGTTCCGTCACCCCGAGCCATGGCAATCTCCACCAACAAATCTGGCAGGCGGATGTACTTCGTGCTGTAGAAGTTCCGGTTTGCCGCCATGCCCAGTGCACATGCCAGATAGGTCTTTCCCGCACCAGTTGCGCCCAGCAGGATCACATTATGTGCTTCCTGAATGTAGGCACAGGATGCCAGCCGCAGAATCTGGGACTTGTCCAGCTTCCTGTCCGGCAGATATTCAATATCTTCCACACTGGCCCCGGGAATGGCATAACCAGCATTCTTTATGAGGCTCTTTAAGTGGTTACTCTTTCTGGTGGACCATTCCGCATCTACCAGAATACTGAATCTGTCCTCAAAGGACATGGATGCAAACTGGGGATCATCCAGTTGTTCCTTGAACTGTCTGGCCATAACGCCCAGACGCATATCCTGCAGTTTGGAAATGGTTTCATTGGTCAGCATTATTTATCCCTCCTGTAATATCCGGCACCGCGGGTAAAGCTGTATTGAGAAGCTTTTGTCGTGACTGGCGTGTCCTCTTCATCCGGCAGCTTGTCCTGACCGGATTTCAGAATGGACTGGATACTTTTCAGACTTGGAGCTGGTGTGAATGCCAGTGCCTTTTTGCAGGCCGCTTCCAATCTGGCGGAGGAGTATTTGTCTGCGGACTTCAACAGGGCCATGCAGGATTTGTATCCCTGCTGCTCCACCTTATATGCGGACAGAAATAATTTCACAACGGCGGCGGTATTGGGGCCAATCTGCTTCCCCCAGCGGAGGAACCGCTCTGCGTTCCATTGCAAATATTCCTGGTGTTCCGGCGGCATATGGCTCTCATTTGTGCTATACTGGTTAGGGCGGCCGAGCAGCCGGGGATGGGATGCGATCCGGGTTCCTCCAAAGAATACTTCTACAGTGCAGCGTAGTACTTGTTGAACTGGGTGGACTGATACGGCAGCTCACCGCTTAAACGGCACTGCTCACAGTATTCGACCCACAGCAAGCTCAGGGTGACACCGCTCTTCTGCATCTCCTGATGGATGTATTCATAGTCCGGCATCTTGTACTGCCGTCCCACAGATGTGGCAGGATACAGCTTTCTGGCCACCTCTGCTTCACCCAGGGAACGAATATCCTCCCAGGTGATTCCTTTCTCTTGCGCTCGCTGTACCGTTGAGATAACAGTGCTCCGGGCACAGCCGCAGCTCTCCGCAATGCGGGTGTTGTTGATCCCAAGACTGTGCAGCCGCAGGATCTCTTTGTAATTGGTCATGTACAGACCTCCTATAATAGATTCGCATCTTACGATGCAACCCCATTATACAGAAGGTGTCGGACAGGCGGAAAGGGTGTAGGATTTGTGCGGAACGGGTGTCGGACTTGCGCGGTCATACTGTCGGTTCCAGCCCGGCGTATTCACCAGAAGGAGATTTGGGACGAAGAATGCATCGAGTGTCGTGCAGAATGGTTGTTCGAACAGGCGCGTTCCTTGTGGGACATGATATAAGACTTCTACAATAAACGGAAGCTCCGGCGGCCAAAGCAGCTGTCGGAGCTTTTATCATAGAACAAATTCAGTTTGAACACCCTTCCGGGCAGCAAAATCGACGTATTTGTGGTGCTGGCATACAAATTTAATATGAAAAGGGCAAATGAGAAAATTATGATTATCATACATACTAGTGAGATCTCCGGCAGCGAATCATACTGCCGGAGTTTTTTATTGTTCGGATTGTGTCTTTTTGTGAGTTTGATATGCAAACGCGTAGATCCCGGAGAAAGCATTCGGATGAACTTGCCGAGCAGCGCTGAGAAGGCCACGTAGCTGCTTCATGCCGAGCTCATCTTCGGGGTGATCGCGTAAATATTCATATTTTTTTATGATTTTCAGGCGCAGGGAATTCTTAACAGCAGGCTGACCATCGGAATCAATGATGACACCGGTAACTAACTTGGGGTGAGTTTTGATGTACAGTTTGACTTTTTTGGCAGAAACCTGATAACCGTACCTCCGAATGATCGCAAAGATCTTACTTCTGAATTGGTAGGAAATCCGATTCTCACTGGAAAAGGCAACATCGTCAACATAAATAGTCATGGTAGCGCCATATGCGTCGGCAGCAGCCTGCATTTCATCAAACATTTGGTGGTTGACCAGGTAGCACATGATTTGGCTGCTGGGAGAGCCAGAGATAAGGTGGTTTCTACAGGTGACATTTTTCTTTTCCAGAAAACGGTTCACAGAACTCATATCTTTGACAGTAGCTTTGTCTAGGTCTACGGTAGTGATATTTGTAAGGATTTCAGCCACATCGCAGGAACACTTCAGATCATCAACAAAGAAACGAAACACGGTTTCCCGGCTGATCGAAGGGAAGAACGCTGTAAGGTCGATTTTGAAAAGATTTCTGCGGGTATCACCAACATGCTTTTTTGCATTACCGGCATAGGAACGATTTTTTATCCCAGAAAACACGTTGTCATCGACATCGATCTTCGAAAGATGATTTTTGATCCGGCTCTGGAGAACCTTCAGTTTATCATGTGGTGACTCAATCAGTCGATCCTTGGGATCGGTGACGATATGAGGATACACCAGCGATGCACAATAATCTTGTTTTAGGAATTTACTGTCCTGAATTCTAAGCAAACGCTTCAGCACTTTTTTCGATTGAAGCCCATAAAATGGGCATTCTGTATATAGCAAAGGCAAAACACCTCTATTTGAAAATGGTGTGCTGGCGTTAGCCGCCGATATGCTTGCTGACATAAGACAGGACAGCGTCAACAATCTTAGCAAACATATCAGGACAGTAATGTGCTACAGCCAGTACGATGATTGCCATGAGCGCCGCAAGGGCGATCACGACAGATGCGGGGATAGGGGATGTACCATTGTTAAAAGTAACGTTAATGGTGACATCGCCGGTGTTGTCGCGGACCACGACAACGGGTTTGTCCGCCTTTTTCATGAGTTCACCTCCTTGTTATTATTGGCCCCTCGAGAATGAAGGGTCTTCCCATTCCGCAAATAACATAGGAGATATGCAGCTGTGTAGCACTAAAATAACACCAGCACGATTTCTTCCCATTTGATTGGGAACCTTTTTACAACACATAAGACAATCAGAATATATCCCATACAGACACACAGGTACAAATAGATTCACAGAAGGAATATTCCTGTCCGTGTGTGTGGAGTATGACATATAAGCCGGGGAGAACCCTGTGCCGCAAAAATTTGCATCCATGTCCAAGACACGATGCCGCCCGTGTTTCCACGAACCACAGTGGAAGATAATCTAGACTGCTCGTACTGACAAAACGAATTATACCATATATCGCAATTACTGGCAACAGAAAATAGGTAAAGAAAATGAAATAATAGTAAATTTATAATTTTATGAACAATAAATGAACTGCTGAGAAACGCGATTCTCAGCAGTTATCCATATATCATAAGCTCGTACAGGAAAGGGCTATTATCTGCTTCTTTTTCCGCTCTGCATATTTCAGCGTAGCGGCGGCACCACCCCAGTTGTGCTGGATGTAGGCAACAACCACATCACTGTTGGAAACCATCCATTCATTGCGCTTCGATATAGCAAAGCGCCGGGGGACGGTTTCCAGTGGCGGGTACATGGAATTATCGTAGAGCGCCGGTTCATAGTCCCGATCGATGTAGGGGATTACCAGTGTGGAATGGATGCCGGAATGGTTCTTTTTAGCATTGCGGACAGCGATGGCCGCCATTGTATCAAATTCACCATAGCCGCCCAGCAGGAATTTGTCGGCACCTTCATCAATCAGTTTTTCTATAATATCTGCAAGAGCAGCGGCGACAGCATTGGCATTGGCCACTTGACTGTGGCCGCAGAAAGTGACGGTCATGGGTATTCCTCCTCTGATACAGGGAATATCACCAAAACTTACGTTATTGCTTCCACTTCTCTGCTATACCAGTATCACCATTTATGGGGATATAATATAGCTTAGAAATGAGGTGGATACATGGATATTACGAAAAGGCTCGTAGAGCTGCAGCAGCGGTATGGCTGGTCTGATTACAGAATCGCCAAGGAAGCGGGTCTGTCGCCCAACACCGTATCCAATATTTATCGTAGAGGTAACACTCCCAGCATGGTGACACTGGAAGCGCTTTGCAAGGCTTTCGGTATTACGATGGCGCAGTTCTTCGCAGAAGATGAACTGGTAGAACTGACCCCGGAGTTACGGAAGCTATTTGATAAGTGGACTGCGCTCAACGATGAGCAGAAAGCAGCATTGTGGCAGATCATTAAGACCTACGAATAACTGAATTTCAATAAGGGCTTCGGCCCTTATTTTTTTGCCCTGGATAGCGCAATAAATGGTGATATAAACACACCAAATTATAACACAATCCGATATTTAAAAACAAGCACCGTCTCCACATTTCTCCAGAAAAAGGCTGCTGGAAAAAATTCTGCTGTCGTGAAAAAACGACAACAGGAACAAATGTTCTAATTTGCTATTGACTGCCGAATTGTGGCGGGTTATAATATCGAGGCAATTAAAACATTTGTTTTGATTAGCTTGAAAGGAGGCTGGACGCATGCGTAGTAAGAACGCAGAGTGGTTCCCTATGATTGAGAGCTTCATAAACAACTAGGATGACTAATTTTGAAAAAGAACGGAATGAAGTACTATTTTCTCTCGACCGGCAGAGAATCGAGGCATATCTCAGAAAGCGCGGAAAGGCTGTGCCGGAAAATGACACCGTATTCTGGGCATCTGTGTACAAGTGCATTTGCCACATTGCAGAAGCTCCGGCAGAACTGAAGGAGCATGCAGACATGTGGCTGCGCTGCCATGGCATGTCCAGCAGGATTAGAGTGCCGCGCCCCTATATCCACGTTTACAAGTAAATACGATATGCCGACGGACAGGCTGAGATGAAACAGGCTGCGTAAGTCCATGTTCAGGTCACATATTTTGATATAACCGGTAGGTTCATCCAGACATTACATGAGAGGCCCCCGGCGATCCAGATACCCGCAATGGGTGTTTGGGTCGCTGGGGGCCTTTTTTCGTTTCATCACAAAAAACTTTTTCAAATAGGCAAAGAACTTGCCTCTTGGGAAGGCCCGCTTCCCGCAATCCTGATTTTGTTTGTGCTTCCTCGTGATGAGAATGAGTGGGTAGACTTTTCTACGGAAAGCACAACAATCCGAAAATGCGCGTGGTGGTGTTCCTTGGCGGGACAGCCTACAACAGACAATGAGAATTCAAAGAGAATTCGAATTCCTATAGATCAAGTGTTTTCTCCGGATGCACTTCGGGATATGATGGGAAAGGTAAGGAGGGGTGAAAGTCTATGAATTCTATCGTTAAGAAGAATCTTATGGGTATTACTGCCGCCTCCGTTGAGAAGTATCTTTCGATTACTGGATGGGAGAGAGTTCGTGATTTTGCAAATCAAAGGCTCTGTGTGTTTTCTTACAGGGATGACCCGGAGTTTCGATTGGCAATTCCCAGCAATGAGGAAAGCAATTCCTATTATGTAAAACTCTATGATATTATTGACACATTAGCTGCTTTTCAAGAAAAAACGCATGAAGAAATAATTGAAGCGATGAAAAGTGCATATGTAGACCGAATTCAATTCCGCATTGTGAGTGAACACACTAGAAATGGAAAAATACCCCTCTCTTATGCTACACAATGCGTTGAAGGCTTAAAGGAATTGGTCTTGTATGCTGCTTGTGCAGAAGAGAGCGCAGCTCCGATCTGTATGAGAGCATTTAATCAAGCAAAAGAAAATTTGGATAAATTTCAGTTTGCACAGACAGGCTATGGTAGTTTCGTCTTCAATATTGATGTGTGTATAGTTGACGAAAACAATGAGCAGACATATCTCCAAGAAGTTATTGAACAGCTACCAGATTCTGAGGAGCATAAAATTGTAAAGAGGATCAAAACCGCAATTGAACAAATTGATGGCGCAGTCGCACGATCAACCACAATTAGTGATATAGTCGCATCTGGTTATCACGATGGTGTGACTGCAAACATATGTGATGCACTAGCTAAACTGAGACCGGAAGGAACGGAAGATATCGAAGTTGAAACGACCTTCCGATTTGCAGAAGTTATTTCTCACAATGTTGATACCCCAGCTAGAACAACGCTTGGAAATGTACACTTTATGGTTGCTGACGAAATTTCCAAAAGGTTTAAAGACCGAAATTTGATTGAAGATGTTTCGCTGACAGGTACCATAAGGACGCTGACAAGGGAAACGAATCCTGACAGTAATGAAAATGAAAACACTGTCAAACTGGTAACCAAAATCGACGGCCATTATAGGACAATAAGTGTTCATCTTTCTGCGGCAGATCATATTGCAGCATGTGATGCATACCGCGACGATCGTGAGGTTGAGATTTCTGGAACAATCGATAAAAGTCAGTCCAGATGGTTCTTTACTGAAGTAACAGCATTTAACGTTCTGTAAACAAAAATGAGCAGCAACACGATTCAAGCTGCCATGGCAGGAGACTATCATCCGGGATGTGTTCGGTACCGTTAAGGAAAATGGCTACCGGCAGTATAACACCGCGTACATTGAAATACCGAAGAAACAGGGTAAGAGCGAACTCGCTGCGGCGGTCGCTCTTTATTTATTGGCAGGCGACGGCGAATGGGGCGCAGAGGTCTACGGCTGTGCCGCAGATCGGCAGCAGGCATCCATCGTATTTGATGTTGCCTGCCAGATGGTAGAGCAGTGTCCCGCTCTGAAAAAACGAATTAAGCCGATTCTATCCCAGAAGCGGCTGGTGTACACTCCGCTGAACAGCTTCTATCAGGTGCTGTCAGCAGAAAGCTACACCAAACACGGTCTGAACGTTCATGGCGTTGTGTTTGATGAGTTGCATGCCCAGCCAAACAGACTTCTGTACGATGTTATGACTCACGGTTCCGGCGATGCCCGTAAGCAGCCCCTTTTCTTTTTGATCACCACAGCAGGCACCGATCGCAATAGTATCTGCTGGGAGGTACATCAGAAGGCAAAGGATATTATGGCAGGCAGGAAGCACGACCCAACCTTTTATCCCGTGATTTACGGCATCGAAGATGATGATGACTGGTCGGATGAAAAGGTATCCGCTATAATAAAAAATCATACAAAGAAGGGTGATGTTCATGGATCAGCCAGCAAAGAAGGGGAGAATCTACACTTTTTCGGCACCGGCTAACACAGAAGAACTGACCAAAAAGAAGCGTACAGCATATGAGCGGCTGGTTCGTCTGAATGCACCTTATTATTTAGTCCTGCGCAGAGAGGATGAACAGTCCGTGCTGTGTGTGCCATTAACAGAAAAGAAGATCAAACACGGAGTTGAAATCGTTATTGATGGCAATAAGTACTATGCAGGGTATCTGGAATTCGTTATGGTAATGGATGCGTGGTTGAAATTATACCATGCAACCGGAATCCGGGTTTCCGGCTATATTTCCGGCAGTGCGGAATTGCTTGTGACGAACGGCTGCGAGCATGAAAACTGCATCGTCTGTAAATATCTGGAAAAACTGCCCGCGTCTATCGTACTTTCCCGTTATCACATCGCCCTGACCGGCGGCTATTACGGTTTGCTTTATGTCCAGATCCCCGTAGATCAAGCATTCGAAGGGCAGATCGTGACAATTGTGTACTGTGATGACGGCAAGCTGGTGACGATTCAGGTTGAGGTCAAGGATGGCTATGCCAGCTTCTTCGTGGATCGGCTCCATACCTTTGTGATTCTGGATGGGCAGTACCATGCGGTCACGGAAGGCGGTCATCAGATGCTCGCATCGGATGAAACCGGGGAGACTGTATATGTGGACGGACTTTTCAACACCGTAGCATAAAAACGCAGCCATGCTGCTGGGCTTTCCAGCAGCATGGTTCAGAAAATGGATGAAATAGCGTTGCTCCCCGATACTGTTGAAAGGCTGAATGAAACACCTTCGCTTTTCCTGAAAAAGAGGCCCCAGAGCTTCATCTATCGGATGAGGCCCTGGGGCGTTCTATCTGTTTGGACGGGAAATCGTACCATTCTATGGAGAAACAGGATCAGATTAGGTCCACTGATGCCAGCACGGCTTCCTGCAGCATGGCCTGGAATCCCTCTGGAAAGGCGCTCTGGGTTCCCCCTCGGGCCAGCCTAGCGCAATCAGCAGCTCCAGCCGCAGCCAATCAGGAAGACGCAGCAGCTTCCGGACGGAACCCTCATGATAGCTTTTGATGGCGCAGGTGCCAAGGCCAAGCTCCGTGGCCTTCGGCATCAGATTTTCCGCCGCCATGGCGGCATCCATGATACAGCCGTATTCCAAACTGTGATTGCTGGCTGTGGGTGCCAGAACGGCAGCCTTGATCAACGTCTGTATCAGCGCAGGATCTACAGGCTCCTGCCAGCACCTCCGACCGGGGCGTGTGGATGTACGGCCTGGCTGGCATCCTGCTCATGGCTACTTCCGCCGCCTGCATTGTGCTTTCTGTTCGGAGAAAAACGAAAAAGTAAACAAAAAACTCTGCTGATGTTTGGTAAGATAATACGGATGGTATTGCGGCATTCCATATTCCGTATGCGAAGGATTTGTGATATAATTCGCTAAAAAGGAGAGTGATCGAATGGAATGCTGTCAGGAAACCACCGTTCGACCTGAAGAACATTTCACGGGGTGTCTGATCTGCGGCGGGGAGCTGGTATACAGCGAAGACAGCCGTATGCGCACCTGTGCGGTTTGCGGGAAAAAGAGCCTTGGAAACGCGGTGTGCGAGCATGGCCACTATGTCTGCGATGCCTGCCATGAATACGGTGCCTTTGCCGGATTGATCCCTGTCCTGAGGGACAGCACGGAAAAGGACCCGCTGCGCCTGTTTGACACCGTGACCGCCCTGCCGGGTGTGCATATGCACGGCCCGGAGCACCATGTTATTGTGCCGCTGGTGCTGCTCACCGCTTACCGCAACTGCGGCGGAAAATTCAATTATGACAGCGCCATGCGGGAGGCTCAGTGCCGGGCAAAGCAGGTTCCCGGCGGCACCTGCGGCTACTGGGGGGTCTGCGGCGCCGCGGCGGGAGCGGGCATTTACGCCTCCGTGCTTCTCGGCTCCAATCCCATGCACCGGGAGGCGTGGCCCCTGCCGCAAAAGCTGGTTGCGGACATTCTGACAGAACTGGCAGAGGTAGGAGGCCCCCGGTGCTGCAAGCGTACAGGGCGGATCGCCATGGAAAAGGCGGCGGAATTTACGGGCTGCCTTTCTTCCGTGAAGATGCCTGTCGGTGAAATACAGTGCAAATACGTTAGCGAAAACAAGGAGTGCATTCGGGTGCGCTGCCCCTACTATCCGGGAAACAGGAGGAATACCAATGGAATTTAAGCTGGGAACAGAAACGGTGGATTCCGTTGAACTGAAATGCATGGTCGTCAGCCGGGGGCTAAAAATCGATCCTGCTGTCTATCAGAAAAAAGGCGGACAGTACCGTATTTATGAAAACGCCCTGACCTGCAACAGCTTCCAGCTGCCGGACAACACCATCGTCATGGCCACGGACCTGGGCTTTCATCTGAGCACCCTTTCCTCCATGTTTTCCTGGGACAACCTGAAGCTGTTCAAGTACATGAACGATATGCGCACGGACTTCCGCCTGTCCCTGCGGGGTGACACACCGGTACTGACCTACAAGGGCGAGGAAGTAACGGAAGTCAAGCTGATGCCGGGAACGGATTTTTTCAAGCAGAAAACCAGCTCCGGGATGCCCTTCATGGGCAACGCCGTATTGCAGGGTAAGGACTGGGTGGCGTTCCAGTGCCTGTGGCCCTGCGAGTACGCCTGCGCCGGAAAGCCCTTCCAGTATTGCTTTTCCGGCGGGCAGTTTGAAGCCCTTTCCCGGCGGCATAAGCCTATGCCCTTCTTCCCTCGCCGAAGGATGTTGCCGAGGTGGTGAATTACGCCATTCGCCATGACGGCGTCAACAGCATCCAGATCACCGGCGGCTCCACCTTCGATGACCGGGTGGAAGAAAAACACATCACCGCTTATCTGGAACCCCTGAACAGCGATGTGGGCAGAAAGAACATCAAAGGCGAGATCCTGCTCTACATCACACCCCCGAAGAATACCGATGTGATCGACCGCTATTTTGAACTGGGAGCGGACAGGATCGCCTGCTCTCTGGAGGTCTGGGATGATCGGCTGGCGGCGGTCATTACCCCGGGGAAGCGGGAATTCACCACCAAGCAGCGGCATCTGGACGCGCTGACCTACATTTCGGAAACCTATGGCCCCAACAAAGCCTTCTCTAACTTCATCATCGGTCTGGAGCCCTTCGAGACGCTGAAAGAAGGAGCGACGTATCTTGCCGAGCGGGGCATCATTCCCAGCGCTTCCGTATGGATGCCCTTTGGAAAGCCGGTGATGGGTTCCATGAAGCCGGCAGAATTAGACTATTTCCGCCGGGTCAAGGAGCTGTTCGCGGAGCTGTATCTCAAGTACCAGCTGGAACCCGCCGGCTGATGCGGCCTGAACGTGTGCGTGGAAAAGGACATCTGGCGCTGGGCAACCGGCGCTCCCTGCTGTTAACAAAATACGGACAAGGTATGCATGACATTCCCCAAAAGTCTGAGAGCTGTTATTCAGTTCTCAGACTTTTTTGCAGGGATCTGGATTGGATCACTATCGACGATGGCGATGGCAGGGACAATACCGCTGACCTTCTGTTGGTACGCGACTGTACTATGGAAGATGGCAGCGCTCTTTGCCATGGGACCCACCTGGAATCTGCATATCGTGGATATTGTTTATTCTGATTTGGATAGTGATACCAGTAGTATCCTAAAAGATACCCTTCCCTATACCATTTCAATAAAATCCTGGATGTAGTGAAGGGCCGCGCCGATGGCGGGGGTATACTGTCCATGGATTCCCAGCAGGATCTGGTTTTTCTCCAGGGGAAAGGGGGTCGCGGAATTGATTTTTTCCATCAGGTAATCCGTGTCCGATTCCGTAAAGTAAGGCGCCAGATAGCCGCTGAGGATGACCGGCGCATCCATCACCATGTTGACATTTTTCATTGCGAATGCCAGATGATTCAGATAGTCTTCCCAGATCCCGATAAGCTGGGGGGACTTTTTTTCTCTTAAAAGCGTGAAAAATTCCTTAACAGGCAGTCCTGCAGCCTGTTCCAGAGCATTCGCTGAGCAGTAGGCTTCCAGACAGCCGCGGTTTTCGCAGTAGCAAAGCGGCCCGTCGGGGTTGATGCACATATGCTCGATGGTGCCGCTGTGCATGGAGGTGCCGTGATGGATGCTGTGGTTCGTGATGATACCACCGCCGAAATTCCGGTTCAGAAGCAGAACCACCGCGCTGTCAAGCTCCGGGTGGTTCCACAATTCCAGAAACGCGGCGGCTTTGGAGTCATGCTCCAGACGGCAGGGATAGGGCAGGTGTTTTGAAAAAGACTCGATATTCATGTCGGTGTTGCCCATGATGGTTCCGTAGGTCACTGCGGTGCCGTCCGGCGAAATGATACCCTGCGCGGCGATGGAGACCCCCAGGATCTGCTGTTCCCGAAACTGATTTTTAGCTATGAATTCCCGGATACTGCCCAGTGGAACCGGCTGAAAGAGATCTTCTCCAGCCCCTCGTTGCAGATGGTCTCTTTTACCATCACGGAAAAGGGCTATGCGCTGCATCGGGCGGACGGCACCTATCTTCCCTATGTGCAGGCGGATATTCAAAACGGCCCTGACAAGGCTGTCGGCGCTATGGGGGTCCTGGTGGCCATGCTCTATCAGCGGTATCAGGCGGGCAAGTATCCTCTGGCTCTGGTATCCATGGATAACTGCTCTCAAAACGGCGCGAAGCTCCGGGAATCTGTGCTGACCATGACGGAGGAATGGAGAAAGGCCGGATTCGTGGACGATGGCTTTGCCGCGTATGTCAGTGATGAAAATACCGTTGCCTTCCCCTGGACAATGATCGACAAGATCACGCCCCGTCCCAGCGAGCAGATCGCCGCGGATCTGGAAAATCTGGGGGTGGAAAATATGCAGCCGGTCATTACCGGCAAGAAAACCTACATCGCTCCCTTCGTGAACGCGGAGAAGCCCCAGTACCTTGTGATCGAAGACCACTTCCCCAATGGACGTCCCGCGCTGGAAAAGGGCTTTGGCGTCTATATGGCGGACCGTGAAACGGTCAACCTGTCCGAACGCATGAAGGTGACGGTGTGCCTGAACCCGGTACACTCCGCTACCGGGCCGCTGGGGGTGGTGCTGGGCTATGAGCTGTTTGCCCAGATGCTGAACACCAACGAGGATATGATGAAAATGGCACGGATGGTGGCCTACGATGAGGGTCTGCCCGTTGTGCCGGACCCCAGTATTCTGTCCCCGCAGGCATTCGTGGATGAGCTGTTCCATGACCGGTTCCCCAATGAGTATCTGGGAGATACCAATATGCGCCTTGCGGTGGATGTGTCCCAGATGGTGGGCATCCGCTTTGGAGAGACTGTGAAGGCGTATACGGCACGGTTTGGGGATGCCTCCCGGCTGACCGCCATTCCCCTTGGAATTGCGGGTTGGCTGCGGTATATGCTGGCCGTAGACGATGAAGGCAGGAAGTATGAGCTTGCTCCCGATCCCATGAATGAGGAGCTTCAGGAGCAGCTCAAGGATATTGTTGTGGGTCAGCCGGAGACCTTCCGGGATCAGCTGAAGCCCATCCTTTCCAACGAACGCCTTTTCTATACCGATCTTTATAAGGCTGGTCTTGGCGAAAAGATCGAAACCATGTTCCGCGAAATGATCATGGGAACCGGCGCTGTCAGAAAAACCGTACATAAGTATGTCAGCTGCCAATAGTAGAGGGAGGAAACACAGATGATGGAAGCGGCATTCACGGCAGAACCTTTGCGTCTGGTGATCGCGGCGGCGGCAGGAATTGTCCTGCTGTTGCTGCTGATCATCAAGTTCAAACTGCATCCAGTCATATCCCTGCTGATTTCCGCGCTGTTTATCGGCCTTGGCGCGGGGATGCCCGTACCGACGCTGGTGGAGACCGTGGAGAAGGGCGCGGGCGAAACGCTGCAGGGGATCGTCCTGCTGATTGGCCTAGGCTCGTTATTCGGCGGGATCCTGGAAGTATCCGGCGGCGCCCAATGTGTTGCCCACACGCTGATCGATAAATTCGGCGATGAAAAGGCGGGCATTGCGCTGGGCATCACAGGCCTGGTGGTAGGAACCGCCGTATTCTTTGAGGCGGGCGTTGTGATCCTGATCCCCCTTGCCTTTGGGCTGGCGAAGAAAACGAAAAAATCCACCCTGTACTATGTCATTCCGATCCTGGCAGGCCTGGCTACGGGCTTTGCCTATATCCCGCCCTCTGCCGGGTCTGTTCTGGTGGCAAACCTACTGAACGTTGACCTTGGCGTTATGATCGCGGTGGGTGTGCCGGTGGGCATTTTGTCCATGCTGCTGGCGGGCATTGCCTGGTCAAAGTTTATCGGTAAGCGGATCCACACGGGCCTACCCTCCAATCTGCAGGAGACCCAGGAGGCTGACAAGGGAAATCTGCCTCCCTTCTCCACGGTGCTGCTGATCATCCTTGTGCCGCTGGTGCTGATTTTGTGCAGCACCCTTTCCGGGTACATTCCCGGCATCGACGGCATCCGCCCTGTTTTGCAGTTCCTTGGCACCCCCTTTGTGGCCCTGACCATCGCTGTCCTTCTGGCAATGTATTTTCTGGGCAAAAAGCAGGGCTATACCGGGGAACAGCTGAAGAAAATTCTCGACCGCTCCCTGCGGCCCACAGGGCAGATCCTTTTGGTCATCACCGGCGGAGGGATCATCCGGTGGGTTCTGCAGGACTGCGGCATGGGCAATATTATCGGCCCCGCTCTGGAAAAAAGCGGCCTGCCTCTGGTGATCGTGGCGTTTTTGATCGCCGCGCTGATTCGTGCCTCCGTTGGCGCGGCGGTGGTATCCATGACCATGACCGCAGGGATCATGGCGGCCATGCCGGGGGTCGCTCAGCTGTCCCCGCTGTATTTGGCGGCTATGGTCTGCGCCATCAACGGCGGAGCCACCGCCTTCAGCCATGTCAATGACTCCGGCTTCTGGCTTGTGGGGTCTCTGCTGGAAATCGACGAGAAGACCACACTGAAATCCTGGACGGTAATGGAAACGATCATCGGTTTCACTGGCCTGCTTTGCGCGGTCATCATCAGTCTGTTTGCCTAGGAGGATTCCGTATGATCGTAAAAGTTGTTTTGGGAACCATGCAGAAGGCCAGAAAACTGGTCAGCATCGCGGAATCCATTCCTTATGACGTGGAGCTATGTGATGGGCATTATGTGGTCGACGCAAAATCCATGCTCGGCGTCTTGGGGCTTCCGGCATTTGACCGGGGGGAGCTTCGCATCCATACGGATAATGAAGCGGTGTGTGAGCGCATCTTGTGGACGCTTTCGGAAGAAGACCTTTTGGCAGATACAGACGACACTGTCAGCCTGTCCATCTACGACATTACCACATTTGGAGAGATCATCATTGACTTTACTTCACAGGGGCTTAACGAGGATGGTCAGATGCTGTACGCCAGAAATCCCGGCGGAGCGCCCGCGAATGTTGCTGTTGCCGCAAAACGGCTGGGGGCGCATACCGCGTTCCTCGGCAAGGCCGGAAAGGATATGCACGGAGAGTACCTTCGTGATGTGCTGGATCGGGAAAAAGTCGACACAAAGGGCCTGATCCTGGACGAAAAGCATTTTACCACCCTGGTCTTTGTGGAGATCAGCGATTCCGTAGAACGTTCCTTTTCCTTTGCGAGAAAGCCCGGGGCGGACACACAGATGGAGAAGGAAGAGGTGGATATCGATGTGGTGGATCATACCCACATTTTCCACGTCGGCTCCCTGTCTTTGACTGACCAGCCCGCCCGGGATACCACATTTTATGCCGTAAAACGGGCAAAAGCCAAGGGAAGCATCATTTCCTATGACCCCAATTACCGGGCCTCTCTGTGGTCAGATGAAGAAACCGCCAGAGAGCATATGCGAAGCCTCATTCCTTATGTGGATATGATGAAAATTTCGGACGAGGAAACAGAACTCTTGACAGGTTTCGCGTCCGCCCCGGAGGCCGCGGCGGCATTGTTTCAGCAAGGTGTCAAAGTTGCTGCGGTCACCCTTGGCGCAGACGGAGCCTATATCTATTGTAAGGACGGAGGTCTCATCGTCCCTGGGTCTGCGCCCAGCCAGGTCCAGGATACGAATGGCGCGGGAGACTCCTTCTGGGCTGGATTTTTGTACAAGGTCTGTACCTGCGGGAAACGGCCGGAGGATTTGGGGATAGAAGATTTGGCAGACTTTGCTCGTTTCGGAAATGCCGTTGCAAGTCTCTGCATCGAGAAGAAGGGGGCGATCCCTGCTATGCCGGATCTGCAGCAGGTGGAAGCCAGACTTCATACTGATATTCAATAGAAAACTTTAATTTGGAACAAATTGAAGTATTCTATATGAAGATCATAATGAGACGGGTATTCATGATTTTCTATTTCGAAAATCATGAATACGACAACGCCAAAGGCGGTGTCTACCTGATAAAGCCAAATGGTTTTATCAGGTATTAGTATCACAAGAATTAAGATATCGTTAAAAGGTTAGAAATATCGGGAGAATCCGCTGTAAAAACGGGTTCTCCCGATATTATTCTGGCCAGTATTTTGGAAAAACTATCAAAGCACAGGATGCCAAACAAGCGTCAGCTGTTATTACGGTTCGGAACAAGGGACTGTGAAGCCCGGCAATACCAGATGAGAATTCTTGACAATCTGCCGGATACTGTGTACTATGTGAAAAGAAGTCCTGGTGGAATGCTGAGTTTAACGTTGTACTTCCTGCGAAAGTACAAGAATAATCATTGGAAAAGGACGGATGAAAATGGATAGTTCACAGATAAAGGAGTTCGTCTATACGCAGGCAGCGAATCCGCTGCCTGCGCTGTTATTTTCTCGATACCGTTCCGCAGAGTTCGCTATCAAAAGATAACGGATTTTGCAGAACGGTGTCGTTTTTGGGGGAGAAATCGCTGGATTCTTACATAGAAAACGCTATTTCTGGTTGTTTCTCAATGAAATGGCATGCCTGCCGTGTCAACTCGATGGAAACCGGAGGGGCTGCGTATCAGAACATCTTCTCGTTTTGTTGGGCGGTGGCGGCTTCGGCGATGTTCATGGAGTGACCGCCGATCCGGTTCAGACTGTTGAGGACCTCGCCGAACATGATGCCGGCTTCCGCGGAGCACTCCCCGGTGCGCAGACGGTCCATGTGGTTCTGCTGGTCCTGCTTGGCCTTCTTGCGGGTCTCACGATCCAGACGGGCCAGATGCGCCAGTTCGGCAATGCCGATGTCCTGGCTGTGGAAGCGGGCTGTGGCGCAGGAATAAAGCTCTTTCACATTATCGAAAAGCTCCTGCAATTCCTCTCTTGCCACATCGGAATAGGCCAGCTTCTTCTCGGCGCAGCGTTCATTGACGTGGAGCAGATGCTCGGCATAGTCGCCGATCCGCTCCATGTCGCTGAGAGTCTGGAAGACACGGTTGACATAGACAGCTTCCTGGGCAGACAGCTCCTGGACGTTGAACTTTACCAGGTAATCACTGATGGCATCGGTGAGGTAGTCGATCACGGCTTCATTCTCGGTGATGGTCTGGGCATTGCGGACCTCGTTATTCAGCACGCCGTCCATGGCCAGATCGACGCTTTCGGCCACCAGCTTGCTCATGCGGTCCACTTCACTGCGGATCTGCAGCAGGGAGACGCTGGGATTTCCCACCAGATTCACGTCGATATATTCCAGACGGGCGGCATCCTCGTGCTTCTGCTTGGGGATGATCTTGTAGGTCAGCTTGACCACCAGATTGGTGCAGGGCAGCAGGATGGCGGCGGAAACCACCTTGAAGAGGATGTGGACCATGGAAACCTGGAACATGGGGTCCGGGATCAGCCGTTCGATGAGCTGGGTATAGGGCAGCAGCATGGTGACCAGCGTCATCAGGATACCGCCCACCAGGTTGTAGATCAGATAGATCATGGCGGCCCGCTTGGCGTTGTTCCGGGCGCTCATGGAGGCAAGAATGGTGGGCATGGCGGAACCGATGTTGATACCACAGATCAGGTAGGAGGCGAAGTGCAGCGGCATCAGCCCCTGCAGCGCCAGCGCCTGCAAAATGCCCACGGCGGCGGAGGAGGACTGGATCACGGCGCAGAGCAGAGCGCCCACCAGCAGACCCAGGATGGGACTCTTGGCGTTCGCGATGAAGTTCTGGAACCAGGCGACCTGACCCAGGGGCTTCATGGCGCCGCTCATGGTGTGCAGGCCTTGGAACAGCAGGCCAAAGCCAAGGATGACCTGTCCGATGTGCTTTACCTTTGCTTTTTTGGAATAGAGCATCATAAACGCACCCACGCAGATGCAGAAGGGGGCGATGCCGGATACATCCAAAGCGATCAGAACACTGGTGATGGTGGTACCGATGTTGGCACCGAAGATGACGCCGGTGGCCTGCGCCAGGTCCATGATGCCGGCATTGATAAAGCCCATGACCATCACGGTGGTGGCGGAGGAGGACTGAATGACCACGGTGACAAATACGCCCAGCAGGAAGCCGAGGATCCGGTTTCGGGTCAGCTTTTCCAGAAGATCCTTCATCTTGGATCCCGCTGCCAGCTCCAGCCCGTCGCCCATGTACTTCATACCGAACAGGAACGCGCCCAGGCCGCCCAGCAGCTCAATGATATTGGTGAGTGTCACAGTGATCCCTCCAAAGTGGTACATTTTGACTATCGGTGTTCTTGCCTGCAATAGTTTAAGTATACCAAGACAACGTCCGCATTGCAATTCTTTTTTTATTTTCGGTGTTTTTTGTATTTCAGGCAGAAACAGGGAGAAGGGGGCAGACAGCCGGGACGTACAGAAAGGCCGCTGTGGGATCTGATACTAAAACCTGATTAAAAACTTTAAATCTTTCCGGTCTGAATTGCGTCAGAACGCGTTATCTTCCTTGATGGGCGTCAGCCCATCTGCGTCATCTGCCTTTTTTGACACAATTCATCCTCGGAAATCTTTTAAAGCTTTCAATCAGGTTTTAGTATGAAGGGAAACCACAGCGGCCTTTCCTATGGGGTTGTCATGGTCCGCATTCTGGAAATGCTGCGGATCGTCTCATAAAAACGCCTGCGTGCATACGATTCACAGAAGGAAAAAAGCGGGATTTGGAAATTAGTCCCACATATGCTTCAAAAGGTAGGATTCCAGGTCGTAATCATATTTGAAGCGAACCCCGGTGATGGACTCGCCATTGAGGATCGCGGTGTAAGCCTTTTGGTGGATCTCGTTCTGCTCCCGGTCACCGACAAACAGGTTGTCGGAGATCATCAGGGCGAAGGCGGCGTCGGGATATTTGGCTTCCAGCTCGGAAATCCTTTCCGGCGCGGCGTGGCGCAGGGCGCTGATGCCGGGAATGCGGCTGAAAGCGGCCTCCTGCTGCCGGAAAAGCTCCTGTTGGGTGTGGTAAACGGCGGTTGTGCTCATGTTGAATCTCTCCTTTTCTGAACGCACTGGGGGAAATGATATCACGAAAGAAAGGGAAGAACAAGACTTGACTTTTTTGAAAAGCCTGTTCCACGGAGAAAAGTCTAGCATGGGAACCGTCCAATAAACCGGGGAGAATATGGCAGGTAAAGAAAAGAAAGCTGACAGCTGAAAGCTTTGGCGCGGAAAACACCACGGCTTTCAACTGTCAGCTTGATACGTTCAACCGATCAGAGCGGGATGCTGCTGGCGTAGTCGCTGACGATTTCCAGAAACATATCCTCACTGAAGGCAGGCTCCTTCCGGGTGCAGGACAGGAAGGCGCTGAGCAGGCCTCCCGCGTAAAAGGCGGCAATGCCCGCCAGTTTTTCCGGCTTTTCGGCCAAACCGGGGCAGGAACGCCTCAGCACCAGCTGAATATCCTCCGTCACCTGCTCCAACAGAAGGTTGATCAGGATCGGAAACATACTGCTTCGCTCAATGTTGCGCACCAGCTTTTCGTGCATATGCCCGAAGCGCAGCAGCTCAAGGCCCATCTGGCGGAAGTAATCCGGGGCCTGTCCATCCATGACATCCGGGGGAAGCTGGTCCCGGAAGGAAGCCACCATTTCCCGGATGAAGAAGGAAAAATACTCATATTTGTCTGCGAAATGCTTATAAAAGGTGGTACGCCGGATCATGGCCCGGTCACACAGCTCGCCCACGGTCAGTTCTTCAAAGGGCTTTTCCTCCAGCAGTTCCACAAAGGCGGTTTGCAGCGCCAGATAGGTTTTTTGAATCCGAAGGTCCAGTTTCTTTTCCATGGCAGCCTCCTAACGGAAACTCTGAATAAATCGTCTGCGGCTGGTCGGCGAATCTTTTGCCCCATCCGTACAGTTTTGAAAGTGGGAAATACATACAGTATTCCTCCACTTTCAGAACTTTCGGCCGAGCCAAAATCTTCTGCCGCCAGCTCTTGTCGATTTAATCAGAGTTTCCTAATACGGAAACACTTTTTGAACTTTTGTTAGTTAATGTACAGATATCCACAATTGTCTCTTGCTTTTTCTCTGAAAAGAGCATATCATCTTTGCTCACAAAAGTCAATGCAGGATGATTTGGGAGGATATCACGATGACGCAGGAAACAAAAAAAGCCAATGATCCCAATGCCATGATGAAACTGGCGGCATTCATCGTGGACAAACGCAATTTATTTTTTCTGCTGCTGGTTATCGGTGTCATCTTTTCCATGTTCTCCCGGAACTGGGTGCAGGTGGAGAACGATCTGAAAGCCTACCTGCCGGAGGACTGCGAGACTCGCCGGGGACTGGACATCATGGATGACCAGTTTATTACCTACGGCACGGCCCAGGTCATGGTGGAGAATGTGTCCCGGACCCGGGCACAGGCGCTGTACGAGCAGCTCAAGGACATGGAAGGCGTGCAGAGCGTGGACTACGACGAGACCGAGGACTATCGCAATGTCTCCGCTCTGTACAGCATCACCTTTGACTACAGCGAAACAGACGATGGCTGTCTGGAAGCACTGGAAACGGTGAAGCAGGCCCTCAGCGAGGAAGACTTCTACGTCTCCACCGCCTTGGGTAACTCCGCCGCGGAGATCATTGATCAGGAAGTCAGCGTCATTATGGTCTTGGTGGCCATCATTGTGGTGGCGGTGCTGCTGCTGACCTCCCAGACCTACGCGGAGGTGCCGGTGCTGCTAATGACCTTCGTCTCCGCCATGATCCTCAATCAGGGCAGTCAGTTCCTGATGGGGAAGATCTCCTTCGTGTCCAATTCCGTCACCAGCATTTTGCAGCTGGCACTGTCGCTGGACTACGCGGTGATTTTGTGCAACCGCTATAAAGAGGAGCGGGAGAGCCTGCCCATCCGGGAGGCGGTCATTGCCGCCCTGAGCAAGGGCATCCCGGAGATCGGTTCCAGCAGCTTGACCACCATTGGCGGTTTGGTTGCTATGATGTTCATGCAGTTCAGGATCGGCCCGGATATGGCCATCAACCTCATTAAGGCAGTGCTGTTTGCCCTTTTGGCGGTGTTCGTGTTCATGCCGGGGTTTCTCATGCTGTTTGGCCCCCTGATGGACAAGACGAAACACAAAAACTTCGTGCCGAAAATTCCCTTTGTGGGAAAAATGGCCTACAAGACACGGCACCTCATTCCGCCTGTTTTCGTGGCGCTGATCCTGCTGGGCTACCATTTTTCCAGCCAGTGTCCCTACGTCTATGGCTACGGGGAGATCGAGACGCCAAAGCTCAACTACGTCCAGATCGCGGAAAACAAGATCAGTGACAACTTCGGCGCTGACAATTTTGTGGCATTGGTTTACCCTAAAACCGATTACACCGTGGAAAAGGAGCTGCTGGCGGAGCTGGATACCTATGACGAGGTGGACTACTCCATGGGCCTTTCCAACGTGGAAGCCATGGACGGCTATATGCTGGCGGATAAGCTGACGCCGCGGCAGTTCGCAGAGCTGGCGGATCTGGACTACGAGCTGGCGGAGGCCGTATATGCCGCCTATGCCGCCGAGCAGGAGGAATACGGGCAGATCATCGGGGGCTTAAGCACCTATAAGGTGCCGCTGATCGACATGATGCTGTTCGTCTGCGACAAGATCGACGCGGGTATCGTCACGCTGGATGACGAGCAGATGGATGCTTTGAAGGACGCCCAGACCCAGATGGAGTCGGCGAAAAAGCAGCTGCAGGGCGAGGACTTTAACCGGGTGCTCATCTATCTGAACCTGCCCGAGGGCGGCGACGAGACTTACGCCTTTCTGGACACCCTCCGGGAGATTGCCCGGAGCTATTACCCGGAGGGACAGGTGTACGTGGTGGGCGATTCTTCTGTGGAGCAGGATTTTAAGCTTTCCTTCTCCACGGACAATCTGGTGATCACCATTGTGTCCATTCTCATCGTGCTGTTGGTGCTGCTGTTCACCTTCCAGTCGGCGGGGATGCCGCTGCTCCTGATTCTGGTGATCCAGGGTGCCATCTGGCTCAACTTCTCCATCCCCACCTTTACCGGCTCGCCCCTGTTCTTCATGAGCTATCTGGTGGTCAGCTCCATCCAGATGGGTGCGAATATCGACTATGCCATCGTCATTTCCAGCCGGTATCAGGATCTGAAAACAAAAATGTCCCACAAGGAAGCCATCATTGAGACCATGAACTTTGCCTTCCCCACCATCCTGACTTCCGGCAGCATTCTGGCCTGCGCCGGGACTCTCATCGGCATGATGACCTCCGAGGCAGCTATCGTGGGCATCGGCCAGAGCCTGGGCCGGGGCACCATCATTTCCATAGCGCTGGTCATGTTCGTGCTGCCCCAGATTTTGCTCATCGGCGGCGAGCTGGTGGATAAGACCTCCTTCTCCATGCCCCGGACGAACCTGCCGAATATCTCCAGCAGCGGGCACATCCGGGTGGACGGTCTGGTGCGGGGCGAGATCCACGGCTATGTCAACGGCATCATCCGGGCGGATATCAACGGAGATGTGGAGCTGAATCTGCTCTCCGGCAAAACCGCGGAGGAAGGAGGAAATTCTAATGAAACGTAAACTGATCGCGGCAGCTTTGGCGCTGCTCCTGCTGGCGGGGTTGTGCCCCACCGTATCCGCGGAGGAAGAAGAGGAAAACACGGTTATCCGCATTGGCTCTGCCGAGGATTTTCTGGCCTTCGCGAACAATTGTACATTGGACAGCTGGTCGCTGGGGGTCCAGGTGGAGCTTTTGACCGACATTTCTCTGGAAGGGACGGATTTTGCCCCGGTCCCCACCTTCGGCGGCAGCTTTGACGGCGGCGGACATACCATCAGCGGCCTGTCCATTACCCAGAGCGTCAGCCCCGCCGGCCTGTTTGGGATCCTTCAGCCCACGGCGGTGGTGAAAAATCTGAAGGTCAGCGGCCTAGTGGCCCCGGACGGCGACGGCATGAACGTGGGCGGCATCGTGGGAGAAAACTATGGCACCTTGGCAAACTGCGGCTTTACGGGGGAAGTCACCGGCAAGACCAATGTGGGCGGTATCGCGGGGGCGAATTACGGCATTCTGCGCCTGTGCACCGCCAGCGGCAGCGTCACCGGCAGCAGCCGCACCGGCGGTATCGCGGGTTACCACGACGGCGGAATGGCTTCCTGCCGCAGCGAGATGGCGGTGAATACCGAAAGCGTGGACCCCACCATCGACCCGTCGGACATCCATCTGAATTTCAATCTGGATTTCTCGCAGACTGCCAATCTGGATGTCTCCGACGCCGCTTCCGATACCGGCGGCATTGCGGGCTATTCCAGCGGCAGTATTACGGAGTGTGTGAACCTCGGGGATGTGGGCTACCCGCATATCGGCTACAATCTGGGCGGCATTGTGGGCAGAAGCTGCGGCTTCGTGGAAAAATGCGAAAATAAGGGGAATATTACGGGGCGAAAGGACGTGGGTGGCATCGTGGGCCAGATCGAGCCGCATATCCAGACGATCCTGTCCCCGGACTATCTGGAAACCTTGAGCCAGCAGTTTGAGAATCTGGGGGGATTGGTCAGCCGTACGGGCAGCCACGGCGCGGAAATGGGCGGCGACGTTCAGAACAGCATCGCGGCCATCAACGGCTATCAGAGCAGCGCCCGGTCCGCGGTGGAGGCGATGGCCTCTGGCGCGGTCAGCGGCGAGGTTGACAAAGGGGCCTTATCCGACCTGAGCACCGCCATACATGGTATGGTGAGCGCTTCCGGCAGTCTGAAAAACGCCATCGGCGAGGGCGTGGACTCCCTGAGCAGCGACATCAGCGCCATTTCCGGGCAGATCAGCGCCATTTCCCGTACCTTCGCCCTGGCCACGGAGGATGCTAAGCAGGAAACGGTGACGGACATTTCGGACGTGGATCTGGATGCCATCACGGAGGGTAAGGCCCTGTCCTGCACCAACCGGGGCAGGATCGAGGCGGACTTGAATGTGGGCGGCATCACGGGTATCATGGGGCTGGAATCCACAGCCGACCCGGAGGATGACACCTCCGGCGGCAGCCTGACCCAGCGTCGGCGCTATGAGCTGAAGGATATCGTGCAGGACTGCGAGAATCTGGGAACAGTCACGGGAAAGCGCAGCTATGTAGGCGGCATCTGCGGCAGGATGGAGCTGGGCCTGATCAGCAGCTGCCGGAGCTACGGCACTGTCAGCAGTGAAAGCGGCGATTACGTGGGCGGCATCGCGGGCCTGGCTGGGGGAACCATCCGCGCCTGCTTTGCCAAATGCACCCTGTCCGGCGGAAGCTATATCGGCGGCATTGTAGGCAGCGGCATTGACGAGGACTACAGCGGTGATTCCAGCACCGTCACCGGCTGCTATTCCATGGTGGAGATTTCGGAGTATGAAGCCTACATCGGTGCTATCGCGGGGGTCAACACCGGGGTGTTTACCCAGAATTATTTCGTGTCGGATACCTTGGCGGGCATCAACCGGGTCAGCTATGCGTCTTTGGCGGAGCCGGTCAGCTATGATGCGCTCCACGGTCAGGAGGGCCTGCCTGACCCGCTGAAGACCTTTACCCTGTCTTTCCTGGCGGACGGGGAAATCGTGAAAAGCCTGTCCTTCCACTATGGGGATTCCTTTGACAGCGACATCTTCCCGGAGATCCCCCAGAAGGAGGGCTGCTACGCCCAGTGGAGCCGGGAGGAACTGCAGGATCTGCGGTTCGACACCGTGGTGGAAGCAAACTATTATCCCTACATCACGTCGCTGGAATCGGATACGGAGCGTTCGGATGGAAAGCCGGTTCTCTTTGTGCAGGGGCAATTCAAGGCAGGAGACACCCTTCGGGCAGAACCGGGGGACGCAGCTTTCCCGGAGGAATTGGGGCAGGTTTTGGAACAGTGGCATCTGGATATCCCGGCGGACGGCCTGCAGACCCATAATATTCGCTACCTGCCATCTCAGGAGAGGGTGACCCTGTATCTGCTGAAAAACGGCGTCTGGGAACAGGCGGACACGGAGGAAATGGGCAGCTATCTGCGCTTTGACGCGGAGGGAGCGGAGGTGGAATTTGCCGCCGTGGCCCAGTCGTCTTCCCGGAGCCGCTGGGTGCCGCCGGCGGCGGTCCTTGCCGGGCTGGCGGTGCTGGTGGGGCTGATCCTGCTGGGGAGGAAGCTGAAAAAACGGTGGTGGATCCTGGCGGTTGTGCTGCTCTTTTGCGCCGCTGCCGCTGCCGGGTACATCCTGCTGCCAAGGACGCAGGTGGGGCAGGGGATTGAGGCTTACAGTCTTGTGAGGGCCAGCATGGAACAGAATCCTGCCCGGATGCGTCTGACGGTGAAGGCCCAAATGGAAGATACTGACGCCGGATTTACCGCGGAAATCGACAGGACCACTGTGGGCGATGTCCCGGTCAGCGTGATCTCCGAGGGAGAGCGAAAGCTATACTATGCCGGTGGTGCGGTGTTTCTGGAAAACGGCACGGCCTACCGGCTGAACGCCGCCGCGCCGGACTATTGGGAACTGATGGAAACCGTGCTGGAGCTTTGCCGGCAGACCCAAATCGAGGTGCAGGAGGGCGGATGCACCGTCACGGCGGAAGCTGACCAGGCTACGACGCTTCTGAAGCTGCTGATGCCCTCCGCGGCAAACCAGCTGCCCCAGGACAGCCGCCTGACGGTGGAGCTGAAAGAGGAAAACGGCCAGCTTGCGCAAATGCGGTTTGTGGGCGCAGGCAATCTGGAGGATTCCGTCAAAACCCCCTATTCCCTGACGGCGGAGGTGGAGGTGCTCCCTGCTGAGGAGGTGCAGATCCCCAAGGCGGTGTCGCAGGCCCTTTCCTCCGGAGACTATCAGGCGAAGGAAGTGTATTCCGATGATCTGGTGGAGCTGATGGAGGCCTGGATGGCTCTGCGCGGTACCGATCCCGTCTGCGCGGACATGGTGCTGGAAGCCAGCTGCGGCGAGTTAACGCTCAGTGATGCGTTCCTGTTCTACCAGTGGAAGGTCTCCGGTGACCGGGTCCGGGCGGTGGAGAAGGATGGAAAGATGTGCTATTTTACAGACGACGGTGCCTGCGACGAAACCGGCAGAAAAATAACCGCCCCGGCGACACAAAGTCTGGACGCGGGGAAGCTGCTGGATATCGCGCTGGACAATCTGGAAAACACCACCTTCCGCTGCCGCCAGGAGGAGGGCATCCGGGAATATACCTTCACCCTGAATCAAACGGGCATGGCGCAGATGGCCTGTGCCCTGTTCCCGGCGGCGGAGAAGATGGATACGTCCTTTGAACGTGGTACCATCCAGCTGATCGTGGAGGACGGCAGGCTGCAAAGCGCGGCGGTGACCTGCACTGGCAGCGGAACGCTGCTGACAGTTCGGAAGGAGATCAGGCTTCAACTGGATATCCGGCTGCTCAGCGACAGTCCCGGGCCGGAGCTGCCCGACGCGGTGCGGGAAGTGCTGCTGCAATAATACTATTTCTCGATAAATGGGTAACACCATTTTATCCTGCGAATTCTTCGCAGGCCGCCGATGGCGGCGAGGAATGTATGGACTACGTTTTTTGCGGCTATGCCGCTGGCCGCTTAACCAGCGGCCTAATAAAACGGTTTTTAACCGTTTTCAGACTGTCGAAAAACCTACGTTTTCATCACCGTAGGGGCCGCTGCCCACATCGGCCCGCAGTGAAAGTGCACGATTATTTCAAATCTTCGGCGAATTCGGAACATTTACGAAAGGGGCGATGTGGGCATCGCCCCCTACGGGGTGCTTTTTTGACACGCTGAAAACGGTTTTTAACCGTTTTATTAAAAACTAGTATAAAATCAAGCGGAACGTCGGTGGACGTCCCGCTTTGCTGTTTATTTGGCTGCCGCGAAGCCCTTTTGGAGGTCTGCAATGATGTCGTCAATGTGCTCCGTGCCGATGGACAGGCGGATGGTGCTGGGAGTGATGCCCTGATCGGCCAGCTCTGCTTCATTCAGCTGGCTGTGGGTGGTGGTTGCGGGGTGAATGACCAGAGACTTTACGTCGGCTACATTGGCAAGCAGGGAGAAAATCTCCAGATTGTCAATAAACTTCCAAGCCGCTTCCTGACCGCCCTTGATCTCGAAGGTGAAGATGGAGCCGCCGCCGTTGGGGAAGTACTTCTGGTACAGCGCGTGGTCGGGATGGCCGGGCAGGCTGGGGTGGTTGACCTTTTCCACCTGGGGGTGATTAGCCAGGAACTCCACGACCTTCTTGGTGTTCTCCGCGTGGCGGTCAAGCCGCAGGGACAACGTCTCCACGCCCTGCAGCAGCAGGAAGGCATTGAAGGGGGAGATGGTAGCGCCGGTGTCCCGCAGGAGGATGGCCCGGATGTAGGTGACGAAAGCGGCGGGGCCGGCGGCATCCACGAAGGACACGCCGTGGTAGCTGGGGTTTGGCTCGGCGATGGGGGCATACTTGCCGCTGGCCTTCCAGTCGAACTTGCCGGAGTCCACGATGATGCCGCCCAGAGTGGTGCCGTGACCGCCGATGAACTTGGTGGCGGAGTGAACGACAATATCCGCACCGTGCTCAATGGGACGGATCAGGTAGGGAGTGCCGAAGGTATTGTCGATGACCAGCGGCAGGCCGTGCTTGTGGGCGATGGCGGCAATGGCGTCGATGTCGGGAATGTCGGAGTTGGGGTTGCCCAGGGTTTCCAGATAGACGGCCTTGGTGTTGGGCTGGATGGCGGCCTCCACCTCGGCAAGGTCGTGGGCGTTGACAAAGGTGGCGGTGATGCCGTACTGGGGCAGGGTGTGGGCCAGCAGGTTGTAGCTGCCGCCGTAGATGGTCTTCTGGGCCACAATGTGGTCGCCCGCCTGGGCCAGGGCCTGGAAGGTGTAAGTAATGGCGGCAGCGCCGGAAGCGGTGGCAAGCGCGGCGACACCGCCCTCCAAAGCCGCGATGCGCTTTTCCAGCACGTCCTGGGTGGAATTGGTGAGCCGTCCGTAGATGTTGCCGGCATCCGCCAGACCGAACCGGGCGGCGGCATGGGCGGAGTTCTTAAAGACGTAGGAAGTGGTCTGGTAGATGGGGACAGCACGGGCATCGGTGGCGGGATCGGCCTGCTCCTGACCGACGTGCAGCTGCAAAGTTTCAAATTTATAGTTAGACATAATCGTTACCTCTTTCAATTTATTTATATTTTCGTGCTGAAAACAAAAACATCCGGGAAGACAGTAAACTCCCGGACGCAATATGGCAAAGAGGCTCCCTCAGAAACCCATGGGCGCAGCACAACACCCAGCCATCATCACAGCCCGGGAGCGGCGCATTCGTCCAAAACGGAAATTCTGCCGCAGCAGTTCCAGAAACGGGTTTCTCATTTCCATGTCCTCCTTTTAATTCCTATCAAGCAACTCGCTTTGTCGGTATAATACAGCATCCGGAGGGATTTGTCAATAGGGAAATGAAAATAATTCCAGTGGAATAGTAGGAATAAAAAACGGTGGTTGTGCGCAATCCCCGAATGTGCTATGATATAGAAAAATCAAACGAAAAGGGGTGGATACCCGTGGCGGAGATCGATGTGATCTTTCAGCAGTTTCGTTCCGCCTCTCGGGAGCAGGTGAGACTGCCGCTGGCGGTACGGATCTTTTTCAGCGGGGAAGCCGCGCCGGAGCAGGCCCGGGAGCTGGAAAGCTATTTAAAACGCAGAGTCCGCTCAGTCATGGAACTGCTTTTGCAGGAGGACGAGCTGCCAAAGTTGGAACAGCTTGCCGGGGCGGGCTGGCTGACCCCGGGTCTGGTGGAGGACGGGCTGGACATGGCGGTGTGTCTGAAAAAGACGGAGGGCTTTGTCTGGCTGATGAAGTGGAAAGCGGAGAATTACGGCTTTGCCGACCGGGACTTTACTCTATGAGCGTGGAGCAGAAGGAAAGAGCCGCCCTGTGCAGCGAGATCATCCGGGCCTGCCGGACGGAGCTGTGCGACCTGTTTCCCTATCTGGAAGCTGCTTTTGCCAGACTGAATTGGAAAGCAAGTAAGCAGCGGGGCTTCCATGTGGATGGGGACACGATCTGGTTCTTTCCCGATGACCTGCTGCGACTGTATGCCCAGTCTCCCGGTGCTGTTCGGCGGGGATATCTGCACATGCTGCTGCACTGCCTGTTTCTACACTTGTATGCGAGCCATGCCAATGACAGGCTGTGGGATCTGGCCTGTGACATCGCGGTGGAGAGCCTGATAGAGGAACAGGAAATCACCAGACTCTCTGACGGAAAAAAACGGGAGTTTAGCAGGAAGGGCCAGTCGGCGGAACAAATCTATGAATTTTTAAAAGAAAACCATTTTGACGCTTCTCTGGAAGGACTGGAAGCGGATTACCGCTTTGACGACCACAGTTGGCAGGCTCCGGGGCCGGGAACCAAAGAGAAGTGGGAACAGCTGCTTCTTTTCGCGGCTGGCCAGAAGACCGGGCTGGGTCAGCGGGGCAGAACGTCCGGAGCGGGGGAGGAGGTCCCTCCCGACGGGGCGGCTGGGGAATTCGACTACCGGGCCTATTTGCGCCGCTTCACCTTCCTCCGGGAGGAAGTTCAGCTGGATTTGGACAGTTTTGACTACGCCTTTTATCAGCTGGGTATGGAGCGTTACGGCTCTATGCCGCTGATCGAACCGCTGGAATATCAGGAGGTGCGCCGATTGGAAGAACTGGTCATCGCCATCGACACCTCCGGTTCCTGTTCGGCGGAAATTGTGGGAAAATTTCTGGCGGAAACCTACAAGATCCTTGCTTCTCAGGAGAATTTCTTCCGAAAAATGAAGGTGTATTTGATCCAGTGCGACTGTATTGTTCAGGACGTGACCTTGGTCCAGTCCCGGGAGGACTGGATGGACTACGCGAAAAAGATACGGATCCAGGGCCGGGGCGGCACGGATTTTACGCCTGTCTTTGACTATGTGCGGAAGCTGAGAGAGCAGCGGGAGTTGAAGGACCTGAAAGCTCTGCTGTATTTTACCGACGGCGACGGGTTTTACCCCTCGGCACCGCCGGACTATGAGACGGCCTTTGTACTGCTGAACGATACCGGGCACCCGGAGCTGGTGCCGAAGTGGGCAAAATGTCTTCTGATTTAGGAGAGAATCATGAATATTCAGGAAGCCAAAGAGGAAATTGTCCATACCTTGCAGGCCTATCTGCAAAAGGATGAGGACGGGGAATATACGTTCCCGGTGGTGCACCAGCGGCCTATTCTGCTGATCGGCCCACCGGGGGTGGGCAAGACTGCCATCATGGAGCAGGTGGCGCGGGAGGGCGGCGTGGGGCTGGTGGCCTACACCATGACCCACCACACCCGGCAGAGCGCCATCGGCCTGCCGAAAATCGTGGAAAAAACCTACGGCGGCGTACCCACGACCGTGACGGAGTACACCATGAGCGAGATCATCGCTTCGGTATATGAAACCATGGAAAAATCGGGGAACCGGGAGGGTATCCTGTTTCTGGACGAGATCAACTGCGTGTCGGAGACTCTGGCCCCCACCATGCTGCAATTTTTGCAGAACAAGACCTTCGGCTCCCACCGGCTGCCGGCAGGCTGGGTGGTGGTGGCAGCGGGCAACCCGCCGGAGTTTAACAAGTCCGTCCGGGAATTTGACGTGGTGACCCTGGACCGGGTGCGGCAGATCAACGTGGAGGCCGATTTGGATGTCTGGCTGGACTACGCACGGGAAAAGCAGCTTCACGGAGCGGTCGTCTCCTATCTGACCGTCAAGCCCGACCGGTTCTATTGCGTGGAGCGAAAGGACGGGGCGCTGGCCTTTGTGACGGCCCGTGGCTGGGAGGACCTGTCCCGGGTCCTGCAAAGCTACGAAAATCTGAACGCGCCCATTACGGAAGCGCTGGTGTCCCAGTATTTGCGGAAAGAGGAAACCGCGAGAGATTTTGCCGCCTACTACCGCCTGTACCGTAAATACGGCACGGATTATGGCATCGGGGAGCTATTGGATGGCACGCTGACGGAGGAAACCTATCGGGAAAAGGTCAGCATGGCTGCCGGCGGCAGCTTTGACGAGCGGTTCAGCGTGGTGAATCTGATTTTGGAGAGCTTGCAGGCCCGGTTGCGGGAATATTGTGAGCTGGACGCGAAAGTGGTGCAATTGCACAGCGTTCTGAGCCGCTTCCGGGGCCTGCCCCAGACGCTGCCGGAATTTATCGCCGCCAATGAGAACGCGCTGGACGTGAAGCGGAAAAACGATCTGATTTCCCGTGTGGAAGCCCGCCGGGAAGCCTGGGTGCTGGGGCGCTTGGAGCAGATGGAGGTTGTGGTTCGGGAGCGGCACATTCGGGAGAAGGACAGGACGTTCGCGTGCATGAAGGAGCAGTTTGGGGAGGATCTGGCCCGGCGGGAAGCGTCCATCAATGCGGTACAAAAAGCATTGGAAAACGCTTTCCGGTTTGTGCTGGACAGCTTTGGGCAGGGGCAGGAGCTGACATTGCTTGTGACCTGCCTGAGCAAAATGCCCGACGCGCAAAAATATTTCCGGCTCCATGGCTGTGAAGCGTATCTGCAATACACGGATGTCCTTCTGTACCGCGCAAGGGAAGAAGCGCTTCAGAAGGCGTGCAGAGCGGTGCTGTAGGACGCTTGCATAAATTGTGCTATTATTTCACTATCTATACTGGAAAGGATGAATAATCATGCAGGATATCGGAATGCAGTTTCACATTCACTGTAAGACGGGAGACGTGGGGCGCTATGTGTTTCTGCCCGGCGATCCGGGCCGCTGTGAATCCATCGCGTCTTATTTTGACGACCCGGTACACATCGGCATGAACCGGGAGTACAATGTCTACTCGGGCTATCTGCTGGGAGAAAAGGTGACGGTCTGCTCCACGGGCATCGGCGGCCCCTCGGCTTCCATCGCCATGGAGGAGCTGTATAACATCGGCGCGGATACTTTCATCCGGGTGGGCACCTGCGGCGGCATCGATATGGAGGTGCTCCCCGGGGACGTGGTGGTTGCCACCGGCGCCATCCGTTTTGAGCACACCTCTTTGGAATACGCCCCCATCGAGTTCCCAGCGGTGCCGGACTTCGGTGTCACCGCTGCCCTGAAAGCCGCCAGCGAAGACCTGGGCTACCGCACCCACACCGGCGTGGTGCAGTGCAAGGATTCCTTCTACGGCCAACACAGCCCGGAAAAGTCCCCGGTTTCCTATGAACTGCTGCAAAAGTGGGAGAGCTGGAAGCGCCTTGGGGTCAAGGCCAGCGAGATGGAGTCCGCGGCTCTGTTCGTGGTGGCGGCGGCCCTGGGTGTCCGCTGCGGCAGCTGCTTCCACGCGGTGTGGAATCAGGAGCGGGAGAAGGCGGGCCTTGCCATGCCCATGACCGAGGACACCACCGGCGCGGTGAAGGTGGGCATCGAGGCCATGAAGCGTATCATCGCCGCCGATCAGGCAAAATAACGGCGTCGTTGAAACGGCCGCCGAAGAAAGAGAGTGGAGAACCATGGATATGCCCAGAAGAACGATGGGGGAGTGGGTGCAGCTCCTCTGCGATCTGGCGCTGCTGAACCTGTTGTGGCTGATCTGCTGCCTGCCCGTGGTCACCATTGGCGCGGCCACGGCGGCACTGCACAGTGTGGTGCGAAAAATGGCGGCCTGTGAGTATTACACCGTGTGGCGGGGCTTCTGGAAGGGCTTCCGGGAGAACTGGAAGCAGGGGACGGCGGTAATGCTGATCCTGGGCGCGGTGCTGCTCATCAGCCTGGGAGATATTGCCATCGGCCTGCACAGGCCCGGCATGACGGGCATCGCCTGCCAGTTTGTTGGTGTGCTGGGTATGATCGCGGCGGTGCTGACCCTGTCGATGGCCTTCCCGGTGCTGACCCGCTACCGTCTGGGGCTGGGGGCTGTGCTGAAAAACGCGCTGCTTTTGAGCTTTGCCAATCTCCATATTGTTGCGGCGGGATTGGCTGCCGCGGCGCTGTTTCCCGTGCTGGGCTGGCTGAGCGTCAATCTGATGATCATTGCCGTTCCCGGCTGGGTAATGCTTGGGGTCAGTCTGCCGGTATTGGTACAGCAGCTTCTGATGCGGAAGGTTTATGCCCGTCTGGAGTCCGGACAGTAGATAAAATAAAAGACCGGCTTTCCCATCCTTTGCGGTGGGAAAGCCGGTTTGCTTTACTGTTCCAGATACTGGACAAAATCCAGCGTCATATAATCCAGGATCACGTGCTTGTCCGGGGTCTTGCCCATGGTGACCCGGTGGCAGTGGACCTCCCAGACCTTCTGCCCGGCAAGCTCGGACTTTTTGATCTCGAACACATGGTTCCAGCTCCGGCCCTCCATGTATTCCTCATCCCGGACGAAGCGGATCAGCTCCAGCTTGCGGAAATGGAAGGTGGGGAAGGCACTTTTGATGCAGGCTTCAAACAGGGTCTCCGCGTCCCGGACGCTGCCCATTTCGAAGGTGCTGCGGATCATGGCTCCATAGTCTTGCATGAATGAACCCTCCTTCAAAGCTTTTGATATGCCTTGTCAAGAAATTTCTGGCTGTTTACGATGACGCGCTTGTGGGTGCCCTTGCCGATCTCCCCGGCTTCATCAAAGGCCCGCAGGGCGAAGGTAATGACCTTCCCGTTGACCTCTGTGACCTCGGCCTCGGCCCGGACTTCCAGCCCCACCGGGGTGGCGGACAGATGCTCGATATTCAGGGCGGTGCCGACGCTGGTGGTGCCTTCCGCCAGGGCGGGGGCAATGGCTTCACAGGCGGCGCCTTCCATGAGCGCGGCCATGCAGGGGGTGGCGTAGACCAGCAGGTCACCGGAGCCGACCATGGCGGCGGTGTCCTCCCGTTCAACCAGCGTAGAAACCTCGCCCTTCATGCCAATTGTGATCTCCATGGGTATCACGACCCCTTTCGTGTTAAGTGTGGAGTGAGGAGTGTTAAGTGTGGAGTGAAGCGATCACTTCTCACTCCTAACTTCAAACTCCAAACTGTACTTAAAATATATCTCAAAACGGGGCAGCTGTCAATGAAAAAGGCTTGCCTTTTCCGGGTAGAGTCATTATAATGGAGCCATTCATCAGAAAGAGGTGACCAATCTATGGTTATCAACGACAAATTGAATCTCACTATGCTTTGTGACTACTACGAGCTGACCATGAGCCAGGGCTATTTCGCCACCGGCTACTGTGACCGGATCGCCTATTTTGACCTGTTCTTCCGGCAGTGCCCCGACGGCGGCGGCTTTGCCATTGCGGCTGGATTGGAGCAGATCATCCAGTATGTGCAGGAGCTGCACTTCGGCCCGGAGGATATCGAGTATCTGCGCGGCCGCAATATGTTCAGCGAGGAATTTTTGCAGTATCTGGCGGATTTTCAGTTCACCGGCGACATTTGGGCCGTGCCGGAGGGCACGCCCATTTTCCCCAATGAGCCGATCATCACCGTTCGTGCCCCTGCCATTCAGGCCCAGCTCATTGAGACCTATATGCTGCTGTGCATCAACCACCAGAGCCTCATCGCCACCAAGGCCAACCGTATCGTCCGTGCCGCTGAGGGGCGGACGGTGCTGGAATTCGGCTCCCGCCGGGCGCAGGGCGCGGACGCCGCCATTCTGGGCGCAAGAGCAGCCTACATCGGCGGCTGTCACGGCACTGCCTGCACCATCTCCGACCAGCTGTTTGGCGTAAAGGCCGGCGGCACTATGGCCCACGCCTGGGTGCAGATGTTCGACAGCGAGTACGAGGCTTTCAAGGCCTATGTCCAGATGTACCCCCACAATGCGACCCTGCTGGTGGACACCTACAACACCCTGAAATCCGGTGTACCCAACGCCATCCGGGTCTTCAATGAGGTGTTAAAGCCCATGGGCATCACCAAATGCGGCATCCGCCTGGACTCCGGCGACATGGCATACCTGACCCAGCAGGCCAGGAAAATGCTGGATGAGGCGGGCTGGACGGAGTGCGCCATTTCCGTGTCCAACTCTCTGGACGAGTACATCATCCGGGACATTCTGCGGCAGGGGGCCAAGATCGACCTGTTCGGCGTGGGCGAGCGGCTGATCACTGCCCGCAGCGAACCTGTCTTCGGCGGCGTGTACAAGCTGGCCGCTGTGGAGGAATCGGACGGCACCATCGTGCCCAAGATCAAGATCTCCGAGAACGTGGTGAAGATCACCAACCCCCACTACAAGAAGCTGTACCGTTTCTACGCCAAGGACACCGGCAAGGCCATTGCCGACTACCTGACGGTCCACGACGAGGTGGTGGACGATACCAAGGATTTGGAGATCTTCGACCCCGAGGCAACCTGGAAGACCAAGCAGGTCTATAATTTCACCGCCAAGGAGCTTCAGGTGCCTATTTTCAAGGGCGGCGAGCTGGTTTATGAGCTGCCCACTCTGGAGGAGATCCGCACCTACTGCGCCCAGCAGGTGGACACCCTCTGGGATGAAATCAAGCGCTTTGACAATCCCCAGACCTACTATGTGGACCTGTCCCAGAAGCTGTGGGACGTGAAGTACGGTCTGCTCAAGCACAATGGCAAACGGTAAAAAAACGCCGGCCGCCAGCATGGCCCTTGGGGGAGTGCTGGCGGCGCTGGCGGTGGTGGTCATGAGTCTTGGCACCATTATCCCCGTGGCCACCTACGTCTGCCCCATGATCTGCATGATCCTGGCCCAGGCGGTGCTGAAAACCTGCGGCACGCGGGTGGCGTGGGCGTGGTATGGGGCGGTTGCCCTGCTGTCGCTGATGCTTGCCCCCGACAAGGAAGCGGCGGCGGTCTTCGCGGCCTTGGGCTATTACCCCATCGTGAAGCCCCGTTTGGAAAAGATGAAATGGCCCTGGCTGTGGAAGGGGCTGCTGTTCAACGCCGTGATTTTGGCACTGTACTGGCTGCTCATCCATCTGTTCGGACTGGACGCTCTGGCGGAGGAATTTGCCGAGGCGGGAGTGGTCATGACGATTGTCATGCTCCTGCTGGGGAATGTGATCTTTTTCCTGCTGGACAAGGTGCTGAGCAAGCGATTTCGAAGATGATTCGCAGGGCTTAGGTCTGACCCCGCCGACCACGTACGGTATTTGATATGTTGCCGTTCAACGGTAATAGGTGGGTAATCATCCAACAAATCCTTTTCATCATAAGTTCCTGACAATCGAAACCGGGTCGGCGGAGTCATGACTTAAGCCCTACGGTGAAGGATGAAATTATATGTGGTATTTATATATTCTCCGCTGCGGGGACGGCACACTTTATACGGGCATCACTACAGATATCCAGCGGCGGCTGGAAGCGCACCGGCAGGGCAGGGGAGCCAAATACACCCGGGGCCGGGGGCCGCTGGAACTTGCGTATCAGGAAGAATGCGGCACCCATTCCGAGGCCCTGAAACGGGAGCTGGCGGTGAAGGCTTTGCCCCGGGCGGAAAAAGAGACATTGATTTCTGAATTTCCCGGGGAAAGGGCTTGACAAATTCTGTAAGATAGGGTATTCTAACTGTGAAAGTTAGCCAAAGCTAATAAAAGGGGGCTAAGGTATGCGAACATTGAAGGACGCGAAAATCGGAGAATCTGTGGTGGTTCTGAAGCTTCACGGGGAGGGCGCTGTGCGCCGCCGGATCATGGACATGGGCATTACGAAAAATGTGGAGGTTTTCATCCGCAAGGTGGCCCCGCTGGGGGACCCCATCGAGGTCAACGTCCGGGGCTACGAGCTGAGCCTGCGCAAGGCCGACGCGGAAATGATCGAGATTTATTGAAAAAACCGCTTTCTTTTTTTGAAGAGAGGTTAGTTTAGACTAACAACAGGAGGATGGTAAGACCATGGAAATCAAAATCGCTCTGGCGGGCAATCCCAACTGCGGAAAAACCACGCTGTTCAATATTTTGACCGGCTCCAACCAGTACGTGGGCAACTGGCCCGGCGTCACGGTGGAGAAGAAGGAGGGCACCCTGAAGGGCCACCCGGATGTGGTGATCCAGGACCTGCCCGGCATCTACTCCCTGTCGCCCTACTCCCCGGAGGAGCTGGTGACCCGGACCTATCTGGTGGAGGACCACCCCGACGCCATTTTGAACATTGTAGATGGCACCAACATTGAGCGGAATCTCTACCTGAGCACCCAGCTCATGGACCTGGGCCATCCGGTGGTGCTGGCGGTGAATATGATCGATCTGGTGCGCCGCAACGGTGACATCATCGACTTACAGCGGCTGGGCAAGGCTCTGGGCTGCCCCTGCATCGAGATCAGCGCCCTGAAAGGAGAGGGGTGTCTGGAAGCGGCGGAAAAGGCGGTGGAGCTGGCGAAAAACCACACCCACGGCGACCGGCCCCATGTGTTCGGCGGCAGCGTGGAGCACGCACTGGCCCACATCGAGGAATCCATAGAGGGCCGTGTGAAGCCCAACTACCTGCGCTGGTACGCCATCAAGCTCTTCGAGCGGGACGAGATGGTGCGTAAGGAACTGTCTCTGCCGGAGGACGTGATGGCCCATCTGGAAAAGCACATCACCGACTGCGAGCGGGAGCTGGAGGACGACGCGGAATCCATCATCGCCGACCAGCGCTATACCTACATCGAGTCCGTCATCCGTAAGGCCGTGCAGAAGAAGGCTCCCAAGCACGCCCTGTCCCTGTCCGACAAAATCGACCGCATTGTGACCGACCGTGTGCTGGCTCTGCCCATTTTCGCACTGGTCATGTTTACCATGTACGCCATTGCCATGGGCAGCTTCCCCTTCTCTATCGGCACCATCGGCACGGATTGGGCCAATGACGTGCTGTTCGGGGAATGGATTCCCAATCTGCTGGATTCCGTTCTGACTGCTCTGGGCGTCAGCGGCTGGCTTTACGGACTGGTGATGGACGGCATTTTGGCAGGCGTGGGCGCGGTGCTGGGCTTTGTGCCCCAGATTTTGGTGCTTTCCCTGCTCCTGTCCATTTTGGAGGACGTGGGCTATATGTCCCGGGTGGCCTTCATTATGGACCGGCTCCTGCGCAAATTTGGCCTGTCCGGCAAATCCATCATCCCCATGCTGGTAGCCACGGGCTGCGGCGTGCCGGGCATTCTGGCCTCCCGCACCATCGAGCAGGAAAATGACCGGAAGATCACCGTCATGACCACGGGCTTCATCCCCTGCGGCGCGAAAATGCCCATCATCGGCCTGTTCGCCGGGGCGGTCTTCGGCAACTCCCCGCTGGTGGCGGTGTCCGCCTTCTTTATTGGCATTGCCGCTGTGACCATTTCCGGTGTCATTCTGAAAAAATTCAAGACCTTCGCGGGCAAGCCCGCCCCCTTCGTCATGGAGCTGCCCGCCTACCATCTGCCCTCCGCCCGGAACGTCCTGCGCTCCACCTGGGACCGGGGAATGGACTTCGTAAAGCGGGCTACCACCATCGTCCTGCTCAGCTCCATCGTGCTGTGGTTCCTCAAAGGCTACGGTTTTGTGGACGGCAGCTTCGGGGCGGTGGAGGACAGTAACCTCTCCCTGCTTGCTGACATCGGCAGATTGTTTGCCTGGATCTTCTATCCTCTGGGCTGGTCGGGAGACATGGCCTGGAAGGCTACCGTCGCCACGGCCACGGGTCTTATCGCCAAGGAGCAGGTGGTCATGACCTTCGGCACATTGTACCACTTTGCCGGGGACCTGAGCGAGAGCGGCAGAGAGATCTGGCAGCTCATCGCGGCGGACTTTGGCCCCGTCCGGGCTTACAGCTTCATGATCTTTAATCTGCTGTGCGCCCCCTGCTTTGCCGCCATCGGCGCCATCCGCCGGGAGATGGGAAACCGCAAATGGACCCTGATCACCGTTGGCTATATGTGCGGCTTTGCCTATGTGATCTCCCTGATCGTCTACCAGATCGTGGGACTGCTGACGGGAGAAGCCAGCTTCGGTATCCTGACCATTGGGGCGCTGGCGGCGCTGGCGGGCCTCATCTACCTCGTCGCTCGAAAGAACAAATACGCGGATACCAATGTCCGCATTGGTGTATAAGGAGACAATATGGGAGATATCATCGTATTGGCAGTCCTGGCGGCTGTGGTCATTTTGGCTGTCGCCAAGCTGCGAAAGGATAAACAAAAAGGCGGCTGCTGCGGCAATTGCAGCGGCTGCTCCGGGTGCTGCGGCTCAAAGCCGTAAAACCAAGAAAGAAGAGCTGTCATCGTGAACAAGCCTGTGCTGGTTCGTGATGACAGCTTTTTTGGATGCTGGCAGACCAGGCTGACCGCCCGCGTGATGTACAGGGGGCCATTTGCCCCCGTGGCTTGCTCAGCCCAGATCGTCCAGCTTGCTGGAAATGGTGTCCGACATCTTCCAGGCCACGTCCTCCATCTTGTTGGCAGCCTTCGCCGCGAGACGGCGGGTGGGATTGGTCCTGGGCATCATCAGTACCGCCACGGCGCCTGCCGCCGCGCCGATCCCGGCGGTTATCGCCCATCCTTTTACGGTCATAGTGATCCCTCCTTCCGGGTTTAGTATGCCCAGAAAAGCAATATTTCTCTTCCGGGTGTATTTTTCCTTTCCATCCAGAATTTTTTGTGATACAATAGAAAAAAGTCCCGGGAGGCGGTATGATGTCCATTGACACATTGCAGGAAAAAATCCGTAAGACCAAGTGCCCTGTCATGCTGGAACTGGCGGCTTCAGTTTCCGAGCTGCCCCCGCATATTCTGTCGGAAACGCCGTCGCCGGCGGAGGGGTACGCCCGTGTCTGCCGGGAGCTGCTGGATACTCTGAAAGGAAGCGTTCCGGCTGTCCGGGTCAGCTTCTCCAGCTTCGCCCTGCTTGGCCCGGAGGGAGTGGCACAGCTCAGCGCCATTCTCAGGTACGCGAAAAAGCTGGGGTATTACGTCACTCTGGACGCGCCGGAGATCCTGGGCGTCCGCGCCGCCGAACGAACGGCCGCGGCGATTTTCGCGGATGACTCCGCCTTTCCCTGTGACAGCCTGATCCTTTTGAGTTATCTGGGGACTGACTGCGTGAGACCCTTCCTGAATGCGTGCAAGTCCGCCAATAAGGACATTTTCACAGCGATCCGCACCGCCAACCGCTCGGCGCCGGAATTGCAGGACCTGCTGGCAGGTGGGCGGCTGGTACACATCGCCGCCGCGGATCTTGTCAGCCGCTGTGCCGATGGGATGAGCGGGAAATATGGCTACTCTCCTGTGGGCATCATGAGTGCCGCCAATGCCCCGGACAGCCTGCGTTCTCTGCGGGCGAAATATCCCCGGCTGTTCCTGCTGGTGGATGGCTACAGTGCGGTGGGCGCCAACGCCAAAAACTGTTCTTATGCCTTTGATAAATTCGGCCACGGGGCCATCGTCTGCGGCGGCGGTTCCATTCTGCGCTCCTGGCAGCAGGCCCAGTCCGACGGAAGCGACTATCTGAAGCAGGCGGAGGCTTCTGTGGAGCGGATGAAGCGCAATTTGCTGCGCTATCTTACCATATTGTGAGGAAATTTTATGAGAAGAAGTGACCGGGCCGTTACCGACCCAGCGGAAATCATCGAGATCATGTCCCGGTGCGAGGTGCTGCACCTGGCCATCGCCGCCCAGCCTGCCCCCTACCTGCTGCCTGTCAACTTTGGCATGGAGCCGGACGGCAGAAGGCTGTACATCCACGGCGCTATGGAGGGAACAAAATACGGCCTGCTGGCACAAAACGATCAGGTGGGCTTCGAAATGGAGTGCACCAATGGCCTTGTTCTGGATGAAGCGGGCCACAGCTGCACCATGAACTATGAAAGCGTTATGGGATGGGGCCGGGTCAGCGAAGTGACGGCTCCCGACGAAAAGCTCCACGCTCTGGACTGCATTATGAAACAGTACCATTCAGAGGACTTTTATTTTGATCCGGCTGTCGCGGAGCGGACACGGATCCTGTGCCTGAACATTCAGGAGCGTACCGGGAAACGCCGCGCAAAAATTTTAGGAGGAAACAAACATGCTTAAGGTATACGGAATGAATATCTGCCCGGATACAGTGGAATGCTGCCAGGCCCTGACAAAGGCCGGGGTGGAATATGAGTATCTGGATTTTGCCGAAAAAACCGCCAATTTGAAGGCATTTCTGAAGCTGCGGGACGGCAATCCCCTGTTCGACACCGCACGGCAGGAGGGAAACATCGGTATTCCCTGCATCCAGCGGGAAGACGGCAGTCTCACCTTTGAATGGGATGAATTTCTATAAGTAGGAACAGGCAAGGCTCCCCTTGAGGGGGAGCCTTTTTTCACTTGATGGGCATATTCCGGGAACGGTTCTGTGCCGTTGTTTCCGTCGTGTTTTCCGCGGCACCATTGGTTTCGTCTACCAGCGGGCCGTTGCCATGGTTGATGGTCTCGTCAGTTTCCTGGGTCGTGGACGGCTCGGTGTTTGCGTGGGTGGGCGCGGTGGTCGCAGCCGTGGTCATCTCCGTAGTGGGCAGCATGGTGGTCGGTGTGGTCATTCCGCCGTTGCGATTGGTGCAGCCGCAGCCGGTCAGCATCGCGGCGGTAAGGACAAAGCTTGTAAATAAGGATGCCAGTGTTTTCATTTCTTTCCCTCCAAAGTTTTGGTTTCATCGATAGTATTTCCAGACCGCCTGCCTTTAGACTGGTAATTCTCTCCATATCCGAGTGCCTTTTTTTGGCAGCGAATCGATACAAAAATATAAATTTCCCATTGCATTTTCCGTCGCCGCACAGTATAATAAATATTGTCAAAAACTAGGATAAAGGAGAATCCTTTTATGAAGAAGCTGGCTGTTAAAAAAGGCGCGGAGTGCATGGCCTGTCTGCAGTGCGTGACCGCCTGCTCTGAGGCATTCTACAAGCAGGCTGACGTGACTCTGTCCTGCATCCAGATCGTCGCGAAGGGCACCGGCGCGAAGCCCAATACCTGCATCCAGTGCGGCAAGTGCGCCCGCACCTGTGAGCACGAGGCCATCACCCAAAATCCCAAGACCGGCGTGTACATGATCAACAAGAAGAAGTGCGTCGGCTGCGGCAAGTGCGTCGAGGCCTGTCCCATGAAGGTCATGGTCATCAAGGACACCGCTTCCAAGTGCATCGCCTGCGGCATCTGCGCCAAGGCCTGTCCCATGGAAGTGCTGGAAATCGTGGAAAAGTAAGCTTCTCCCCTTCAACGGGCAGCGACTGCTGCCCGTTTTTCCTGCCCATATTTTTTAGGAGGGGATCATCATGAATCCCGAAAAAAATCGGAAGAAAATATTGTGGATCGTCGTCGGAATTTTGCTGGCGCTGGTGCTGGCCGGAGCCGTCGCTGCCGGTATCTACTGGAATTATATGGTGAGCCTGCTGGGCAACGCGTCGGAGCACACTGTGCCAACCCTGTCTCAGGAAGAGCTGGATGCCATTCTGGGAACGGAGGAAACCGTGCCGTCCACCACTGTCCCGGAGGACACCTGGCCCCAGGTCGTCTCTGACCAGAATATCACCAACATTATGCTGGTGGGCCAGAACTATCGGGAGGACGAGCAGAACAAGCTGTCGGACACCATGCTCCTGTGCTCCATCAACCGGGAGACACATACGCTCACCATGGTCTCCTTCCTGCGGGATTTGTACGTACCCCTGCCCGCCTATGCCGGACACAGCGGCGGCAGAAACCGGATCAACGTCTGCTACGCTTTGGGCAGCACCTGGAAACGCTCCTCGGAGGGCGGCATGGAGATGCTGGCAAAGTGCATCGAGCAGAACTTCGGCGTCCATGTTGACCATACCATTGAGGTCAGCTTCGACACCTTCGCCGCCATCATCAACGCCATGGACGGGGTCGATGTGGTGCTCACCCAGGAAGAGGCGGAATACCTGACCGATCATGTGGGCTATGTCGGTTCCTTCCAGGAAGGTGAGAATGCGCTGATGGGCTATGATGCCCTGGCCTATGCCAGGATTCGGAAAATCGATGGTGACCGGCAGCGGGTGATCCGTCAGCGCACCGTTGTGGCCTCTCTGATCGACAAATGTCGGAACATGGGCCTGCTGGAGCTGCATGACCTGGCAACCCAGATCCTGCCCCTGATCATTACCGACATGACCAGTGACGAGATCACGGACTACCTGTGGGAGCTGATCCCTATGGTGCGGGATATCAAGCTGGAATCTCTGACCATCCCGGTGGACAACGAAACCCTGCCCAACAGCGTGTGGAGCAAGACCATTGACCTGTACGGCTATCCTTCCAGTGTTCTGGAGTGCAACCTGACGCTGAACGCGCAGTATCTGCAAAACGCGCTGGGCATGGAGCCGGCGGAGAAATGACACGGCAGGAGAGAAAAATGGAAATGCGTTTGACTTTTTTCGGTCAAATTGATCCTGAATCTCTTGCTCAGTATTCCATCAAAGGAAAATACACAGAAAAAATCCCGGAAAACGATGTTTTCCGGGATTCAGATTGTCGAAAAAAGCCCAGCCCAATGCTGGACTTTTTCGAACCCCCAAATCTGTTATACCAAATTTTTGTGCGAAAAGCCCTGCGGTTGGTGTTTTTTCTGGCTTTTGGTATAACGGATTTTTGGTATAACCCAGGACGGCATCTACCGCCGCTCTCTCCAGGGCAGGGAACAGGCTGTCAGCTGGAAGCTGTAATAGAGTATCACTGGCAGCGGGAGCGATCCCGCTACCAGTTTTTTCCTTGTATTTCGTCGAATAAAAGGCTTGACATGGAAACAAAATCGTGATATTATACCGGCAGTTAGCAAACACTAACCGATTGCATACTACTTCGAATGCGCATTGCATTAGCATCTAAGGCCGATTCGACGCGATCGACCCATTGTGCTTTTCAATGCGCTGTTTTTATGTCAAAGGTTAGCTAATGCTAACTATAGCAATGTAGGAGGTGTCCAGACTGAAAAAATACATATCGACCATCGCTTTGTCTGGGATTTTACTGGTGCTGTCAGCCTGCTCGCTGTTTGTTGGCGTGTTGGACATTAACCTGACCAGCCTGCTGCGGGGAGACGGATTCCAGTGGGAGATTTTTCTCATTTCCAGACTGCCGAGACTTTTGGCGATCCTGTGTACCGGCGTGGGAATGAGCGTGGCGGGGTTGATCATGCAGCAGCTTTGCATGAACAAATTTGTTTCGCCAACCACCGGCGCGACCATTTCCTCGGCGCAGCTGGGGATCCTGCTGGCGCTGGTATTCATGCCCGCGTCCACCATTTGGAGCCGTGCCATTTTTTCCGCGGTATGCGCCATTGTGGGAACCTGGATCTTTGTGTGGTTCATTCAGCGGATCCCCTTCAAAGACCCCGTCATGGTTCCGTTGGTAGGAATCATGTTCGGAAATGTCATCGGCGGTATCACCAATTACATTGCCTACAAATACGACATGACACAGGCGATCTCCAGCTGGCTGACCGGCAGCTTTTCGACCATCATTCGGGGAAGATACGAAATTGTCTGGCTGACACTGCCGCTGGTCATCCTGGCGTTTGTTTTTGCCAATCATTTCAACATCGTAGGCATGGGTAAGGATTTCTCCAAAAACCTGGGGGTCAATTACGATCTGGTTCTGTTTCTGGGACTGACCATCGCGGCTATGATTACAGCCAGCGTGGTGGTCGTGGTGGGCAGCATCTCTTACATCGGCCTGATCGTACCGAACCTTGTCGCCATGTTCAAGGGAGACAAGATAAGAGGAACGCTGATCGATACGGCGCTGTTCGGCGCGGTGTTTGTGCTGGCCTGTGATATCATCGGGCGGGTGGTCATTGCCCCTTATGAATTGCCAATCGAGCTGATCGTGGGTATTCTGGGCAGCTTGATTTTTGTCATTATGCTGATTTACCGGCTGAACCATGGACGCAAGGCGGTTCGGTTCTGCCTTCCCACAAGGAAGCGGGAAGGAGGCGCTGTATGAAGAAAAGTACCTCTGCCATTCGGGCAAAAAGCCGGAGAAAATTCGCCGTGCTGGTTCTGCTTTCTCTGATTTTTATTGCGTTGTACATGACGGTCAACGTGCGGTTTGACCATCCGAAGCTGTTCGCTTACGCCATGAACCAGCGCTCTACAAAAGTGATGGTCATGATCGTTGTGGCTTTTGCCATTGGCGCCGCCTCCATGGTATTTCAGTCCATTATCAACAACACCATTGTGACCCCCTGCCTGCTGGGTATGAATTCCCTGTACAGTCTCGTTCATACGGCGGTGGTCTTTTTCCTTGGTTCCGGCAGCGTGCTGGCCAGAAACAGCAACCTGTCCTTTTTGGTGGATCTGGCGATCATGGGTGTGGTGGCAACGCTGACCTACAGCTGTATTTTCAAAAAGACAAAGTACAACGTCCTGTATGTGCTGCTGATCGGTACGGTATTGACCTCCTTCTTTTCCAGCATCCAGACGACCCTGGTCCGTGCCATGGATCCCAACGAATACGAAACGCTGCTTAGCTCCCTGGTCGCCAGCTTCAGTAACATCAATGACAGTATTCTATTGCTGGCTGTGATCCTGATGGTATGCGTTGTGGTTGCGCTCCGCAAAGAGATCGCGGTGCTGGATGTGATCACCCTCGGAAAAGAGCAGGCCATCAATCTGGGCGTAGACTACGACCGCACCATCCGGAAGCTGCTTTTGGGGGTCGTGCTTCTGATCTCCGTAGCGACAGCGTTGGTTGGCCCGATCTCGTTCTTTGGCCTGATCGTTGCGAACCTGGCAAGACAGCTGTTCAAAACCTACCGGCACACAGAGCTGATTTTAGGCTCCGTACTGATTGGTGTTGTCCTGTTGACAGCGGGGCAGCTGATCGTTGAGCAGGTATACTCTTATGGGATCCCCATCAGTGTGTTTATTACGGTCGGCGGCGGACTGTACTTTCTGTATCTGCTGCTGGCCCAGAGAAGGAGGAAATAAATGCGGGTAAAAGACTTACGGAAATCCTACGACGGAAAAATCGTTGTGGATGGTGTGAACTTTGAAATTCCGAAAGGGAAGGTACTCTCTCTGATCGGCCCCAATGGCGCGGGAAAATCCACCGTCATGGGCATGATCTCCCGGCTGATCGCCAGCGATTCCGGCATCGTGGATTTTGAGGGAAAAGAGCTTCAAAAATGGAAGGGCCGGGAGCTTGCCAAGCGGCTGGCGATTTTGACCCAAAGCAACAATGTGCAGATGAAGCTGACGGTGCGGGAGCTTGTCAATTTTGGCCGGTTTCCCTACTCGGGAAGTCACCTGACCCGGGAGGACGAGGAGATCGTCTCTCAGGCAATCTCGTATATGGAGCTGACACCCATGCAGGATCAGTTCATTGATGAGCTTTCGGGAGGACAGCGTCAGCGGGCGTACATTGCCATGGTGATCGCCCAGGATACGGAATATGTCCTTCTGGATGAACCCACCAACAATCTGGATATCTACCACGCCACAAACATGATGAAAATTGTTCGCCGGCTTTGCGATGAATTGGGGAAAACGGTGATCCTTGTACTTCACGAGATCAATTACGCTGCCTTTTATTCGGATTACATTTGCGCGTTCGTAGATGGCAAAATCGCCAAATTCGGAACGGTGGACGAAGTGATCACCAAGGAAAACCTGTCGGGAATCTACAATGTGGATTTTGAAATCATGAAGATTGAGGGAAAACCTCTTTCCATTTATTATTAACACAAAAGGAGACAAAACAATGCGTAAGATTCTTTCTATCCTGCTAACCTTCGTCATGCTGCTCTCTCTGGCTGCCTGCGGAAGTGCGGCAAATGACAAAACCACAACTGCTTCTGAGGCAACGGCTTCTTCCGCGGCAGTAAATGAGCCTGAGACAACCAGTACCCCGGAGGTTCCTTCCACCGTTACCGTGACCACCCGAAATGGGGCTGGGGAAACCGTGGAGGTAGAATTCCCTTACGATCCCCAGCGTTTGGCGGTCATGGATCTGGCAGCTCTGGACATTCTGGACAACATCGGCTACGGAGACCGGATCGTCGGCGTCTCCAAGGGCTCTTCCATTGATTATTTACAGGACTACCTGACGGATGACAGCCTGTTTAATCTGGGCAATGTGAAAGAGGCGGATATGGAAGCGGTCATGGAAAGCGAACCGGAAATCATTTTCATTGGCGGCCGTATGTCCGCAATGTACGATGAGCTGGTAAAGATCGCTCCTGTCTACATGGTTTATACCGATACGGCAAAGGGAGTGGTGGAAAGCACCGCGATGAACGCAAGGAATATTGCCGCGCTCTTTGGCGCAGAGGATCAGGTTGACGCCCTTGTGAGTGAGTACAACAGCCGGATCCAGGCGCTGCAGGCTGCGGCGGAGGGAAAGACCGCTATCGTTGGCATGGTGAATGCCGGCGGCTTTGGCCTGCTGGGCAACGATGGCAGATGCTCCATCATTGGCACGGAGATCGGCTTTGAGAATGTAGGCGTGGATGCTGACGTGGACACCTCCGCCCACGGCAATGAAGCCTCCTTTGAATTCGTCCTTTCCAAGAATCCCGACTACATTTTTGCCATGGACCGTGATGCTGCCATCGGCACTCAGGGGGCCCAGCTGGCTGCTGAGGTGCTGGATAATGAACTGATCAACAAGACGGATGCGGCCCAAAACGGAAATGTGGTCGTGCTGGAGCATTCCAATGTCTGGTATACTGCGGAAGGCGGTATCACCGCGCTGGGGGTCATGCTTTCCGATTTGGAAAGCGCTCTGCTGAAGTAAGGAAAAAATATAAAATCCAACAGCAAGAATTGAACTGGTGAAGCTGATTTCCATTTGCGGTCAGGTCGCCGAGCACAAAAGTGAAAAAATGCGGGAAAACGGGAAAGACGAATCCACGATTCTGTCCGCATTGTCCGACAGTGAGCAGTCAGCTAACGGTGAAGGAATTATGAACAGCATATATACTGGTGCCGCGGGAACAAAACCTGCGGCACCTTTTATGCAGAATTTCATCCCCCCGGGGGGCTTCAATCAGAAGCGGCTATCTGATAATATAGTGCGGTGAATTGACAGAGGAAGGACAGAAACATGGATGTGAAAATGGAAGAACGGGTGAAGCACTACTGGACACAGCGGTCCCATGATTTTGGAACCGTGCGAAAGAACGAACTGGAAAACGAGATGGGGCAGAGATGGCTTCGGGAGATCGGGCGATTCCTGCCGGAGGGGAGAAATCTGAACATTCTGGATGTGGGTACCGGCACGGGGTTCTTCGCGGTGCTTCTGGCGCAGCAGGGGCACCGTGTAGAGGGCATCGACCTGACCCCTGCCATGCTGGTGGAAGCCCGGATTCTGGCGGAGCAGCGGAATCTCGATATCTCATTCCGGGAAATGGACGCCCAGAATCTGGATTATCCCAATGCTTCTTTTGATGTAGTCATCAGCCGGAATCTTACGTGGACGCTGCCAGACCCGGAGAGAGCCTACGCTTCGTGGTTCCGGGTGCTGAAGCCCGGCGGGGTACTTCTGAATTTTGATGCGGACTATGCCTGCCATGTGCGCAGCCACAGCACTCAGAACCGTAAGGTCGCCCCCGACAGCCCCTATGGTCATGTGGGCATGACGGATGCCTTACAACAGGAAAATGATGATATTACCCTTTCCATGGACATTGGGCAATCCCGCCCGGAGTGGGACAGGCAGGTGTTGACAAGGATCGGGTTTGCCGGATGCCGGATCGATACCCATGTTGGTCAGCGGCTGCTGGGAGAACTGGACTTGGCCACAGCCCCCATGTTTGGTATCTGCGCAAATAAATAATTTTTTAGCGATTGGGTAAAAAAACAACCCCCCAGGGGGCTTCAAAAGGAAAATCGGATGTGTTATCATGACTGCATGGTGATACATAAATTCCTGATTTCCTTCCTAATCTAATGGAAATGCCGCACTTTTAGGAAGAAGTGCGGCATTTTCCTTCCTTGAGGTGTTTTTTATGAGACTGTTCCAAACCTACGAAGAAGAAAACATCCACTACTGGACGAACCGGGCTTCCGGCTACTCCGGGGTCAATCAGGAGGAGCTGTCCTCCGACCAGAAAGCGGTCTGGCGGGGCGTTATTTCCCGCCGCATTGCCGCGCGGTTTCCGGGTAGAAGTCCGGCGCAGATCCGGGTGCTGGATGTGGGCACCGGCCCGGGCTTTTTTGCCATCATTCTGGCGGAGCTGGGCTATCAGGTAAAAGCGGTGGACTATACCGCGTCCATGCTGGAGGAAGCAAAACGCAACGCGGGAGCGCTGGCGGAGAAGATCGACTTCCGGCAGATGAATGCCGAGGAGCTGTCCTTCCCGGCGGCTTCCTTTGATGTGCTGGTGACCCGAAATGTCACATGGAATCTACCTAACCCGGAGAAGGCCTACGCCCAGTGGATGCGGGTGCTGAAACCCGGCGGGCTGCTCCTGAACTTCGATGCCAACTGGTACCGCTATCTCTGGGACGAGGACGCACAGGAAGGCCACGCCCGGGACAGGGAGAATCTTCAGGCATCGGATGTCCGGGACGAAACTGCCGGAACGGATGTGGATGCCATGGAAGCCATCGCCCGGCAGACCCCGCTTTCCAGGTGTCACCGACCCGCGTGGGATTTGGACGTGCTGCGGGGGCTGGGAATGCAGGCGGCGGCTGACACCCAGATCTGGAAACAGGTCTGGACGAAAGAAGAGCGGATCAATAACGCATCTACCCCCATGTTTTTAGTAGAAGGGTGGAAGCAAAAGCCCTGTGAGATTGCCTGATTTAGGAGAGCAATGTGAAAAAATACATAGTTAAGAGGTTATTACAGCTGATTCCCGTCCTCATTGGCATCACCTTTCTGTCCTTTGCCATGATGCGCGTAGCCGGCAGCGATGCTATCACAGAGCTTTACGGCGATAAGGGCGCGGTGTCGCAGGAGATCATCGACGCGAAACGGGCGGAGCTGGGGCTGGACAAGCCCTTTCTTACCCAGTATCTATCTTGGGTGGGCGGCATGATGCGGGGCGATATGGGCGTAAGCTATGTTTCCGGGAAGGACGTGTTTCAGACCTTCATTTCCAAGCTCCCGGCGACGCTGCTCCTTACCACCCTGTCCATTGGAATGACGGTGCTGATCTCCATTCCGCTGGGGGTTCTGGCGGCAGTGCGGCACGATAAATTTACGGATTACTTTCTGCGGTTTTTCAGCTTCGTGGGAAACTCCCTGCCCAACTTCTTTGTGGCACTGCTGCTCATGCAGATTTTCTCCATCAAGCTGAAAATCCTTCCCGTGATTTCCAAGGGATTGAGCATCCAGAGCGCCATGCTGCCCACCCTGACCCTTGCCATTGCCATGTCCGCCAAGTATATGCGGCAGGTGCGGGCCACGGTGCTGGAGGAACTGAACAAGGATTACGTCATCGGCGCGAAGGCCAGAGGTGTCCGGGGTTCCGTTGTCCTCTGGAAAAGCGTGCTGAAATCCTCCATGCTCACCATCATCACGCTGCTGGCCCTGTCCATCGGGAATCTCTTGGGCGGTACGGCGATCATTGAGAGCATTTTCATGTGGGACGGCGTGGGCAAGCTGGCGGTGGATGTCATCACCATGCGGGATTACCCCATGATCCAGGCCTATGTGGTCTGGATGGCCATTATCTATGTGCTGGTCAATCTGGTCACGGACCTATTGTACCATGCCCTCGACCCGAGGATCCGACTGGGGGTGAGCGCGGAATGAACGAAGTCACCATTCGGAAGCAGAAAATCAAAAAAGACAGCGTAAAAGTACGTCTTATCATTTTCGGCACCCTCGCCGCGCTGTTGATCATTTGCTCTATTTTCTCGGAATATCTGACCCCCTACGACCCCTATTTGCAGGATCTGAGCATTGCCAAGCAGCCGCCCAGTGCGGAGCATTTGCTGGGCACCGACCGCTACGGACGGGATATGCTGTCCCGTGTCATCGTGGGCAGCCGAACCAGTATTTTTTCCACCCTTTTGCTGGTTGCCATCATCACCGCTCTGGGAACCGCTGTGGGCGTGTTCTGCGGCTGGAACGGCAAATGGATTGATACGGTGCTCATGCGTATTTCCGATATGTTCCTCGCCTTCCCCGGACTGGTGTTCGCGCTGGCGGTAGCCGGTGTGCTGGGCGGGGGACTGCAAAACGCCATTATCGCACTGGCGGCGATCTCCTGGCCTAAGTATGCCCGAATTGCCCGGAGCCAGACCCTTGCCCAGAAGGAAACAGCATGGATGAAGGCGGCGAAGCTCTCCGGCAGCAGCGACCTGAAAATCATCTTGAAACACATTCTGCCCAACATCATCGGCCCGATTTTGGTGACATCCATGCTGGACATCGGCACCATGATGATGGAGCTGGCGGCGCTGAGCTTTCTTGGCCTTGGCGCGAAGCCGCCCATCGCGGAGTGGGGCAGCATGATGAGCGACACCCGAAGCCTGATGACCACCTCTCCATGGATCACCTTCTCTCCCGGCATCGCCATCTTTATTTCCGTCATGATCTTCAACCTGCTGGGCGACACCATCCGGGACTACGCAGACCCGAAGGGGAGGTAACGGTATGGAAGCATTATTGCGATACGACCATGTGGATATCTCCTACAACGGCTTTCTCGCCGTGAAGGACGTGAGCTTCACTCTGAAGCCCGGTGAGATCCTCGGCATCGTAGGAGAAAGCGGCTGCGGAAAGTCCACCCTGATCAAAGCCGCCATGGGCCTGCTGGGCAGTGCCGGAACGGTGACCCGGGGCGACATCTGGTACAAGGGAAAGAATCTTCCCGACCTGTCAGCGAAAGAGCTTCGCAAGCTCAACGGCCCGGAACTGGGCATGATCTTCCAGAGCGCGGGCAGCTCCTTCTGTCCCATCCGCACCATCGGGGCGCAGCTCTATGAGACCATGACCGAGCACGGAAAGATTTCAAAATCAGAATTTCACCGGCGTGCCATGGAGCTGCTGGGCAAACTGGGTTTTGAGGACGGAAACAGGATACTGAACAGCTACCCCTTTGAGCTGTCTGGCGGAATGCAGCAGCGGGTGGGCATCGCGGCTGCCATGCTTTTGAATCCCAGTGTGCTGTTTGCGGACGAACCCACCTCCGCACTGGATGTGTCTGTCCAGAAGCAGATTGTGGAGGAAATGCTGCTGGTGCGCGAGACCTTCGGTACTGCCATTCTCTTGGTGGCTCACAACATCGGTGTCATCGGAGCCATGGCGGACAAGGTGCTGGTGCTGAAGGACGGGGAAACCGTGGAGTATGGGGAAACTCAACAAGTTCTTTCTAACCCACAAGCAGAGTATACCCGGCAGCTTCTTTCCGCGGTGCCGAGACTACGGAGGGCATGAGATGGAACCGATTTTGAAAGTGGAAAATCTGACAAAGGTCTTTTCTCGAAGCGGTCAGGCGGATTTCACCGCCGTGAATGGCATATGCTTTGACCTGATGCCCGGCGAGTGCCTGGGCATCATCGGCGAAAGCGGAAGCGGCAAGACCACAGCTGTGAATATGGTGACCCGCCTTGCGGATGCCACATCAGGGAATATCATTCTGGATGGCGAGGACATTGCCCACCTGAAAGGCCGGGAGCTTCGCAAGGTCTACCAGAAAATGCAGATGGTCTTTCAGACCCCCACGGATTCCTTTGACCCTCGTCGAACCTTGGGTGACGGCATTGGGGAGAGTCTGCGAAATATCGGGATGTCCCGCAAAGATACCCGTGGGGAAGTGGAGCGGCTGCTTGAAAAGTGCGGCCTTCCTGCCGAATTTGCGGACCGCTATCCCCATCAGGTCAGCGGCGGACAGTGCCAGCGGGCGGCCATCGCCCGTGCCCTTGCGGTGAAGCCGAAGCTCCTGATCTGCGATGAAGCGACCTCAGCACTGGATGTGACCATCCAGAAGGAAATTCTGGAACTTCTCAATGAACTCCGCTCCCAGCAGGGAGACAACCTTTCCATCCTGTTCATCTGCCATGATATTTCTCTGGTGCAGCAGTTTTGTGACCGGGTACTGGTGATGTATCATGGGGACATTGTGGAGGAGGGGATTCCCGATGATGTGATCGGGAATCCCCAGAACGAATATACGCAACGCCTGATTGACAGCGTTCTATAGAAAAGAAAGGATCGATGACAATGAAAAAAGCACTTTCCCTCATTCTGGTTCTGTGCCTTGCGGTTTTTGCGCTGGCAGGCTGCGGCAGCAGCAACACCCCGGCAGCGACGCAGGCTCCCGGCAGCGCTGCACAGAGTGAAACGCCTGCCGCCAAGAAGGTCATGACCATTGGTGACACCACCTTCAACTCCGAAAACTGGGAGGAAACCGTTGACCCCCACACCACCTACAACGGCTGGGCCTGCATCCGTTACGGTGTTGGTGAGACGCTGGTTCACTACACCGACACCATGGAGCTGGAGCCGTGGCTGGCAAAGGAATGGAGCAACGACGGCGACTGCACCTGGACGATCACCTTGCAGGACAACGTCACCTTCCACAGCGGCCGGAAAATGGACGGCGAAGCGGTCAAGCAGTGCCTGGATCACCTGATTCAAGTCCACGACCGTGCTCCCAGTGATACCAAGATCGTAGATATCAAGGCGGACGGTCAGGTGCTGACCATCACCACCAGCGAGCCCAACCCTGCCCTCATGAACTACTTGGGCGACCCCTACGGCTGCATCATCGACGTGGATGCCAGCGACTTTGAAACCGGCATCGTTTCCGGCACCGGCCCCTATGTTGTGGTGGACATGGTCACCGACGACCACCTGACCCTGACCAAGAACGAAAACTACTGGGACGGCACTCCCAAGATCGACGAGCTGACCATTCGCACCCTGTCCAACGGCGATACCCTGTCCGCCGCTTTACAGGCAGGCAACATTGACGCCGCCTACGGTATGGCATACGAGGCTTACCCCAACTTTGAAAACGGCGATTATCAGTTCTCCTCCATCCAGACCTCCCGGGCCTTCTTCGGCTCCATGAACATGACCAGCCCCATCATTCAGGACGGAGCCGTTCGGAAGGCCATCGCCATGGGCATCAACAAGGAGGGCTTTGTTGCCACTCTGCTGGATGGTCACGGCGTACCCGCCAACGGCGCGTTCCCCAATGGCTTCTCCACCTTCGGCGGGGAAAGGGTCACCACGGAAACCTACGATCCCGAGGGAGCCAAAGCGGTTCTGGAAGCTGCCGGCTGGGCGGACACCGACGGCGACGGCATCCGGGAGAAGGACGGCGTGAAGCTGACCATTCGCTGGCTGACCTATCCCAGCCGTCAGGAGCTGCCCCTGCTGGCGGAATCCGTACAGGCAAGCCTGAAGGAGATCGGCATGGATGTGGACATCAACTGTACCGCCAACCGCCGGGAGTTCCTTGCCGACATGACCAGTTGGGACATTTACGCCTCCGCTCTGGTCACTGCCCCCTCCGGCGATCCCCAGTATTTCTTCACCACCAGCTGCCTGCCCGGTATGAGCTACAATTTTGGCGCTTATGAAAACGAGGAAGTCAGCGCTTTGATCGAGGAGCTGTCCACCGAGTTCGACACCGCAAAGCGCGGCGAGCTGGCTGTCAAGCTCCAGCAGGCAATTCTGGATGACAACGCCTACGTTTTCTGCTCTTTCTTACAGATGAACATGATTTCCAAGACCAATGTGACGGGCTACACCGCTCACGCCTGTGACTACTATCAGGTCACTGCTGATTTGGATATCAACTAATACTATTACCTGATAAAACCGTTTGGTTTTATCAGGTAGACACCGCCTTTGGCGTTGTCGTATTCATGATTTTCGAAATAGAAAATCATGGATACCCGTCTCATTATGATCTTCATATAGAAAACTTCAATTTGTTCCATATTAAAGTTTTCTATTGAATATCAGTATAAAATGTGCCATCCCTCCACAGATTCGCCGGTGTTGGTCTTTTTGTAAAACCAAACCAGTCCCTGCTCTCGGTTCATCCAGGTATCCACGGTGGATTGTCCTGCCGAAACCGTCACATCATGGAATCCCGGCTCTGTGATCCAGTAATTGTCCTCGGTAGGCAGCTCCACAACGAGATACTTCCCAGGTTCCAGATTTTCTGTGCAGGAATAGCCGTTTTCACCGGTAGTGAAGTCTCCGATGGTGTTCCCGTCGGTGTCCTTCACTCGGAAAGTTCAGCCGCCAAGTTGATTGGCTTTGTTGCTGGTTTTACGGAACTCAATTCGCCCGTAAAGTTAGCCCATACAAATTGCAATAAACCAGACCAAATTGCGTCAAACTATACCAAACAGAAACCCCCCCGAAATCCAGAGATTTCGGGGGTTTCGTATCTTTTGAGAAGTAAAAGCTCCAGTTTAGCGCTTGCTGAACTGAGGAGCGCGGCGGGCGGCTTTCAGGCCGTACTACACATATCTATGTGCTCAAACCCCTTGATATATCGGGCTTTTTTGA
>JAUNSH010000063.1:0-6059 GCA_030539285.1 Eubacteriales bacterium
CGGCTCCTGGCCCTCTGCTGGATCTTCTCCCTCAGACGGTTCTTTTCCCTCTGTTGGTTCATCGTCCTTTTCCGGCTCCTCAGTCTCAGACGGTTCCCCTTCCTCCGGTTCGTCCGCTGCCTCAGAGACTGCTGAATCCACGCTTGCTTCCGCCGCTGTCCAGCCGCCTCCAGTACCTGCCAGGGCGCTCATAGGCGCGGCAGCTGCCATAATAGCCGACAACGCGGCCACTGACAGCCTTACATTCCATTTCCTCATTTCTTTTCCCTCCTTTATGTATATTTTCTCGGAGTTTTAAACCTTGATTTTCAGGGCTTTTTTCTTTGCTCATTTCAAAAATCCCCCCATTTTTTTCAAAAAAATCTTGACAAATGCCTCAAAAAATGCGGCGCTTCGCGCCCTTGTTTACAAGAGGTATTCCGTCCGGCACCGCTGGACATTATCACACTTGAAATGGAGGCGTTTCCTATGTTACCTGTCTATTCCCCCGATTCACATGCTGACTTTCAGGAGTTTTTTGCTTCAAATTTCCTGAAGTTTTATCCGGATCCCTTTTCCCTTTCTCGGCAAACATGGAAAGTGATCGTCCAGTTCTGGCATATGGATCTGTCACAAACGGAACTGATCCTCATGGATTCCTATTCCAAAATGGGGCCTATGCCCAGACAGCCTTCTTCCATGCTTCGTTCTTACCTGCTCTCCTTAAAGTTGAAAGTCACTTCCGTCACTGACTGGGTATCTAAGCTGAAAGAATGTCCTCTTTATGCGATCCTCAGCGGTTTCTCCCCGGGAGATGTTCCCGGCATCGGAACCTTCTATGACTTCTTCTGGCATATGTGGAACTCAGACAAGAAACATCTTTCCACTCAGTTCCGCTATAAAAAGAAGAAAACTCCAAAAGGTAAGAAACACGGAGATAAAACTCCTAATATCGAGGATACGGCGGCTTTCCGGTTTATCCGCTTCTTCAAAAAGCATCCTCTCCCGGATAGTTCCGGCAGTCCGCTTTCCCTGATCTTCCGCTTATATAATCAGCAGTTTCTCGATATTTCTGTTTCCCGTGGTCTGATTAATCCCTCCGCTATCACGCTTGCCGGTGACGGAACTCCGGTCAGAACTATGGCCAGGCCACGCTATAAGAAAGCCTGTAAATGCTCCGAAAAAGGCATCCTTCACTGTAATTGTAAACGGATGTTTTCCCAACCGGACTGCAACATTGGATGGGATTCCTCCAGGGACTGCTATTTCAACGGCTACCATCTGTACATGTTTGTCGCTTCCGATTCGGAAAACGATCTTCCGGTATTCCCGCTTCTCGAACGGGCATCCCGTCATGACATGCTTTCTTTCCTGCACTCTTTCTTTACCATGAAAACATGGCTTCCGGAGTACCGGGTCGCAAAACTACTTTTGGATGCCGCACATGACGCGGACGCCGTCTACCGGTACTGTCAGGAGACTGGCATCCAGCCTTTTATTGACCTGAATTCCGGAAATACAGGTAACTTTATCTATAAAGATACGTTTACCGTTGGCTCAGATGGCGTTCCTGTCTGTAAGTTAGGCTTACGTATGAAACCGGACGGTGTGGAACCAGATCGGAACCGGTGTAAATGGAGATGCCCAAAGACCAACCGGTCAGGCTGCCATTGCGAAACTCCATGCTCCGATTCACCTTATGGTCGTGTTGTTCATACGCCGACCAAAGACAATCCCCGGTTATTTAACATACCGCCAAGAAACAGTAAGGAATGGGATAAGGAATATGATAGAAGAACATCCGTAGAACGCTCAAACAAACGTGAAAAAGAAGACTATAAATTAGAAGACGGCAGACACCGTTCATCCATGATGTGGTACTGCCGCCTCTACGGCATCATGATGCTCCAACATCTTGATGCCTGGGGAATGCCATCTGTCGAGGCATTCCAAACCGTATTAAGTTCCAACGCTTAACACGGATAGTTTACGACATATCATAACTTTTTTCAAGGCATAGTTTTTACTATGTCTTAAAGTCATGCCTCTTTCACATTTTTGAGGGTTCTAATCGTGCAATCATCCATCACAAGTCTATATTCAGTTGTAATTTATCCTAAAATCCAACGGGAGTTGGATGATCTAGGCTAACCCCGAGAAGTTATAGATTTTTCACAAGTTCATTCCACATATCCTATACCGTTCCTTTCCGCCAGCTTCTGGCATCGTTACTTGAGAATCCCCAGTTCCGCCATCTTCTTGTAAAGCATGGTGCCAATGACCGTCTTCGTTGCCGCTGTATAATGGACGGAATCTGACAAAAGCGTCTGCGGCACCTGTCCAATCTTGATACGCTCAATATCCGCATCTGTGGCATCCAGCCCCGCGTCATCCAGCCCATAGCAGGAGATCACGGTCGTCCCGTCTGTGTCATAGATGGGATGGGCCAGATACTCACGCAGGCTGATAAAGCGCCTCCCAAAGGCTTCTTTCATGGCATCCTCATAGTTCTTGCGCTGTGCAGCAGTACCGGAAGAAAGTCCCAGTACCACATACTCCTTGCCCTTACAGTGGTCGATCATCAACCGGTGCATACGGATTAGATCGGGGATGTCCTTATACCCACCGTTCTGGCCGATGAAAATGACCATCATCTCATCCGCGCCGTTCCGCTCCCGGTCAAAGGCCGTGCGGATAGCGGTCGGGCGGGTAATCGCCACAGCCTCCCCCGGTTCGCTCCTGGTAAACGTCCAGATGCCGGTCTTGTCGGCATAGTTCGTTCCGGTCCACCGCAGCGTTCCAAGGACGCCTCCGATATCCACCGGGTTGACATGGGCTCCGCCCTGCAAAAGCGGCGTCACCTTATTGCCCTCTGCCGTTGTGATACCGGTATCCGTTTCCCGCTCTGCAATCGTCACCGGCTCACAGGCTGCCGGGATGGTAATGTCGCTGACCATCATCACATCTGCGCCCTGTCTTGCCGCAATCGTCCGGGCATTCTCGCCGCCGGTACCGCCGTTATGAACCACCGCACCGGACAGCTTGGCAAGGGTCGTTGTCCACCCTCCGCCCGCCGTCAGGGAATCGCCCCAACAGGTGATGTGGATTTCTTTTTCGGTACCGATGGCCTTTTTTATCTTATCCACCTCAAGGCCGAGGGCATCCACTCCCTCCTGCGGGGCCAGGCTTTTCACGCGCTCCTCCAGGCCCTGGAATCTGCGCTTCAGAGCCGGATGGTTCACCAGGGATGCCCAGTAGCTGTACTTGTTGAAGAAATAGGTCAGCATATCCTCATCCGAATACGCCCCATCGGTGAAAGCAAGATCCGACCAGTACCACGAAGCGTCCCAGCTTGCCGGTTCCTCCAGCGTGTAGGCCCTGGTGTTCCAGACACCGTACCACCCCATGCGGTATGTCCCGGCTTCCTGCCCTGCCCGGATGGAAGCAATATCCTCCGCCTTGATCTGGAACCGCCAGACGGAAAGGACCATCGAATCTGACACGCGGCGGACAGCAGGATTTCTTACGCTGACAAACTGCTTCAGCGTTGCCCCATCCGGGTATCCGGCGATCAGGAGGTTCTGGCAGTGGGAGCCGTCCCTGCTCTCCTCCGGGTAACCCTCGCAATCCTCCAGCGCACAGACAAAGCCATATGGATAGCCGGCCTCAAACTTCTCCAACAGCTCATCAAAAGCCATCAGGCCGGACAGGTTCTTAATATAGCCCTGGTTATTGGTCTGGGACACCCCGTTGCTAAGAGGCATATGGAAATGCAGGATATCCGAAAAACCTCCGTCCTCCCGCACAAGTTCACGCCCTTCTGCGACTGTCTGGAAACCGCCGTTCATGGTATAAGGGCTTTTTTCCGGGACTTCCAGCGTATCCATCCCCGGGGAATACCGCTTTCCCTTGAGGTTGAGGAGCCCTTTCGGCGCGTTCAGGAAAAAATTGTCTGCCATGGACGCGGTCTCTGCACTGTTGGAGTGGGAAGCATTCTGTGCCCGGTCTGCCTGCACCGCATGGTTTGCCGTCTCTGCCTGGTGCGCAAACAGGGCGGTCTCTGCTGTGTCTGCATAGCCGGTATAGGCATACAGGCCGTCCATCTGGCTGCGGTCGATCACCGATGCGATCATCCGCACATGGTCCATATCCTTAAAAATATCCGGTTTGAGGAAAGAACCGGCAAACACGATGCACAGCGGCAGGTTCTGCGCCAGCACATTGCGCACCTGTTCTTCCTCCAGCGGGATAAGATTGCGGTGTCCGATCACAACGGGCTTCGTGAGCATCTTGTTGACCGTCTTCCCCCACGAATCGTAACCATTGATATAATAAAAAATATCAACCGCTTCCCCTGCATGAAGCTCCGGGTTCTCCGGGCACTCCAGACGGATATCCAGATACAGGCTGTCCAGATGTTTTAACTGCATCATGTTCTCGTAATTCGTGGAAAAGCTGAAGTTGAGGCTTCCCCAGTGCGGAATCTCATACGCCAGATACCCGCTGTAGCAGAAGCGGTATACCGCATTCCCCCTGGTCACCTCGCCGCCCATAAAGCCGTCTTCCGATTCGAGCCGGATATTCACATTGTCCCTTGGGCGGATCAAGCGGTCCATCGGCAGGCGCGGGCGCATGAGTGCGTCCATGTTGTCAAGGCGCTCCGGCAGGCTTCCAAACGCCACGCCCCGGCTGTCCGTCCTGGCCTGCTCCAGTTCCCGGGCTGCCGACCCATGATACCGGATCACATCCCCCAACGAGGCAAAGGCCTCGCCATCATTCCGGCCGTCCGCTATCTCCTGCTCCAAAAGGCTGACGCGCTCATGCTCGGACACATATTTCCAGAAGGTATCGTGGAGATCCGTCCGCTCATAGGCATAGAAAGTAACGGTCGCAGCCGGGATGGGTGTTTTCGTTTCCACACGCAGGGCAAAATGCAGCGTCCTTCCTGCCGTGTACTTCTCCACAAACTCCTCCCAGCGCGGCTCGGAAAAATCAATGTCCACGACCATCCTCCTGTGGTTCTGGGCATTCATGGGGGCCCGCTTGAGCGTGATGCTGGAGACGGTTCCATCCATGCTCCCCCACGCTCTTTTTGCATTGGTGACAAGCGCAGAGATATCCGGGATTTCGTCCTCGCTGCGGATCACCACACGGTACTTCTTGCCCTTAATGGCGTCATAATCACCAAAGAAGCTGGCGAATAATCCGACATAGGACGCCCCTACATAAGAAAAAACGCCACGGACTGTCCTGCCTTTCAATTCGATCCGCGCCGTGTTGCCATAATTCTTATCGACTGCCACGTTGACCTCGGCAGGCAGGATCTTGGGCACAAGCCCATCGGCAATGGAACGCACCGCTTCCCCGGCTGTTGTATGGTTATCCCCCTCGGCGTCCATGCGGATATCAAGCAGCTCGGTGTCGGCCGTTCCTGCTCCGATGAGACCCTCGATTTCACGCTTCAGCAAGTCTATGTTATCGTTCATCTCCGCGCGGCCCTGGCGGAGATCCTCATCAGCCGCCGCTACTTTCTCAGTGAGGAACCGGCCGGTCTGTGCCAGCTCCCCTGACATGGCCTCTTTCGTGTTATGGAGGTCTTCCGCCATCCGGCTTTCCGTCTCCTGCAGGTGTTCTTCCATATCCCTGACCTGCTGGGAGAAACGGCTGCACACAGCCCAGTATTCTCCATCGGTGATGTCCGTCCCCGCAGGTACTTCCCGCCTGGAAATATAACTCTCGCCACTTGCCGTGTGCAGCACAATACTCAGCATCTCATAGCCCTTGGCACCGTCCCATTCGCCGCAGTGCCTGGGCACGATGCGCTTTCCAATATAGTCACTCATCCCGTTCCCTCCTTGCTGCTGTTGTAGTTGATGATGATTTTTCCTTCCCCATCCATGGAGAAATCCAGGCCCAGCCCATCCTCCGACTCGATACACAGATACCCGTCATCGTTGATGCTGCAGCAAACCATGTTCCCTGCCACCCGCGATACCGTGCCGGAATAAGATGCCTGGGTAAGCCCCTGGTTTTCCAGTGCCGCCCGCTCTACCCGCAGGATAAAGGAAAAAGAACCGATG
>JAUNSH010000063.1:6069-10633 GCA_030539285.1 Eubacteriales bacterium
TCCCTTCCCGTCCAGCAGCGTCATGTCCACCGGGACACGGCCGCAGTTGGCGGTCATCATTTCTGTAATGGACAGGTAGGCCGTCCCCTTGTCCACATACAGCACATCCGGGTCTGATTCCGTGCTGTACTGGAACACATTGCCGTCCGGCCTTGTCCCGGTGCAGTTTACGATAGCCGCATCCGGGATTGGATAAAGGACAGCGTCCTGGTACAGCGCACAGCCAATCCGGCGGGCGATATGGTCATACTGCTTCACATGGATGACCGGCGGGACCAGGTTCTCGGTCAGGGACAGGTCAACCGCCTGCTGGATTGTGATGGTTGTCTGTTTCGGCATTGGTATCCACTCCTTCCTCCGGTGTATCCGGTTCTTCTGGCAGCCCATAGCTGACGGCCTCCCATGCGCTTCCGTTCCACAGCTTCAACTGTTTCGGATCCATGGACTTATCCACCCAGAGGGCATCCAATTTCGGCTCTTTGGGGGCTTCCTCCGACACCGTGATCTGCTGCCTGCCATACTTCTCATCCAGCTTCTTCCACAGTGCTTCCGTCAGCTTGCCGCTCGTTTCGTATCGGCTATCGAGCAAGCCCATCAATTCCGCCGTCAGTTCTCCTGCCTCCCGATAGCGGTCATCCAGCGTTTTTAAAACCTCATCCGACAGCTCCAGCGTCTGGAAGACCGTAGCCACCGCCCCGTAGTCCTGGTTCCAGCCGTATTCCCACGTTTTTCCCCCATCACGGGAAACAAACAGGCCGTCCCTGCCGCTTTTCCATGCCAGCGTGGATGTCTCCAGCGATACGGCATTGTACGCATAGCGCACCACGTTCCCGTTATCGTCTGTCCCGCTGGAATAATGGAATCCAACCATTGCCGCAGACATCACATTGAAATAGCCCTGGTTCTCTGCAAGGGCGGATACATCCGAGATGGAAGCTTCCACCCGGATAGCCGCCTGATAGGCGCTGTTTGCTTCGCTGCGGATACTGCCCAGCGACGCAGACAGGGAGCGGTTCCGGCTGCTGACTACGGAATTGGAAAGCGTAACGCTTTTGTACTTCTCCAGAAGGACATCGTATTCCGTTTCTGTGACCTTTGAGGAGACTTCAATGCCGAGTTTTGCAATATACACCCAGACCGTGTCACACAGGCTGACCCGCTCTGCCTGTGCGATATCCGCATATCCCGGCGTCTGCCAGAGCTGGAGGAAATCGATGGTGATATCCACATCCGGCTCTGTCAGGGAGGTGGTTTCCAGGTAGTCGGATGCGTAGCTGCGCATCTGTGCCGCTGTCGGCTTCTCTGTAAACTGGTCGGTGCAGTTAAAGGGCGTGATCCTCTGGTACGGCACCGATTTGGCAGGCTTTCGTACAATCTTTTCCGGCAGCTCCATCACTGCCCCGCTTTCGCTGTCCTGCCAGTAGGGATGCACGCCTGTAATGACATTCTCGATATTCCGCTCCATCTGAAAGTCGACCAAGTTCTTCCCATAAACGATACGCACGCCATTGTCCCGCCCCCTTGCCCGGTGGAGCCGGACAGCGTACCGGTCCCACTCATACTCCCCGCCAAAGGTGTCCAGCACGGAGCCGTCCATGCCGCCGAGGGCATTGCGCACCGATACCGGGACTGGCAGCTGGAAGGCCGCCCCGGATTCCACATCCGTCCAGAACGCAAACGGGCAGTCCGCCGCTGCCTTTTCCTTAAGCCCCGCCAGCGCCGCCCTGCAGCCGGATACCGAAAACGGGGATACCGTGATGAAATTCAGCTGGTAGGAAATGTGCCGCGCCAGCACTTCCAGGCAGTCCGTTAACTTTGTGGTAATCTTGTAGATGCAAAACGGCTGGCTTGCGGCCTGCTCCGCGGGCTTCGCCAGGATGATGTTCCCCTCTTCCAGATACGGTGCATGGATGCCGTCCGGCGGGTACTCCATCTTCAGCTCAAAGCTGCCGTTGCGCTTCTCGGACACCAGGCAGGACTGGCAGTCCGCCAGCTTGCCGATGCCATTATCAGTAAATTTCGTTTCGTTGGATGGATACAGGCACGGGATCATAGCGTCCACCACCTTGGAGTAACCTCCACGGCTGTGATGCCGCCCGTCCACGTAACCTGCGTTTTCCCCGGGGGCAGCTCCGGGAAATCATCCGACAGGATGGTATGGTTGCAGAAACCGCCCGCATTGTAGGCGTTATGGGTCTCACAGTTTAAGTCCACGTAACGGTCAATGCTGTAAATGGTGATTCCATTCCCGCCCACATACAGCTTGCCGCCGCCCTCCCCGAACACCCGGATGACCGGCTGGGAAGGAAAATGGAATGGATTCCGGAGGACGCCCGCCTCCTCCATGCGGACCGGTCTCTGCCCTTCCACGCTCCACCGCTGGGGCTTACAATGGAAGACCAGCCGCATCTTCGCCGCTTTCTGGCGCGTGACTTCAAACTCCAATGCCTCCCGGCACACCGCCATGCGGAAAAAATCCGGGTTGTAGGTGTCCATGAGTTTCTGGTAGCCGACCGGGGACAGCAGCCAGCTTTTGACTGCTGTTGTCTTCGCAGGGAGCCCGTCAAAAAAGAATGCCTCATACGCGATATCCACGTTATGGTAACGCCTCTGCCCTGCTTTGGCGTTCTCCGTCAGGATATCGCCGTTTTTGCCAGGGACAGCTGTCGCCTGCACGTCTGCTTCCGGCGCGTTATACACGCCAGGGCCGGACAGGTACAGCAAAAACTCCTTGCTGTTTTTGCCTGCAAATGAGAGGCAGTTCCGGCCAAACCGCCCCCTTGTTTCAAAAGGTGAGATTGCCATCCTTCACCCCTCCTTACTTAAATACAGCATCATCCTCGGCGATCATGCTGTTGATCTTATCCGCCACCACACGGGCAAGCTCATCGTCATTGCGGGCATTGTAGCCATTGACGGTGATGTGTACGCCGCCGAGGTTGGTGGTCTTCGTGTTGTTAGTTGTATTGGCGGCCGTACCGTAACCGGCAAGGGCCTGCTGCGGAATCCCCCATCCCTTCGGAAACTCTGGAAAGTCAAAGCCCAAAAGATCAGGCATGCCTATGAGGGACATCCCCTCCCGGACTTTCCCTGCCACGCTCTTTACCTGCTCCAGCAGGCTGCCGCTGTTCTTACGGATACCTTTTGCCATCAATTCCATGAAATCCGGCATGTACTCATCCGCGTCTGACAAGGGACCCTCGTCCGGTACAGAAAAATGCAGAAGGCTTCTGACCCTGCTGGCAACGTTCTGCGCCGCTGAAATGACGGAACCGGCGGCGGCCCGCACCCCTGCTGCCATCTGGGAACAGATGTCGCGCCCCCAGCTGTATGCAGACGATGCGATACTGCTAAGGGAACTAAAACTGCCCTTAATGCTGGACACCGCCGAGGAAACGGTCGATTTCAGGCTGCCCATTGCAGAAACAACGGTAGACTTGACCTGACTGAAAATACTGGCGGTACTGCTTTTGATGGCATTCCATCCGGAGGTAATGGCGGACTTGATGCCGTTTACCGCGGATGTCGTGGTACTCTTAATGCCGTTCCACGTACTGGTCAGGCTGGATTTCACTGCATTCCATGTGCTGGTCGTCACAGACTTAATACTGTTCCAACCGGTAGTGATGGAAGATTTCAATGCCTTCACCGCGGATGTTGTGGTACTTTTGATGCTGTTCCACGTACTGGTCAGGCTGGATTTCACCGCATTCCATGTGCTGGTCGTCGCAGACTTAATACTGTTCCAACCGGCTGTAACAGAAGATTTCAATGCCTTCACCGCGGATGTCGTGGTACTCTTAATGCTATTCCATACACCGGTCAGGCTGGATTTCACCGCATTCCACGTATTGGTGGTGGCAGACTTGATGCTGTTCCAACCGGCTGTAACAGAAGATTTCAAAGTATTCACCGCGGATGCCGTGGTACTCTTAATGCTATTCCATACACTGGTCAGGCTGGATTTCACCGCATTCCACGTACTGGTGGTGGCGGACTTGACTGCATTCCAGCCATTTGCCACACCCGTCTGAACCGCCCGCATTCCGGCCGCCACACTTGTCTGGATTCCCGTCCATTCTGTGACGATGCTGGCCTTGACTCCCTCCCACGCCGTTCTTGCTCCGGTCTGCACAGTCGTCCATGCAGACGCCATCGAGGATTGGAGGGCGGAGATACCGGAAGTCACGCTGGACTGGATGCTTGCCCACGAACCGGAAATGGTCGAAGACATGGCGTCCCAGGAGCTTTGTACCTCGGCCGAGGCGCTGCTCCACGCACGATCCATGCTGGAGTTCATCTGCTGGGTCGAGGAATCCGTCTTTCCAGTAATGGAATCCCAGATGCCGCCAAAGAAACCCGAGATACCGTCCCATGCGGATTTTGCCGCAGAAGAAATAGCTTCCCATGCTGTACTGGCAGCACTCTTCATCCCTTCCCATGCTGTAGACAGGTTGGTGGAAAGCGTCGAGGCTGCTGTCGTCACGGTCGTAGAGATTCCTGTCCATGCCGTGGAAATGCCTGTTTTCACTCCTTCCCACGCGGTGGAAGCTGTACTCTTGAT
>JAUNSH010000063.1:10733-13315 GCA_030539285.1 Eubacteriales bacterium
CCTGTTTTCACTCCTTCCCACGCGGTGGAAGCTGTACTCTTGATTCCCTCCCATGCTGTAGACAGGTTGGTGGAAAGTGCCGAGGCTGCTGTCGTCACGGTCGTGGAAATATTCGTCCATGCCGTGGAAATGCCCGTCCTGATGCCGCTCCATGCTGTTGCGGCAACGGTTTTCATCCCAGTCCATGCCGTGGCGAGCGTACTCCCCACCACAGATACAGCTCCGGAGATGAGACCCTTGATCCCAGCCCAGGCGCCAGAGATCACGTTGGTGATCCCGCTCCATACGGTAGAAGCCACACCCTTGATGCCCTCCCAGGCACCGGACCAGTCTCCGGAAATAAGGCCCATAACCGTACTGATGATGCCCTGGATCACGCTCATCACGCCGCTGACCACACCGGAGATGGCGTTCCATACGGTTGTGAATGCCGTCTGGAGGCCGGAGAGGATGCCGTCAAGGAAAGAGGATATCCCACCGAATACGGATGTCGTTGTCCCCTCTATCTCCCCGGCCTTCCCGACGAAGAAGGAGGCAATCCCGTTCCAGATGCCTTCAAAGAAGCCTTTGATTCCACTCCAGATGCCGGTAAAGAATCCAGAAATAGCAGTCCATACAGAAACCGCCGTAGCCTGGATACCTCCGATTGCCCCGGTGAAGAAACCAGAGATGCCGTTCCACACACCCTCGAAGAAAGCCTGAATCGTACTCCAGACGGTATTCCAATCCGTCCCGAACCAGCCAAGGAACACATCCGCCACACCCCGGAGTGTCCCAAGAACCGTAGAAAGTGTGTTCTTGATAAACTCCCATGCACCGGAGAAAATCTGCTTCACGCCGTCCCATGCACCCTGCCAGTCGCCGGTAAAGACGCCGATAAACACAGAAAGCAGACCTGATAACGTATTCAGCACTACTGACAGCGTATTGGAAATCAGCTGGAACGCGCCGGTAAACACTGGGGCCAGCACCTCACAAAAGCCGTTCCAGACTGCCTTGAGTACATCGGTAATAGACTGGAAATCAAATCCCAGGCTGTTCAGCTTCGCCGTAATCTCCTGGGCAAAGGCAGAGAATGTCGCTTTGATGCCGTTCCAGATTTCCGTGAGCGCCGTGCGGAATTCCTCATTGGTATTCCAGAGGGTCATAAATGCTGCTACCAGCGTCCCAATGACCGCCACAGCTGCCACCACAGGGGCGGAGATGCCGCCTAAAACTGCGCCCAATTTCCCAAACAGGCCGGATGCACTGCCTACCTTCGATGCCAGTGTGGATATGCCTTTTGCCAATGATGAAAAACCTTTCAGCGCCGCTCCTGTTTTCGATATCACTGTGCCTAAGATCACCAACAGCGGCCCGATAGCAGCCACTACCGCCCCAATCTTTACAATAGTCTCTTTTGTTTCGGTATCCAGGTTGGAGAAGGCAGTCGCCCATTCCTGGATCTTCGCCACAATCGCCCGGACTGTCGGCATGAGGATATCGCCAATCTGAATAGCGATGCCCTCAATTGTGGATTTCAGGATCGTGATCTGTCCGGACAGGTTATCCAGCTTGATATTTGCCGCTTCCTGCGCCGCACCGTCCGCATCGTAGATGGCTTCCGTCAGCTTGTTGAAGTCAGACTCAGAAGCATTGACGATAGCCGACCAGCCGGACATGGCATTCTTCCCGAAGATAGCGGAAATGGCTGCCGCCTGCTCCGTCTTGTCCAAATCTCCAAGTGCGGTACGGATGTTCTGCATGGTCGCATACAGGTCCACGTTCCCCTCAGAGTTGGTCTGGATCGCCACGCCGTATTTATCCATGGCCGCCGCCATCTGGTCGGTCGGCTTCACGAGGTTCGTAAGGCCGGTACGCAGCGCGGTACCTGCGTTGGACGCTTTGATACCCGCATTACCCATGAGGCCGGTAGCAATTGCCGCATCCTCAATGGAGATGCCCAGGGAACCGCACACAGCGCCCGCATACTTGAACGTCTCGCCCATCATCGATACGGTCGTGTTCGCGCTGTTTCCCGTTTTCACCAGCACATCCGCAAAATGGGAGCTGTCCTTTGCCGATAAGCCAAAGGCGGTCAGGCCGTCCGTAATAATGTCGGAGGTGGTGGCAAGGTTCTCCCCGGACGCTGCCGCCGCGTCCATGATGCCGGAAATGCCGTCCACCATCTCTTCCGTTTTCCATCCGGCGAGCGCCATGTACTCCATTGCCTGCCCTGCCTCGGTTGCGGAAAAGCTGGTCTTTGAACCCATCTCCAGTGCTTTCTCCCGCAGGGCGTCAAACTCCTCGCCGGTTGCGCCGGAGATGGATTTCACCGTGGACATCTGGGAATCAAAGTCAGCGGTGGTCTTGACCGCCGCCGCACCAATTCCCATAACCGCTGCAGAAAGCGGCATGAGTTTCTTGCCCACGCCGGTGATGGAATCACCCACGGATTGCATCTTGCCGCCAACTTCCTCGATCCTGGCAAGGGTAGAGTTCGTGGTCGCCGCCTGGGTTTCCAGGGATTTCAGCTTCTGTTCGGTTCCCTGGATTTCCCGCTGGAGGGCATCGTACTGCTCCTGGGTAATCTCGCCCTTCTG
>JAUNSH010000095.1 GCA_030539285.1 Eubacteriales bacterium
GAGTAGAAGCCCACGCCGAACTGGCCGATGATGTCGATGTCCTCATTTTTCTCCATGGCCTGCTTGAAGCCCAGAGAGCCGGACTTGGCGATGGTGCCGAGGTTTTCTTCCATCTCGGCCTTGGACATACCGATGCCGTTGTCGGAAACCGTCAGAACGCGGTTCTCGGGGTCGCGGGTGATGGTGATGGCGAACTGGTCACGGTCAATGCCCACCTTGTCGTCGGTCAGGGCGGTGTAGGCCAGCTTGTCGATGGCATCGGAGGCGTTGGAGATGATCTCCCGCAGGAAGATCTCCCGGTGGGTGTAGATAGAGTTGATCATGAGATCCAGCAGACGCTGGGACTCGGCTTTGAATTGCTGCTTTTCCATAATTTCTTGCACATCCTTTATTGTGTTAGCACTCTGGGTGACTGAGTGCTAACATTATAGCGCACCTGCGGAAAAAAGCAACCCCTATCGAAAAAAGTTCTTTCTTTATTCATAATTTTATGATATCATTACACTGTATGAGTGTGCGCTGATTGCTTGGGACGCTTTGAAAACACACAAACCGTAGGGGGCGATGCCTACATCGCCCCGCGGCAGAAGCGGTCGTTATTATGAGATGTCTCGGCGAAATTGTATTACGCACAGAAGGGGCGATGTGGGCATCGCCCCCTACGATGGTCAGAAATTATGTTGATATAAGGAGTAGAAAATGATTACAGTAAGCAACCTCGGTATGCAGTTCGGCGGCCAGTGGCTGTTCCAGCATGTTGACCTGCAATTCCTGCCCGGCAACTGCTACGGCATCATCGGTGCCAACGGTGCGGGCAAATCCACTTTCCTGCGCATCCTGACGGGAGACCTGGACTCCACCACCGGCTCCATCACCATCGACCCCGGCAAGCGGGTTTCCGTTCTGAAGCAGAATCAGAACGCCTACGACGATTACACCGTCCTGGACACCGTCATCATGGGCAACCAGCACCTGTATGACGTCATGAAGGAAAAGGACGCCATTTACGAAAAGCCCGATTTTTCCGACGAGGACGGCCTGCGGGCCGCCGATCTGGAGGCGGAATTTGCCGAACTGGGCGGCTGGGAAGCCGAATCCGACGCCTCCCGCCTGCTGCAGGGGCTGGGGATCGGCACCGAACTGCACTACGATCTCATGAGCGCCACCGATCCCCGCCTAAAGGTGAAGGTGCTGCTGGCCCAGGCCCTGTTCGGCAACCCCGACATCGTCATGCTGGACGAGCCTACCAACAACTTGGACATCGAAGCCATCAACTGGCTGGAGGATTTCCTGCTGGACTTTCCCGGCATGGTCATTGCCGTTTCCCATGACCGCCACTTCCTGAACACCGTCTGCACCCACACCGTGGACATCGACTACGGCAAGATCAAGATGTATGTGGGCAACTACGACTTCTGGTACGAGTCCTCCCAGATGGTCCAGGCCATGATCCGCAACAAGAATAAGCGGAATCAGGAGAAGATCGAGGAATTGCAGCTGTTCATTCAGCGCTTCTCCGCCAACAAGTCCAAGGCCAAGCAGGCTACCGCCCGCCGGAAGCTGCTGGACAAGCTGACGGTGGAGGAAATGCCCTGCTCCACCCGCCGCTATCCCTTCGTGGGCTTTACCCAGGATCGGGAGCTGGGCAAGGACGTGCTCACGGTCAAGGACGTGTCCCTGACCGTGGACGGGGTGAAGCTGCTGGACAAGGTCTACTTCTCCGTGAACCGCACGGATAAGATCGCCTTTGTGGGTGAAAACGAGCTGGCCCAGACCGCCCTGTTCAAGATCCTCATGGGCGAACTGGAACCGGACGAGGGCAGCGTCAAGTGGGGCGTATCCACCATCCGCAGCTACCTCCCCAAGGACAACACGCCTTACTTCGAGGGGAACACCATGGAGCTGGTGGACTGGCTGCGGCAGTATTCCGCCAAGAAGGACGACGTATACCTCCGGGGCTTCCTGGGACGGATGCTGTTCTCCAACGAGGACGTGTTCAAACCCGTCAACGTCCTGTCCGGCGGCGAGAAGGTCCGCTGTATGCTGAGTAAGATGATGCTCAGCGGTGCAAACGTGGTGCTGCTCGACCAGCCCACCAACCACCTGGACATGGAGTCCATTCAGGCCGTGAACAAGGGCCTGGAAGCCTTCCCCGGCGTGGTGCTGCTGGCGTCTCACGACCACGAAATGCTGACCTCCACCTGTAACCGGGTCATCGCCTTCCAGCCCGACGGCACCATCATCGACAAGTACGGCACCTATGACGATT
>JAUNSH010000064.1 GCA_030539285.1 Eubacteriales bacterium
CTATCTTGTATCTTGTATCTTGCATCTCGCTTCCGCTTGTGCCAGCAGCGACGTACTGGACCGGGCGTGGCACAGGGCAATGGCCACGGCATCCGCCGCGTCGTCGGGCTTGGGCACAGCGCTCAGGTGCAGCAGGCGTTTGGTCATATCCTGCACCTGATGCTTGGTTGCGTTGCCGTAGCCCACAACTGCCTGCTTGACCTGCATGGGCTTGTACTCGAAAATGGGCACCCCGGCCTGCCGTACCGCCAGCAGGATGACCCCCCGGCTCTGGGCCACGTTGATGCCCGTGGTCACGTTGTGCCCAAAAAACAGCTCTTCAATGGCCACCGCCTCCGGCTGGGACACCCGCAGCAGCTCCGTCATGTCGTTGTAGATCACTTCCAGCCGCCAGGAAAACTCCGTGTTGGGGGCCGTGGTGATGGCGCCGCAGTTGAGGAGCTGATACTGCCCCCGCTGGGCCTCGATCAGCCCGAAGCCGGTAATGCCGTAGCCCGGGTCGATTCCTAAGATCCGCATTATAGCCCTCCCCGGGCTATATTCACGATCTGCCCGATCACCAGCAGAATAAACAGCACAAGGCCGATCCGCGCGCCCCAGACCTGCCACATTGGGCGGGGTTCATAGCCCTCCTGCCGCTCCAATTCTTCTTTTTCCTCCATGGGTCTCACCTCTTGCGCCTATCATAGCACATTTGTTTCAAAATTCCTAGCAAAAATTTTGAAAAAAGAGTTGACAATTGGCTTTTGACAGTTGACAATGAAGGAGTCTTGCGAATTGTCAATTACGAGGAGATAAGGAAATGCTTACCCGATACAATGATAAATCCCCCGTCCGGGGCGTATTATTCGACGTGGACGGGGTCATTCTGGACACGGAGTGCCTGTACTCCCGGTTCTGGATGGAAGCCTGCCACTTCTACGGCTTTCCCATGACCAGAGAGCAGTCCCTGCAAATGCGCAGTCTCAACAAGACCGCCGGGCAGGAAAAATTCCACACTCTGTTCGGACCGAGCGCCGATTACGCCACCATCCGCCAAAAACGTATTGAATTGATGGACGCTTTTGTGGAAAAGGAGGGCGTGGCTCCAAAGCCGGACATCTGCGCGCTGCTGGACGCGCTGGAACAGCGGGGCATCCCCTGCGCCATCACCAGCTCCTCCCCCCGGCAGCGGCTTCAAAGCTATCTCACGCCCCTGAACCTCTACCACCGGTTCACCAAGGTCGTCACCGGCTACGACGTGCCCAAGGGAAAGCCGGAACCGGATATCTACCTCCGGGGCGCGGCGGAACTGGGATTGGAGCCGGGAGCCTGTCTTGCGCTGGAAGATTCTCCCGCCGGGATTTTGTCGGCTTTCCGGGCGGGCTGCCTGCCGGTGCTAATCCCCGATCAGGATTGCCCCGGCGAGGATACCCTGTCCCTGCTGTACGCCAAGGCGGATACGCTGGCGGATATCGTTACACTTCTGGATTAAAGGAAAGAGAGGAACAATATGGATATTCAGTCTCGTTTTACATTATGGAAGGCAAACGCGGTGGACGACCCGGATCTGACTGCTGAGCTGTCTGGTCTAGCCGATGAAAAGGAAATTTTTGACCGCTTCTACCGGAATCTGGAATTCGGCACCGGTGGCCTGCGGGGTGTCATCGGTGCCGGCACCAACCGCATGAACATCTACGTCATCCGTCGGGCCACCCAAGGTCTGTGCAACTACCTGAAGGGTACAAGCCTTCCCCAGTCCATCGCCATTGGCTACGACAGCCGCATTAAGAGTGACCTGTTCGCCATGGAAGCTGCACGGGTCATTGCCGCCAACGGCATCACTGCTTACATCTACCCCCGGCTGGAACCCACCCCCGCCTTGAGCTGGGCCGTGCGGTATTTGGGCTGCGGCGCGGGCATCTGCGTCACCGCCAGCCACAACCCTGCCAAGTATAACGGCTACAAGGTCTACGGCGCGGACGGCTGTCAGATCACACTGGACGTTGCCGCCGCTGTTTTGAAAGAGATCAACGCCCTGGATATGTTCGCGGATGTGAACATTATCACCGAGGAAGCAGGCCGGGCCGCGGGAAAAATCGTTACCATCGGTGAGGACTGTTTGGAAGCCTTTCTGGATGCCGTTCAGCAGCGCAGCCTGTCGGGTGGCGAAAAGCTGGATTTGAAAGTGGTCTACACGCCCCTCAACGGTGCGGGACTGGAATGCGTCAAGAAAATTCTGACGAGGATCGGCATTTCTGACGTGACCGTGGTTCCTGAGCAGGAGCATCCCGACGGAAACTTCCCCACCTGCCCCTACCCCAACCCGGAGATCCGGGAGGCAATGGAAACAGGACTGGCCCTGTGCCGGAAGGTCAAACCCGACCTGCTGCTGGGCACGGACCCGGACTGCGACCGCATGGGCGTTGCCGTCCCCGAGGGCGACGACTATCGGCTGATCACCGGCAACGAAATGGGCGTGCTCCTTCTCGATTACATCTGCCGCAAGCGGCTGGAAAATGGGAATATGCCCCGAAATCCCGTAGCGGTCACCACCATTGTTTCCACGGATATGGCAGACGCCGTAGCCGCCGACTACGGTGTGGAGCTGCGCCGGGTGCTGACGGGCTTCAAGTTCATCGGCGAGCAGATCGCCATGCTGGAAGCAAACGGTGAAATTGACCGCTACATTTTCGGCTTTGAGGAGAGTTACGGCTATCTGTCCGGCGGTCACGTCCGGGACAAGGACGCCGTCAACGCCTCCATGCTCTGCTGCGAGATGACCGCATGGTACAAGGCCAAGGGCATGACGCTGGCCCAAGCTATGGACGCCCTGTACGAAAAATACGGCTTCTACCGCAACGACCTGGCCAGCTTCACCTTCGAGGGCGCGGAGGGGATGCAGAAAATGGCCTCCATCATGGAGACCCTCCGCACCGATCCTCCCAAGGCGCTGGACGGAAAGGAAGTCACCAAGGTGGTGGACTATCAGACAGGCATCAACGGCCTGCCTAAGAGTAACGTCTTGGAATTCCAGACCGACTGCGCCAAGGTGCTGGTGCGCCCCTCCGGCACGGAGCCGAAGGTCAAGGTCTACCTCTCCGCCCGGGCTGACCGCATGGACGATGCCCACCAGGCCAACCAGCGGATCTTGAAGGAAATGACCGAAAATTATCTGCAATAACAGGAAGAGGGAACCGTCCAACGCGGTTCCCTCTTTCGACCCCAACATACTTATTCTATCACTTTTTTGACAGGCTGTCTATTCTCAGTTTCTCCAACATTTTTCTCTTTTTCTTATGCACCATTCCATCTTGCAAAAAACGGAAAACCGGGTTACAATGAAGCTACAAAAAAGGAGTGAGTCCAATGTACTAAGTAGTCTCCAAATCTACAGAAAGCGAGGTTAACCACCGATGGAACCCACCTTTGAAATGAAATAACCCCTGATCCTCGAAGTGATTAGTCGATGGATCGGGGGTTATTTCTTTATTTTCTCAGGGCGGCTTTCACCATTTCCAGTTCCTCCGGGTAGATGCAGTGGGCAATGGTGTTTTTCCTCACCGCTTCCATGCAGGCTTCCAGTTCCATCCAGCACACAGAATCGATCTCTTCCTTTTGAATTCGAAATGCCCCTTCCTCCTGATCCCGCCACAGGGCGAACACCCGGGAATACTGCCGGTCACGGAAGGGTCGTCCGTGAAAAACGCTGTCAGAGCTGATGTGCCGGTTTCCGCAGAAGATCAGCTCCTCCGGCTCGGCCGCCACCCCCAGCTCCTCCCGCAGCTCTCGCAGGGCCGAGGGGATAAAGTCCACCCCCGCCGGGATGTGTCCCGCACTGGAAATATCATAGCAGCCGGGCCAGGAATCCTTTGTTTCACACCGTTTTTGCAGGAGGATTTCCACGGCTCCCTCCCGTCTGCGCACCAGCCACACATGGGACGTCCTGTGCCGGATGCCCTCGGCATGGGCTTTTTCCCGGGAAACAACAGCACCCGTAGGCATCCCGTTTTCATCGACCACATCCAGTAATTCCATGTTCCTCCGACCTTTCTTTTTGTTTCCGCAATTATACCACAGATCTTCCTGTTTACAAATCCCCTTTTTTTGATAGAATACAGCAAAAACCACAAGGAGAAACAGATATGAGGATCGATTTCAGGCTCATTGCCGCCCTTGGCGTTCTCTTGTTTCTGACCGGCTGCGGCGGAGAAAAAGCACCCACCTACCGGCAGGTCAGCCCCGATGAGGCTGCCGCTATGATGGAAACAGAAACGGACTGCATCATTCTGGACGTTCGTACCCAAGCTGAATACGAACAGGGTCACATTCCCGGCGCCATCTGCGTTCCCAACGAAACCATCGGCACCGGGGAAATACCGCAGCTTCCCGACAAGGGGCAGCTGATCCTGGTCTACTGCCGCAGCGGCAACCGCAGCAAGCAGGCCGCGCAAAAGCTGGCTGACCTTGGCTACACCAACATTGCGGAGTTCGGCGGCATCCTCAGCTGGACCGGGGAGACCGTCTCCGGCGAATGGTCATAATCAGAAATACGCCCCTCTTTCCGCGGAAAGAGGGGCGCTGTTCTGTATCATCCAAAAATCTCACGCAGGGTCTTCACCAATTCTTCCATGTCAATGGGCTTGGAAATAAAGCCGTTCATGCCGCAGCGGGCAGCAGCGCGGCGGTCCTCGTCGAAGGCGTTGGCGGTCATGGCGATGATGGGAATGTGAGACAGTGCCGGTTCTGCCAGGGCACGGATGCGGCGGGTGGCCTCAAAGCCGTCCATCACCGGCATCTGAATATCCATCAATATCAGATCATAGGTGCCGGGGGCGGCGGTGGAAACCTTCCGCACCGCGACGGCACCGTTTTCCGCCGTGTCGAGGACAAAGCCACACTCCTCCAGGATTTCCTGCGCGATCTCCCGGTTCAGCTCGTTGTCCTCCGCCAGCAGCAGGCGCTTGCCGCGAAAGCCCGGAGCCACATTCTCGGAGGGCAGAATACCCTCCGGCCCGTTCTTTCTCTGCCCCAGAGCCGTCAGCAGGGAATCCCGCAGGTCGGACAGGAACATGGGCTTGGCGCAGAAGGCTGTGACCCCCGCCGCCTTGGCCTCCACCTCGATGTCCGCCCAGTCGTAGGCCGTCAGGATGATGATAGGGGTGTCGTCTCCCAAACTGCGGATCTGCCGGGTCACCTCGATGCCGTTCATATCCGGCAGCCGCCAGTCAATGATGTAGGCATGGAAGGGGTCGTTCATCTCGATGGACTGCCGGCCCCGAAGGACGGCCTCCTTGCCAAACATGGTCCACTCGGCACGCATTCCCACCTGCACCAGCATCTTGGTCACGCTGTCACAGGTGTTGAAATCGTCGTCCACCACCAGCGCTTTCAGACCTACCAGCTCTTTGATCTTCTCCACAGCGCGGTGTTCGGATTGCAGCCGCAGCCCCAGGCGGATGACGAACTCGGTGCCCTTGCCCTTTTGGGTAAACAAATCGATCTCGCCGCCCATCATATCGATGATGTTCTTCGAAATGGCCATGCCCAGACCGGTGCCCTGGGTGCGGCTGACCGTGGAGCTGCGCTCCCGTTCAAATGGCTCAAAAATATGTGCCGCAAACTCCTGGCTCATGCCGATACCGGTGTCCTTCACACGGATCTCATACAGGCCCTCGCCCTCCGGGGCGTTTGGCAGCTGGGAGACCCGAACGGACACGGTTCCGCCGGGGGGTGTAAACTTGATGGCGTTGGACAGCAGATTCAGCAGCACCTGATTCAGCCTTGTCTTGTCGCAGTATACATCCTCGTCGGTGACATCCATAATGTCCATGTAAAGCTCCAGCTGCTTGGCACCAACCTGGCCGCTGATGATGTTCTTCAGGTCGTGGAAAATGTCCGCCAGATTCGCCTTCTGCTCCTCGATATGGATCTTTCCGCTTTCAATACGGCTCATATCCAACACATCGTTGATGAGACTCAGCAGATGGTTACTGGAGGACAGAATTTTCGACAGATAATCCTTGACCTTTTCCGTGCTGGCAATATTGGCCAGCGCCAGGGTGGTACAGCCGATGATGGCGTTCATAGGCGTGCGGATGTCGTGGGACATGTTGCTCAGGAAGGTGCTCTTTGCCTTGTTGGCGCTCTGGGCCACGTTGACCGCGTCCTCCAGGGCCTGATTGGTCCGCCTCTCCTTTGTGCGGTCAGACAGCACCAGAATATATTTTTTCCGCCCCCGCAGCTCCCGGCACAGGGCTGTACCGTGGAACCAGCGGTCCTCGCCGGTCTTTCGGTGGATGTATTCCCGGTCCCAATCCATCTGCTGTCCCGGCTGGATGGCCAGAAGCTGATCAAAAATCAGGGGGATCTCCCGGTTCTTCACCAGCGCGTCCAGCGTTCGGATGTCGTCCCGGGCCTCCTCCAGAGGGATACCCACCAGCTTTTCAATATTGGGGCTGAGATAGTCTACCCGAAGATTTCTGGCATCCAGCATCATAAAAACGTCGTCTACATTGCCCGACAGCGTGGAGAACAGCGCGTCCCGGTAGAGCAGCTCCGTGTCCTTTCTGCGCAGGTTCAGCTGATTTCTTCGGATCACATAGCTCAGCAGCGCCACCGCGATGCCTGCGGCGATGACCGTCACCAGGACCAGCGTGGTGGATTGGAGCCGGTTCATGCTGGCGTTGACCACAGCCGTGGGCACGATGCCCAGGACGATCCAGTCCTCAAAATTCGCGGACTCGTAGGTGAGGTAATAGCCGGTGCCGCCGGCTTTAAAAACCGCCGCGCCGGAATTTCCGCTGCGAAAGTCCTCGCCGATAGCGTCAATGGCTTCCTCGTCCAGATCCGAGTATTCCCGAAGCATGGCCAGCACGTTGTAGGTTTTCCGCCCCTGATCGTCGGAGCCGTCCACCACCACACGGCCATCCGGGCGGACCACATAGCTGTTGGACTGCCCGTCAAACGCGGAGATCTCCAATGTTTCCACCAGGTCCGCGTTGTTAAAGCTGATGGCAATAGCCTCATAGGAGAAGCCCCGGTAGGTTCCCGCGGAGGCTGGCACAGCAAACACCATGATCTGAGGCTGACCGGGCACCACGGCGTTCACCACAATATCCTTGCGCTCCAGGATCAGGGCAGGCAGCTCCTCCTTCATATCCAGATATCCGCTGCCGCCGTCCACTGTCCGGTAGCTGCCCTCCCGGGAGATGAAGTAAAAATCCGTAAAGCCGATCTCCTCTCTGGCCCGTGCGGCAAAAGCCTCGATCTGGCGGTCACTGGCACCACTGCCCAGATACGGAGTCCACATGTGCATGGCACTCCAATTCCTGCCCACCAGGCAGTAGAGGGACTGGTTGGCCTGATGGTAGATCTCCCGCAGGTGCTCCGTACTCTCTTTATAAATTGTCCGGGTCACAAAACCATAATACCACAGACCCACCGATGTAAGCCCGATGCATAGTGCGATGGCAGCCAGGACCGCTGTCAGGCGTTTGCGCACGAAATCCCCTCCATTCCCATGGGTTTCCAATTATCTGCTCCGGATCGTCACGTAATCCGTGGGCTTTTCCAGCTGGTTGCCGCCTTTCAGCGCGGCAGTCAGCAGCGTATACCCCTTCTTTCCCTCATACACCAGCTTGTCCGCAAGGTTCTGGGGTATGGGACAATTGCAATAGTAAGACGCTTCAATATAGTTGAGGTCCCCCAGAAGCAGTACGGAATAGACGGCGTCCTCATCCAGGGACCTTCCGTCCCTTGTGACTCTTGTCAGAGTATACTCGCCCGTGCCGTCGGTGGCAACAGTGTATTCCAGAGCGCTGGTCACCGGCATCAGGCCGCCCCGGATAGGGTTGGAGCCGTCTTCCTTGACGTTCACCAGCCACTGCATCAGTTCTATCAGCTCCCCGCCGGTAAAGCTGCCATAGCGGATACGCAGGCGGTTGGCTGTGAGCCAGTGCAGCTGCTGCTCGGTATAGTCCCCCGCGAACACCGGCGCAGCCACTACGCTGGAATAGCCGATGGCAACATCCGCTCCGAACTGCTCCCGGGCCGTATTGATGACCGCCGAGGCGGCGGGGCTTCCATGCTCACCCATGGCATACTCATAGGCTGTTTTCTGAGTAGTGATCACCCTCGTATCCCCGGGGTCCGGCGGAGCGGTGAGCTTGGCATCAAAATCCGCGTAGGCTTCCTGGGCACCATATTCCCCGCGGATCATCTTGCGGACCACATCCGCCGAAACGCTGAAAAATTCCGTGGATGCCAGCCGCATATACAGGTGGTTTTGGTTGACGCAGTCCTCCACCAGAGACAGTGCACTGCCCAGTTCCGTCTGTACATTTTTGTTATAGCTGAGCAGCGCGCTGCTTGGCTCCAGCCGGCTCTGGCCCTCCTGGCTGAACAGTGCTCCCAGTACCCGCTGGACCTCCGCGTTCTTGGCCGGATCCTCCTCCACCTGGCGGTTCACCGCCACCTGGCAGTGGGGATAGGTCAGCAGCCAGCTGTCCTCGGACGTTTCCCCGAAATAGGGCAGCATGGCGCAGTTCACGCCCTCATTCTGCCGGAACATCACGCAGTCCGTAGCCGTACCGCGAATAATGGCGGTTTTTCCGTCAAAGAAGTCCGGGGCCATGATCTCATAGTCCATATCCGCGTCCGACGGCTCCGTCCGGGTATCCAGCAGATACTGCCGGAACTTTTCAAATACCCGGGGCCAGACCTGTTTGTCCAGTCCCACAGGCGAATCCTGCGTCTCGCTCTCATAGGCCCTGCGCCACAGGGTGCTCTCTATGGTCATAAGCTCCGGGATGGCGCAGCCCTGCAGGGCCTCCAGGCAGGAATAGTCCTCGTCATAGTCGTTGACATAGCCGTTGATGCCCAGCTCCTCAAATTGGCGGCACACCTCGGCAAACTCCCCGTAATTGGTGGGCAGCGGGATGTCATACTGCTCGAACAGATCCAGATTGGCAATATAGCCATCGATCTCGGCGCACATGGGCAGCCACCGGACCGCGCCCCCCGGCTCCCGGTTGTTTTCCAGATAACTGTCATAGAAGGTACCCGCCACCTCTGTCTGGCTCAGATCCATCAGAAGCTCCGACAGATTCGCCGCGTCGTTCAGAGAGAACCGGCGGCAGGTGATGATATCCGGCAGAGCGCCCCGGTCGTTCAGATCGGCGTAAAAATCCATGGTGTTATAGCCCACCACAAAGGTAAAGTCGATCTCCGGGAAGGCTTCCTCCAGCCAGGACGACAGCGCCTTGGTCATGGTCTTATCCCACAGATACATGGTGATGGATACCCTGTCCTGCTCCTGTTGTTTCGCCGCGCAGCCGGCGGCGCAAAGTACCACCGCCAACGCAAGCACCAGTGCGATCAATCTCTTTTTCATGAATTGGAATCCTCAATTGCTGGACATTATTTCAGCGTGATGTAATCCTCCGGCTGGGCAAGGGTACCGCCGTTTTTGATGTACCCGACCCATGCTGTTTTAACACCGGTATCTCCCGGTACAAGTTTCTGTGTCACGCTCTCCGGGAACTTCGCCATGAGGGACTGCGTATTCAGGCAGGTCACATGGAAGGTCTCTCCGTCGCCTATCTCCCTGCCGTCCCTGCGCACCCGCGTCAGAACAAAGCCATCGCCCCTTTTTGTCACGTCTATGGTGATCCCGCTGACCACAGGCAGGGAGCCGGAATTGAAGGGTGCGAAGCTGCCCTCCACACCTTCCACGTACAGCCTCAGCACCTGCTTCAGCTGCGCGCCGGTCAGATCACAGCCGAAGGATTCCAGCGCGTTGGGCATGATCATGTTGCCTGCCATTTTTTCCGTATAGTCCGCTTTCAGAACGGAACCCGTAAAGCTGTAGGCAGGGGCGATCAGCACCTCAGTGCCGTAGTACATGCGCAGGGTGTTTGCCATGACGGACGCCGCCTGAGAGCCGCCCTTACTGTTGAAAGTATTGGAATAGCCCTGCTCCAGCGTCAGGACGATTTCCGCTTCCTCGGTCTTGTCCTCCCGGAGTTTGGTGTCGAAAGCCTCATAGGCCTGCTGGGCGTTGTACTCACCCAAAATCATCTTCGTCACTACCTCTTTGGACACGGAGAAAAACTCGTTGGAGGCCAGACGGATAAACAGGTGGTTCTGCTGGATATAGGGCCTTAGATTGTCCAGCGCGGGGTCCAGAGTCAGATCCACATTCTGGCTGTAGGGGATCACATCGTCCCCTGTCGCCAGTGCGTTCTGTCCGCCACAGGAAAGCATGACCTTCATGATCCGCATAGCCAGCTCCTGACGGTCCTCGTCCTGCTCCAGGTCTTTATTCAGCGCCACCTGAAAGCAGGGATAGGTCAGCAGCCAGGATTCCCCATTCTCTCCAAAGTAGGGAAGCATGACCGTATCCATTCCGGCTTCATTGTAATTGATGACAAAGGCACTGGTATTGCGGATCATCGCCGCCTGTCCCGCCATAAACATCTCCTGAAAGGGGCCGTAAGACATTTCGGTGTCCTCCGCCCGGACCTTTACATCCTCCAGAAACTGCTCCATCCGCCGGAAGACGCCCGGCCAGATCTGCGTATCCAAACCCGTCATCTCGTCCTGGGGGTTCTCATATCTGAGCCGCCAGGACTGTCCCTCCAGCGAGGTCAGCTCCGGGATGGACCAGCCCTGAAGCAGCTCCATGCAGGTATAGTCGTAGACAAAATCAGCGGCGTAGCCCCGGATGCCCACCGCTTCAAAGGCCCGGCAGGCGGCGACAAAGCTTTCATAGTCCGTGGGCAGGGCAATGCCGTACTGCTCAAACAGCGCCCGGTTGGCGACGATGCCGTCCACCATGCCGCACACCGGCAGCCAGTTGATCCTTCCCTCACTGTCCATAAAACTGGTCAGATAGGTCTCATAGATGGCTCCGGCTTCCTCCGTGGTGGACAGATCCATCAGCTGGTCCTTAAGCTCTGCCGAATCATACAGGGAAAACCTGCGGCTGGTGATGATATCCGGCAGGGCTCCATTTTCACTCATAAACTGGTAGAAATCCAAATCGTTGTTGCCCACGACAAACTGGATATCCACATCCGGCAGCATGGACTGGATGTACTGGGCATAGCCGTTATACAGTTCTGTGCTCCACAGGTAGACACAGATCGGCGTTTCCTGCCTGGTGACCGGCCTTCCGCAGCCCGGCAGCAGGGACAGCGCCAGCGCTATCGCCAGTAAGATCAGGCCAGGTCGTGTCCTCGTCATTTTTGCCATAAAGACTCTCCTTTCATCCAAGGGGGTGACAGTTTTCGCGCTTCCCACAAAATATCATCTCTTTTCCTGTTTTTTTCCGAAAATACCCTTCGGCGCCTGTAGCATAGCATCGCGGACAGCCCGGCGCAAGCGAAACTTGTCGAACAACGGGGTCGTATTTTCATTATATGTCATTTCAGCGAAAAATTTGTCGAATCCTGTCGGACAGACGTTTTTCCGACAGCTTTTCGGATAAGCGCTTCGGCCGGCCGCGCTGCACCTAAGATTCTGCTTTTAGGCTCTGATCATAAAGATTGGGGGCAGGCTCAATGCCTGCCCCCAATATGATACTAAGCAACTTCCTTACCGTCGTCAATTCTGATGAAAATGCGGAAACGAAAAACTTTTCATCACAATTACAGCCGCAGTTCTTCTCCCAATCTCCGGTCTGCCTCGGGCAGGATACTTTTAGACATTCCCGCTGCAGGCGTGAATGTCAACTCACCAAAATAAATTCTGCCATCCACGATGTAGAGATCCACCCGGACATAGGGGAAACCCTGTGCCAGCTTTTCAGCGTAGTCAAACGCCTCATCAATATGCTCCGGCTTGGGGATCACACGCTCCTTATCATCAATGGCAGCCCGGGTAAAGGGCATCAAATTCCAGTCTCTGTCAAAATAGTATAATCTGAGACCCGTTTCGCTGCCACGGTCCATGCAAACCATGACGTATTTGCTTTTTCCATTTATGCAATGGAACTTATAGTCCACTGGCAACCCCCCGTACTCGTACCGAGGAATTCCTCAATTAGAATATGAGGTTCGACATCTTTATACTGCATCTCAGCAAACATGAGCCAAAACCGGGATTTCATCCATTTTTTCATCGTCTTTTTTGCATCCGCGATGTCGAACTTGCTTTTGTCAGCGACAACGAGATTACACCCACAGCCGATATTCAATTTCAGCACAAACCTCTCAGGAAGCGCATTCCAAGGGATCTGCTCAATATTATCGTAGGCACCGATCAGGGGCGTCAGCAATTCCGAAAATCCTTTCTCACGCAGATACTCTCTCACTCGATATTTGTCCGCGCACTGCTTGACCACAGGATTGTCCCAGTAGGTGTTGAATTTCAGCCACAGGACCTTCTCGTTCAGCGTCTTAGGATGATTCAGGTCCAATCTCCTGTGAAACTTAGAGTAAAATACGACTTTTGTATTCAGCTTTGGAGAAATCATTGTCAGGCAGCATCTGCAAAATTCGGCAAGCCTATTTCTTTTGCTCATACGAAACCTCTTTTCGTTCCTTCCATCATCTAATGCACTGTATCTTTAATTGTTGCGGAAGCGGGAGAGGAAATCCCGGGTTTCCTGCTTCTGGGGATCGCCAAACAGCTCCTCCGGTGTGCCCTCCTCGCAGATGACGCCCTGATTCATGTACACCACATGGTTGCTCACGTCCCGTGCAAAGGCCATCTCGTGGGTCACCACCAGCATGGTCATGCCCTCCTGAGCCAAGGCACGCATGACGCTGAGCACCTCGCCCACCATTTCCGGGTCAAGAGCGGAAGTCGGCTCGTCAAACAGCAGCACCTCCGGGTCCATAGCCAGCGCCCGGGCAATGGCTACCCGCTGCTTCTGACCACCGGAGATCTGCCGGGGCTTGGCGTTGATGTAGGGAGTCATGCCCACCTTATCGAGATACTGCATGGCATGGGCTTTCGCTTCCTCCCGGCTGCGCTTGAGCACCTTCACCTGACCAACGATACAGTTTTCCAGCACCGTCATGTTGTTGAACAGGTTGAAGGACTGGAACACCATGCCCAC
>JAUNSH010000096.1 GCA_030539285.1 Eubacteriales bacterium
ATATCTTGTATCTTCTATCTTGTATCTCGTATCTGAATAAAGGAGGGGTGTTCCAATGCAGAAAAAGATCCCCCAGCGGCAGTGCATGGGTTGCCGGGAGCGGAAGGCCAAGCGGGAGCTGATCCGGGTGGTCCGCACCCCCGAGGGCAGCGTCTGTCTGGACTTCGGCGGAAAGATGAACGGACGGGGAGCCTACCTGTGCCCCAATCCCGAGTGCCTGAAAAAGGCCCTGCGCTCCAAGGCCCTGGACCGCAGCCTGGAAGTGACCATCCCCGAGGATGTTTACGCCCGGCTGGAAAAGGAAATGGAGGCGGGCAATGGACAATAAAGCCCTGAACTATCTGTCTCTGGCCCGGAAGGGCGGCATGGCGGAGCTGGGCGAGGAGCCTGTGGGTGCCATTGCCAGAGCTGGAAAGGCCTATGTGATCCTGGTTGCGTCGGATGCCTCCGACCACACCTGGCGGCGGGCCAAGTCCTTCGCCGCCGGCACGGAGCAGCAGTGTGTGCGGCTGGATTGCACCAAGGACGAGATGGGCTTCGCCATCGGCAGGACCAGCCTTGCCATTGCCGCCATCACCGATGTGCAGCTGGCGCTGGCGCTGGTCAAGTCCCTGCCCAAGGCCGACCCGCAGGTGCTGGAAGTGCTGAGCGCCAAGGCGGCGAAGGCCAAAAAGCGGCAGGCGGAAGCCAAGGCCCATCAGCGGAATTTGAGAAAAGGGAAGAAGTAATTTTTGAGTTGACAGTTGACAATTGACAGTTGACAGTGACTCGATTCGATAACATCGCGTATCCAACCATGGAGGTGCTTTTATAGAATGAGTTTTGTTAAGTATCGTGTGAAGGAGGTCGCCGCGGATTTTGGCGTATCTCCCAAGGAGATCTCGGAGATCGTTGGAAAGTACGGCGAGAAGCCCAAGTCCTATACCCAGGTCATGACGGACGCGGAGCTGAATGTGGTATTCGACTACATGACCCAGAAAAACCAGATCAGCTCCATGGAGCAGATCTTCGCGGTGAAGCCCACTGTCCCCAAGGCGGAACCCAAGGCTGAGCCGAAGAAGGACAATAAACCCGCAGCCCAGCAGCCCAAGGCCCAGCAGGGCAGCGCCCGTCCTCAGAACAACAACCAGCCCAAGCCCCAGTCTGCCCCTGCCCCGCAGCAGGCGGCTCCCAAGGCCGACAAGCCCAAGGAGCCGGAGCGCAAGCGGGAGCGCCGGGTGGTGGACACCTCCGCTGTGCAGGTCAACGCCAACCGCTTTGCCGACGTGGATAATCTGGTGTCCGAGCGGGTTCAGAACTATCAGGGCGGCAAGCAGCGTATTGGCGGCGGAAAGGGCAAGCAGTCCAATAAGCAGCAGAAGGGCAATTTCCGCGGCAGCAAGAGCCGCAACGAGGAGCAGGAGAAGATGCGCCGGCTCCAGATGGAGGTAGCCCGGAAGGCTCCCGTCACCGTCAAAATTCCCGACGAAATTACCGTGGGCGAGCTGGCTTCCCGGATGAAGAAGACCGCCGGTGAGGTCATCAAGTGCCTGATGAAAAACGGCGTCATGGCCGGCATCAACCAGACCATCGACTTTGACACCGCCGAGTATGTGGCCACCGAAATGGGCTGCAAGGTGGAGAAGGAAGTCACCGTTACCATCGAAGAGCGGATCATCGACGACCATGTGGATACTGCCGAGGAGCTGGAGACCCGTGCTCCCGTCGTCGTGGTCATGGGCCACGTTGACCACGGCAAGACTTCTACCCTGGACGCCATCCGGAAGACCTCCGTCACCGCAGGCGAGGCCGGCGGTATTACCCAGCACATCGGTGCGTATACTGTCGATGTGAACGGCCAGATGATCACTTTCCTGGATACCCCCGGCCACGCGGCCTTTACCTCCATGCGTGCCCGCGGCGCCAAATCCACGGATATCGCCATTTTGGTGGTTGCCGCCGACGACGGCATCATGCCCCAGACCGTGGAATCCATCAACCACGCCAAGGCCGCCGAGGTGCCCATCATCGTTGCCATCAACAAGATGGATAAGCCTACCGCCAACCCCGACAAGATCAAGGAGCAGCTGACCAAGTACGACCTGGTGCCCGAGGAATGGGGCGGCGATACCATCATCGTGCCCATCTCCGCCAAGACAGGCATGGGTCTGGACGAGCTGCTGGAAATGGTGCTGCTGACCGCTGAGGTGCAGGAGCTGAAGGCCAACCCCAACCGCCGTGCCAAGGG